>JAPHTO010000112.1 GCA_026196955.1 Colwellia sp. | reverse complement strand
GAATAATACTCACCTTATAAACAGGATCATGATCTGGCACTAAACGGCCAATAATCGCATGACCGGCTTCATGGTAAGCGGTCATTTCTTTTTCAGATTCACTCATTACCATAGACTTACGTTCAGAGCCCATCATAATTTTATCTTTGGCTTTATCAAACTCACTCATCCCCACTAGACGTCGAGAAGTGCGAGCAGCAAATAAAGCAGCTTCGTTAACTAAGTTAGCTAAATCTGCCCCTGAGAATCCTGGCGTACCACGAGCAATCACTGACGCTTTAACATCATCACCTAAAGGCACTTTACGCATGTGTACTTTTAAAATCTGTTCACGACCACGAATATCAGGTAAACCAACCGTTACTTGACGGTCAAAACGTCCGGGACGTAACAAAGCAGGATCTAATACATCTGGACGGTTAGTTGCAGCAATAACAATCACACCTTCGTTACCTTCAAAACCATCCATTTCTACTAACATTTGGTTCAGGGTTTGCTCACGTTCATCGTGTCCGCCGCCAAGACCGGCACCACGTTGGCGACCTACCGCATCAATTTCATCGATAAAGATAATACAAGGTGCTGATTTTTTTGCTTGCTCAAACATGTCACGTACACGAGAAGCACCAACACCAACAAACATCTCAACAAAGTCTGAGCCAGAAATAGTGAAAAATGGTACTTTTGCTTCGCCAGCAATAGCTTTTGCTAATAGCGTTTTACCTGTGCCCGGCTGACCAACTAATAAAATACCTGATGGAATTCGTCCACCTAACTTTTGGAATTTAGTCGGCTCTCTTAAGTAATCAACAAGCTCAGCAACATCTTCTTTGGCTTCATCACAACCGGCAACATCGGCAAAAGTTGTTTTAATTTGATCTTCACTGAGTTGACGCGCTTTAGACTTACCAAAAGACATAGCGCCTTTTCCGCCACCACCTTGCATTTGACGCATGAAGAAAATCCATACACCTATCAATAAGATCATTGGGAACCAAGAAACAAAGATAGTGGTTAAAAAGCTAGTTTCTTCAGGTAATTTACCTTGAGCTCTAACACCTTGCTTTACTAAATCATTAATTAAGTCACGATCATAACCACCGGGTATAGTCGTAGTATATGCCTCACCACTACGTTTTTCACCCGTAATAACACCATTTCTATCTACGCTTGCATCACGAATCTGTCCTTGACGAACATCGGTAATGAAACGTGTGTAATCCATTTGTTGCTCATTTGCAGTGTTAGGAGAAAAACTCTGAAAAACAGACATTAAAACAACGGCTATTACTAACCATAAAATAAGATTTTTTGCCATATCGCTCAACTTAATGACCTCTTGGGTTTAATAAATTTGTAAAAACTTAACTGTCATACCAATTAATACAGTTACTATAATACGTTATTGTGGCTAATTTACTACAATTCAAGCCCTGTAGCGAATTAACTTTAGTCGGTATTTACAACTAGTAACAACTTTGCAAGCTTAAAAGAATCAATTCGTCTTTCATTGCTACCCCTTAAAACCTGTTGCCACTAAATAAACTTCACGAGATCGCGCACGTGAAGACTCAGGCTTGCGGGTTTTTACTGTTTTAAATACTGCTCTCACCGCTTTCATATATTCTTCAAAACCAGCACCTTGGAATACTTTTACGACAAAGGCACCGTTTGGTTTTAATACCTGTTCACACATGTCTAGCGCTAACTCAACGAGATACATGCTACGCGCTGAATCAGCACTTTCATTGCCTGTCATGTTTGCTGCCATATCAGACATTACCACATCAATATTTTTGCCATTAATGCGCGTTAATAATGCATCTAACACAGCCTCCTCACGAAAATCCCCTTCTAAGAAATCGACCCCTGCAATGGCATCCATAGGTAAAATATCACAAGCGACTACTTGGCCATTATCACCGACTGCTTTTACTGCATATTCTGACCAACCACCCGGAGCAGCGCCTAAATCAACCACTTTCATACCGGGTTTAATCAGCTTATCTTTATTATTTATCTCTTCAATTTTAAAAACAGCACGAGATCGTAAGCCTAGTCTTTTTGCTTTTTTAACGTACTCGTCTTCAAAATGTTCATCAAGCCAACGTTGTGAGCTTGCAGTATGTTTCTTCTTTGCCATATTTTTTCGACTATTTATAGATATTAGCTGTTAGATAAGGGTAAAATACCGTTAATTCAAGCTAACGACTATCGAAAAATTTTAATGAACTTAAATAAAAAGCAAATACAATATTTAAAAGGTGTTGCTCACCCACTTAAACCCGTTGTTTTATTGGGCAGTAATGGCCTAACTGAGGCTGTTGTCGCCGAAATTGATTATGCACTTAATCATCATGAACTGATTAAAGTGAAAATACCGACAGATGATAGAGAAACAAAAGGCTTAATTGTTGACGCTATTTGTCGCGAAACTAATGCAACAAAAATACAAGTGATTGGAAAGACGTTAATCATTTACCGCCAAAGTGAAGAAAAGAAAATTCGTATTCCTAAAATTTAGCGCTTTATACTTAGGCTTACTCCGTCACAAAGCTGGAGTAAGCTCAAATAATGATTGAACATTATCATTTTTTACCTATTATAGTAACGGCGTTTAACAACTATAGGGATAATAAATGTTTAATAAGCAAAAACACATGTCAAAAAGGACTTTCTTTTACCTTTTACTTATCTGTAGCTTACCGATTTCTGCAAATACGAAACTAGACAAAACCTTAAATAATCAATTCAAAACCGCCTACTTCGCATATCAAGATGCAATAAAAAGTAATAACACTGATGCGCAATTTAACTATGCCAAAGAAGCTTACCAACTCGGTATAAAACTTTATGGTGATAGCGATATTAACACAGCAAACTTAGCGCTAATATTAGCTAAACAGCATCTTAATAAAAAGCAAGAAGAACAAGCAAATTCTTTACTACATAAAACATTAGAGATATTCGAAAATAACTATGGCGAAAGCGCAGCAGAGCTTGCCGAAATATATATCTTACTTGGTCAAACCCAATATTATAAAGAAAGAGATAAAGCTATTCGATATTATGTGAAAGCGATAGGTATTGCCGAAAAGCATGAAGATAGTAATCCATACTTTACCGCTCAAACTCAACTGGATGCTGGTATAGGGCTACTTGGTAGGGGCTCAAGAAGAAGTAATGCTATTTTAACAGCACAAAAGTTTTTTTCTGAGCATTTCCCAAAAAATGACAAGCGCGTGATTGAAGCTAACTTTTTTGCTGGCAAATACTATTTGGCGCGAAATAAATATAACACAGCGATTAAGCATTGGCAGGCCAACCTGCCTGTATTTAATGCACTAGAAGGTGCAACTCATCCATTAGAGCTAAGCACTCGTGCGTTTTTAATTAACGCTTTAGAAAAAAAAGGAAAAAGTGAAGAAGCAACAAAACACTGTATTGCCATCGGTTCTATGACCCCCTGGGATGATAGCCAAGAACAGAGACCCTTGTTTAGGTCAAACCCTAAATACCCTATAGATTATGCACGAAGAGGAAAGTCTGGTTGGGTAAAAATTGGCTTTACTATTTCTGACTTTGGCACGGTCAAAAATGCCAAGGTGATCAAATCCGAAGGAGGTAAAGGCTTTGAAAAGTCAGCTTTAGCCGCTCTAGAAAAGTGGCGTTACGCGCCAAAATTTGAAGACGGCCAGCCTATTGAAGCCTATGCCACTGTGCAGTTAGACTTTAAAATGAACTAACAGTACTTAAAATATAAAACAAAAGCCCGTAGCTTATATAAACTACGGGCTTTTTTAATTCTGTGACTTTAAAGAATATTACTTAGCTATTTTTGCCCACGTATCACGCAAACCAACGGTGCGGTTAAACACTAAATCACCACCATGCTCATGGTTGTCTAAACAGAAGTAACCTTGACGCTCAAACTGAAAAGCTTGTTCAGTTTTAGCATGAGCTAATGACGGTTCAATTTTAGCATTGTCAATCACAATTAAAGACTCAGGATTCATCACTTTATGAAAGTCATCTTCCGCCGCAGGATTTGGCACAGTAAATAATCTATCGTATAAGCGCACAGTTGCATCAAGTGATTGTTGAGCTTCCACCCAGTGAATAACACCCTTAGGCTTAGTGCCATCACTTGGATTTTTGCCTAAGGTATCTTCAAGATAATTACAATATACTGTTGTTACGTTACCTTGTTCGTCTTTATCACAACGCGTAGCAGTTACCACATAGGCGCCACGTAAACGAACGGCTTTATCAAGTACTAATCGTTTATATTTCTTGTTAGCTTCTTCTCTAAAATCTTCCGCTTCGATATACAACTCACGGCTAAAAGGCACAATACGAGTGCCTTGGTTT
Organism: Colwellia sp.; assembly: GCA_026196955.1. GTDB lineage: Bacteria > Pseudomonadota > Gammaproteobacteria > Enterobacterales > Alteromonadaceae > Colwellia. The sequence goes on along the minus strand of JAPHTO010000112.1, from coordinate 33,836 downwards.
TCATCGCTAGGATGATTTTTAACCGTTAACTCTTCTGTTTTATCTTCAGGGTAATTTTCTATCACTAACTTGATAGGATCTAACACTGCCATAGCACGAGGAGCATTATCATTTAAGTCTTCACGAATACAGGCTTCTAACACACTCATTTCAACGGTGTTTTCCATTTTGGTAACACCAATACGTTTTGCGAACTCGCGCATAGATGCTGGTGTATAACCGCGGCGTCTAAAACCAGCAATAGTGGGCATGCGTGGATCATCCCAGCCGTCAACTAACTTTTCTTCAACCAAGGTATTTAATTTACGCTTACTCATTAAGGTATATTCAAGATTTAACCGTGAAAATTCATATTGGTGCGGCTTTACTGGCACTGATACATTGTCGATAACCCAATCATATAAACGACGATTATCTTGAAACTCTAATGTACATAATGAATGCGTAATGCCTTCAATGGCATCAGATAAACAGTGAGTAAAGTCATACATGGGATAAATACACCACTTATCCCCTGTTTGATGGTGATGTGCAAAACGAACACGATAAATGATTGGATCGCGCATGCACATGAAACTTGATGTCATATCAATTTTCGCGCGCAACGAACACTCACCTTCTTTAAATTCGCCATTACGCATTTTTGCAAATAGCGCTAAGTTTTCTTCAACAGGAGTATCTCTATAAGGACTATTTTTACCTGGCTTATTTAACGTACCACGATACTCCCTAGCTTGTTCACTATCTAAGAAATCTACATAAGCTAAGCCTTTTTCAATCAACTCCACAGCGAAGCCATGAAGCTGCTCAAAATAATCAGAAGAATAGTGAACATCACCAGCCCATTCAAAGCCTAACCATTGCACATCTTTTTGAATAGCATGCACATAATCAATATCTTCTTTTTCAGGATTAGTATCATCAAAGCGTAAATTACATAAGCCATTATAATCTTGAGCAATACCAAAACTTAAGCAAATAGCTTTGGCATGACCAATGTGTAAGAAGCCATTAGGCTCTGGCGGAAAACGAGTTTGCACACTCGTATGCTTTCCACTGGCAAGATCAGAATCGATAATTTGACGAATAAAGTTGGTTGGGCGGTTTTCAGCTTCCGACATCTACAGAGCCTCTACAAAGAAAAAAGTACAATAAATATAATGGTCAGCATTATATCAACAAAAAAGGCTCTAACGAGCCTTTTTAATAAAAATTAATAGCAAGTTAATGTTATTTTTTCAAAATACCATCAATTGTTCCTTGTGCTAAGCCGTGATAGCCCGGGCGAGCTTGTTGATAAACTTTCATTGCCCATGCCTTTCCGGCTTCAGTTTGTGCTAATTCTTTGTATAACGGCACAATTAATTTACGACGACCAATAGCAACTAAGTAATTAGACATTGCAGGATAAACAACATCATAGCCAACACGCACAGATAATAAATACCAAGCATGTGCTATTTCAGCGTTTTTGCTATGTGTTAAATCAAACTGTTTATCAAGTGCGGCCATTCTTTCGGCTTTAATATCAAGCGGTAGGTTATTGATAAAGTGTAGCCATTCATGCAAGGTCCAATTCTTTGTTGGCAACTGCTCAAGTGTAGACTCATCCGTTAACCAAGCTGAAATTTGATCGTCTATAGTGGTAAAGGCTGTTGAAGTCGGTTTTGGCACATAACTAGGTAAACCTTGCTCAAAAATCCACTCATTGACTTCTTCATCACTCACTATATTAGGAAACTTATGGGTTAAGTTAGCTTTTAAGTATTTAACAAAGTTAGCAGTGCCTAAACTTTGAAAAGCATGACTATCAAAATAGTCTAAAACAAAGGCATCAAAACGTTCACGACCAAACTTTTTTTCTAGATAGATTAAAAACAACTGCCCTTTAGTGTACGGCACACCAGAAAAAGCATCATCAGGATCACGACCTTTTAAATCAATATAGAGCTGAGTATCACCCGGCGCTAACTCGGCAATTTCATAGTTCAAACCTTGTGCATCAAGTGCTTGCTCCATTGTTGCTCTATTTTCACCAAACACGGCTTCCATAATACGATTTTCAACATAACTGGTGAAACCTTCATTAAGCCACAGATCACGCCAGCTTTCATTGGTCACTAAATTACCCGACCATGAGTGCGCTAATTCGTGAGCAATTAAGTTCACTAAGCTCTTGTCACCTGCGATAACCGTAGGCGTAATAAATGATAAACGCGGGTTTTCCATGCCACCAAAAGGAAAGCTCGGTGGTAGTATTAATAAATCATAACGTCCCCAACGATATTTACCATACATCTGCTCTGCTTTATCAATCATTGCTTGAGTATCATCAAACTCAGCAACAGCCGCATCTAAAATATTCGTTTCAGCATAAATACCTGTTTGGTGACTCATCGCTTTAAAATGCAAATCACCGACACCGATAGCAATTAAATACGGCGGAATAGCTTGCGGCATTGAAAAAAAGTAATCGCCGTCACGTACTGTATTCGGTTCGTTATTTGCGCTCATTACTGCTAATAAGTCTTTGTCTGTGGTTATTCTAGCGGTATAAGTAACACGAACACTGGGTGTATCTTGAATAGGGATCCAAGAGCGAGCATGAATAGCTTGGTTTTGGCTAAACAAAAATGGCTTTTCTTTACCGGCAGTTTGCTCTGGTGATAACCATTGTAAGCCAGACGCTTTTTCCGTTGAATTATAATAAACACGCAATTTTTTCGCTTTAAATTTGGTGTTAATGGTTAATTTTGAGCCTAAAACATCATCACGCTTAGCAAGATTGAAATTGACTTTTTGCCACTGACCTTGGTTATTTTGCGCCATCACTTTATGAATAATAAGGTCGCGGGTATCTAAAATAACAGGACTAGCCTCATCAGTAAGCCATTTTAGCGACAGCTCAGCAAAGCCAGATAACGCTTTTTCATTAAAATCAACATCAAGATCGAGGTATAAATGTGTAGTGATAACTTGATCATAATTTGCATATGTATAGGCATCATTTCGCACGGTTGTATTTGAAGCAAACACCAACTGGGATATTGACAATGTTGCTAGCAATAATAGTTTTAGCATAATTCTCATTGAGTGGATTCCAAAAAGTTTTATAAAACGTGAAATAAAAATAGGCCTGTAGATTACTTCGAATCAACAGGCCTATTCAAGAATTTATCAACTAGTGAGCCGCTTTTTTTTGCAATAGTTTGTAATGCTTAAGCTACAGTTTTTGCATTTGTATAACAACACGGCGGTTTTTACCACGCCCTAATGTTGTATCATTTGAAGCGATATGACGTTTTTCACCATATCCTTTTGCCTCTATACGGCTAGCATCAATACCGTTTTTAACAAAGTAATCGCGAATCTTAGCCGCTCTTCGCTCTGATAATTTTAAGTTAGACCAACGACCACCGTAACTATCTGAGTAAGCATCAACTAGCACCAATTCAAGTTTAGGGTCTAAGCTAAGGTATTCTCGGATCATATCAATACGTCTTTGTGATGCTTTGGTAAATTTATCACTGTTTGATTGATAATTTAGCACCGTATAGGCAATATCATCAAAACTATAATTGAGCAAATTCCCAACACAGGCAACAAAATTTCTATATGCTTTTTTAAAGCGCGCCGTTGATAAACCAACAGAGATTTCATCTTGCTCACTATGCCAATCATTATAGTAAAATGTCGGGCTCATGCCCTGCTCTAGCTCACTTAGCATTGTCCAAGCTACTTTCTTAGGTAAACTAGGGTTAAATTGTTTATACAGTTTCATGTTCGCTAACACACGACCACCATTACCTGGCTGCCAACTTGGTGATTCACTTCGCACTTGTGCTAAAGAATAATTATCAGGCAATAACATCATATCTAACTCAAATTCCATATTTAATTGTCGACTTGCCTTCGCTGAAAAACGGGCTTGTCCATAATGTGGAATTTGATGTGCTAAGGTACATTGCAAACGAGAAGCATTCGCTAGCTGCCATTGTGAATCACTGATATCCGCACTATATTGACGAATTCCTGCCTGTGCTTGAGTCGTGAGAAAAGTAAAAAATATCGCAATAAAAACTGTCATGAAAAATGATGATGTGAATAACAATTTATATGCATTAGGAGAGTATATTTTCATAGTGTTTGCAACATAATTAATTGACGACATTCGTTGTATCGCCTCAAACTGAAATAACTTTAGCACTTTGTTGGTTATTGTGCGTTAATAATTTAACTACGCCGCTATCGTGTTTGCCAGACTTTTCTGAGATAATTGCCTTAATCGAGTTCCTTTCCAATATTGTTAATATTCAAATAATCCTATGTCAGATACTGTAGAAACAAAAGACGATAAAGAAAAAATCAAACCGCTTTTTGCCCAACGTTTTCGTGGTTACTTCCCCGTAGTTATTGATGTTGAAACCGCAGGCTTTAATGCCCAAACAGATGCGTTATTGGAAATAGCCGCTTCTGTATTATCACTGGATGAAATTTCTGGAAAATTTTCCATTGATGAAACAATACAATTTAATGTTGAACCCTTTGAAGGCGCAAACTTAGAGCCCAAGGCACTTGAATTTACAGGTATAGATCCAACAAACCCATTACGTGGCGCTGTCGAAGAAGAAGAAGCATTAAAGACTTTATTTAAATTAGTGAGAAAAAAGATGAAGCTAGCGGGATGTCAGCGAGCTATCATTGTCGCTCATAATGCCGCCTTTGACTTAGGTTTTTTAAATGCTGCAACAACTCGCTGCAAGATAAAACGCAGCCCTTTTCATGCCTTTGTCAGTTTTGATACCACAACCCTAGCAGGCCTTGCACTAGGACAAACAGTACTTGCCAAAGCTTGTGAAGCAGCCAAGATTGACTTTAATAATAGTGAAGCCCATTCTGCGCTTTATGATACCGAGAAAACTGCCGAGCTATTTTGTCATATCATCAATAAATGGCACGACTTAGGTGGCTGGCCATTACCTTCAGCCGAGATAGTTAACGAATAACAGACATAAAAAAAACCGCTGACGCGGTTTTTTTTATGCGCTAATACAACTAAGTATTATAATTGATCCGCATTATCTGTAAGGTAAGCAGCAACACCATCAGGAGAAGCAGTCATACCTTTATCTCCTTTATTCCAACCAGCAGGGCAAACTTCACCGTGCTCTTGATGGAATTGAAGTGCATCAACCATACGTAACATTTCATCAACATTACGTCCTAATGGTAAATCATTCACTACCTGGTGACGAACGTTACCTTCTTCATCAATTAAGAAAGAACCACGAAATGCTACACCAGCCTCTGGATGCTCAACATCATAAGCTTGACAAATTTCATGTTTAACATCAGCAACTAACGTGTATTGAACTGGACCAATACCACCGTCATTTACTGGTGTGTTACGCCATGCATTATGAGAAAATTGTGAATCAATAGAAACACCAATAACTTCTACGCCACGGCTTTTAAATTCTTCCATACGGTGATCAAAAGCTAAAAGCTCAGACGGACATACAAAAGTAAAATCTAAAGGGTAGAAAAACACTACCGCTTTTTTGCCTTTAATTGCTTCACTTAACGTGAAACTATCAACAATTTCACCACTACCTAATACTGCTGCGGCTGTAAAATCGGGTGCTGGACGACCAACTAATACGCTCATTCTATGCTCCATTCTCTGTTATTAAGAGTTGTTATTGAGAAAACAAATAATCACAACTAATTATTGTGCCTATCTAAAAAAATTCAATGATAATTTATTCTGTAAATAAAATTATTCTGCGTTTGCATCTTCAGAAGCGTTTTTAGCTGCAGCTTCTTTGACCAAAGTTTGCAATTCACCCTGTTGGAACATTTCTAAAATAATATCACAACCACCAACTAACTCACCTTCAACCCATAACTGTGGGAAGGTAGGCCAATCCGCATATTTGGGTAACTCAGCTCTGATATCTGGGTTTTGTAAAATATCAACATAGGCAAACTGTTCGCCACAAGAAATTAATGCTTGAGATGCTTGAGAAGAAAAACCACAACTTGGTAATTTTGGTGAGCCCTTCATATATAATAAAATGGCATTTTCACTAATTTGTTCTTTAATACGTTCAATAGTATCCATAATAACCTCTAAAAAATAATACTCATTATGTTGAGCTGAATGCTTGTTAATCCTTATCTAAAGAGATAATGGAGGCAAAATTTAACTTTTCAATTCAATATAATAAATACTTAAAATAATATTTTCATTGCTTGCAAAATATCAGAAGAAAACCTATACAGTAACTACTCAATATAGTATAAACTTAATACTTGAGTATTTTACTCAAGTTTTCATATAAAAGACAATCTTTATTCACAAATACCCTTAACTTTTAAGATAAAGAAATTGGAGAGCAAGATGGCTATTGAATTACCCGCATTACCTTATGAACAAAATGCCCTAGAACCGCATATTTCTGCAGAAACTTTATCGTTTCACTATGGAAAACATCACAATACCTACGTAGTTAAATTAAATGGACTTATTGAAGGAACTGACTTTGAAAATAAATCTTTAGAAGAAATAGTTAAGTCATCATCCGGTGGTGTATTTAATAATGCGGCACAAATTTGGAACCATACCTTCTATTGGAATAGCTTAAGCCCTAATGGTGGTAGTGAGCCAACAGGAACACTCGCTGATGCAATTATTGCAAACTTTGGCTCTTTTGCAGATTTTCAAGCCAAGTTCACTGAAAGTGCCGTCAACAATTTTGGTTCGAGTTGGACATGGTTAGTGAAAAACGCTGACGGAAGTCTATCAATTGTAAATACTTCTAATGCTGCGACACCGTTAACAGACAACGGAGTAACTCCGCTTATCACCGTTGATTTATGGGAACACGCCTACTACATTGATTACCGCAATCTTCGTCCTAAGTATATGGAAGCATTTTGGGCTTTAGCTAATTGGGACTTTGCCCAAGCAAACTTCACTTAAGCATTTCCTTCTTCGCAAAAAAACGAGCATTGACTGCTCGTTTTTTTATGCATCATTTATGTGTTGCTTTATAAAAAGCGATAACAATCTAGAGTTACTTAATATATCTAATATCGCATTAATCATCGTGAAAAAAGCACAGTACCTCGAACAAAACTTCACCGTAACAGTTCAACAACGCCAATCAGTGTTACAAAATAATAACATTATAACTTTGCAAACAATCACTTGATCTTACTTATAATTTAACCAGAGGAAGAATTTTTATTTACAATAAATATTAGCAAAATCAGCCAAAACAACTAATCTTAAGGTAAGGCTTCAATAAACTTTTAATTGGTAAGTTTTTTACACAATCTTTTGGAGGTGGTTATGACTATTTTTCAGCATTATCAAGATCGTTATGAACAAGCTCAACAGGAAGAGTTTAGTTTGCAAGAGTTTTTAACCCTTTGTAAAAACAATCAACTTGCCTATGCTTCGGCTTCAGAGAGGCTTCTCAGTGCTATCGGCGAGCCTGAAGTAATAGATACAGCAACCGATCCCAGTCTTAGCCGAATATTCTCCAATAGAGTAATACATAGATACCCTGCTTTTGCTGACTTTTATGGCATGGAAGAAGCGATTGAACAAATTGTTTCTTACCTAAAACACGCCTCTCAAGGCTTAGAAGAGCAAAAGCAAATTCTTTATTTACTTGGCCCTGTTGGTGGTGGTAAATCGTCCTTAGCAGAAAAACTAAAAGCATTGATGCAACAAGAGCCAATTTATGTGTTAAGTGCAAATGGTGAGCGTAGCCCTGTTAATGATCACCCTTTTTGTTTATTTGATGTCAACTCTGATGGAAAAATATTGCAAGATGAGTACAACATACCTGCTCGCTATTTAAATAGCATCATCTCCCCATGGGCGGCCAAACGCTTACACGAATTTAAAGGAGATATCGCACAGTTTAAAGTCGTTAAAGTATACCCTTCTATCCTTGATCAAATTGCCGTTGCGAAAACAGAGCCTGGCGATGATAACAATCAAGATATTTCAGCCTTAGTAGGCAAAGTAGATATCAGACAATTAGAACATTTTGCTCAAAATGATGCTGATGCTTACAGTTACTCTGGCGCTCTTTGTCGGGCGAACCAAGGACTTATGGAATTTGTGGAAATGTTTAAAGCGCCAATAAAAGTGCTGCATCCATTATTAACCGCCACACAGGAAGGAAACTACAATCCAACAGAAGGCTTATCTGCGCTACCTTTTAATGGCATTTTACTCGCGCATTCGAATGAGTCTGAATGGCAAACGTTTAGAAATAATAAAAACAACGAAGCCTTCTTAGATCGTGTTTACATTGTTAAAGTGCCCTATTGCATGCGAGTTTCTGAAGAGATAAATATTTATAAGAAACTACTTGAGCACAGCGAGCTGAAAAATGCCCAGTGCGCCCCTGACACATTAAAAACATTGGCACAATTTTCAGTATTATCGCGCTTAAAAGAGCCAGAGAACTCAAGTATCTACTCAAAAATGCGTGTCTATGATGGGGAAACACTCAAGGATACTGATCCTAAAGCAAAGTCTTATCAAGAGTATCGTGATTATGCAGGCATCGATGAAGGCATGTCGGGCTTATCGACTCGCTTTGCCTTTAAAATATTATCCAGAGTGTTTAACTTTGACCATCAAGAGGTCGCCGCTAATCCTGTGCACTTGTTTTACGTACTAGAGCAACAAGTCGAGCGCGAACAATTACCTAAAGAAACAACAGAGCGCTACTTAGAATTTATCAAAGGCTACTTAACACCACAGTATATTGAATTTATCGGTAAAGAAATTCAAACCGCTTATTTAGAGTCTTACTCTGAGTACGGGCAAAATATTTTTGATCGCTATGTCACTTATGCTGATTTTTGGATACAAGATCAAGAGTACCGCGATAATGAAACGGGACAGCTATTCGATAGACAATCACTTAATGACGAGCTGGAAAAAATTGAAAAGCCAGCAGGAATAAGTAATCCAAAAGATTTTCGTAACGAAATTGTGAATTTTGTTTTACGTGCTAAAGCAAATAATAATGGTAAAAATCCATTATGGACCAGCTATGAAAAACTGCGCACTGTAATTGAGAAAAAAATGTTCTCTAATACAGAAGATTTATTACCGGTTATTTCATTTAACTCTAAAACATCAAAAGATGATCAACAAAAGCATGATGACTTTGTTGAACGCATGATGACTAAAGGTTATACAAAAAAACAAGTCAGATTATTATCTGAGTGGTATTTACGCGTTAGAAAATCTTCTTAAGTAGTATCTCTTTAAACTTGAGTTTTCGCCATTTAGCAAAACAAACACAAACGCTCTAGAAAACATCAAATCTAGAGTGTTTGGGTAAAACAAAGAGATTAGGAGTCAATGATGGCCAACTTTATTGATAGACGTCTTAACAGTAAAAACAAAAGTACTGTGAATCGACAGCGCTTTTTAAGACGATATAAAAATCAAATTAAAAAGTCTGTTTCTGACGCTATAAACCAACGCGGTGTCACTGACATTGAGTCAGGTGAAAACATTGTTATTCCCAAAAAAGACCTATCTGAGCCAATTTTTCATCAAGGCGAAGGAGGTATTCGCGATAGAGTTCATCCAGGCAATGACCAATTTTCCCCAGGTGATAGAATTAAGAAGCCCCCTAAACAACAAGGTCAAGGCAGTGGTCAAGGTGATGCAAGTGACAGTGGAGAAGGCGAAGATGATTTCACTTTTTCCATTTCAAAAGAAGAATACCTCAATCTACTTTTTGAAGATCTTGAATTACCCAATTTAGAAAAAAATCAATTAGATAAATTAATTGAGTACAAAACTGTCCGTTCAGGTTTCTGCGCCGAAGGCGTCCCGGCAAATATTGACATTGTTAAATCATTGCAAGGCTCTATTGCCAGACGAATTGCTATGACATCCTCAAAACGAAAACAATTAAAAGAGTGTCAGCAAGCCTTAGAACAGCTACAAGAAGATAAGCATGACCACGTGCAAGAAGAGCGTGAGTTAAAAATTCAAATAGAAAGCTTAAAAGAAAAAATAGCTAAAGTTCCCTTTATTGACACGTTTGATTTACGTTTTAGAAATTACGCTAAACAAGCTGTTCCAACATCAAAAGCTGTTATGTTTTGTTTAATGGATGTTTCTGGCTCAATGGATCAAGCAACAAAAGAAATGGCAAAACGCTTTTATATTCTACTGTATTTATTTTTAAGCCGAACATATAAGAATATTGATGTGGTTTATATTCGTCATCATACTCAGGCCAAGGAAGTTGATGAGCATGAATTTTTCTATTCCCAAGAAACTGGCGGCACCATTGCATCAAGTGCATTAGAGCTAATGGATAAAATAATAAATGAACGTTATAACGACAATCAATGGAATATTTATGGCGCACAGGCATCAGATGGAGATAATTGGGCTGACGACTCCCCCAATTGTAAATCACTATTAATAAACAAAATTTTACCTAAAACACGCTATTTCAGCTATATAGAAATAACTCAACGGGCTCATCAAACGCTTTGGCAACATTACCAACAAATTACGCAGACGCATGCTAATTTTGCAATTCGCCACATTAAAGAAGTCGCTGATATCTATCCCGTTTTTAGAGAGTTATTTAAAAAGAATGCTAAAAATGCTGCATAATATCAGGGAGAATTATGGTGATTAACATTAAGAAAACCTTAGAAAAAACAACAGCCCTTAATGATTGCCCTGATTGGACATTTGAACTTTTAGCGCAATATCAAACTGAAATTGCCCGTGTGGCTAAAAATTATCGTTTAGATACCTATACCAACCAAATAGAAGTGATTACCGCTGAGCAGATGATGGACGCTTATGCCAGTATAGGTATGCCAATTGGGTACAGTCATTGGACTTTTGGTAAAAAATTCATTCAAACTGAACAAACTTATAAGCGCGGTCAAATGGGGCTTGCTTACGAGATTGTAATTAACTCAGACCCTTGCATTTCCTACTTAATGGAAGAAAACACCTTACCCATGCAGGCACTAGTCATGGCGCATGCTTGTTATGGTCATAACTCATTTTTTAAGAGCAATTACCTTTTTAAATCTTGGACTGATGCAAGCTCTATCATTGATTATTTACTTTTTTCAAAAAACTACATCGCTCAATGTGAACAAAAGTATGGCATTGATGAGGTGGAAGCGACATTAGATGCTTGTCATGCGCTGATGAATCACGGTGTAGATCGTTACAAAAGGCCTCAAAAAATATCACTCGATGAAGAGCTTAAAAGACAAGAAGAGCGTGCAGAGTATTTGCAATCTCAAGTTAATGCCTTGTGGCGAACCGTTCCCGACACAAAGAAAAAAACAGATAAGAAGCAGCACCACTTTCCTTCTGAGCCACAAGAGAACATTCTTTATTTTATTGAAAAAAATGCCCCTTTACTTAAACCTTGGCAACGAGAAATAGTACGTATTGTTCGAAAAATATCTCAATATTTTTACCCTCAAAAACAAACACAAGTAATGAATGAGGGTTGGGCCTGCTTTTGGCATTACACCATTTTAAATCACCTCTATGATGAAGGTTTAGTCACTGATAAATTTATGTTGGAGTTTTTACACAGTCACACGAATGTTGTTGCTCAGCCTGAGTATAACAGCAAGTTTTATTCAGGAATAAACCCTTACGCCCTTGGTTTTAATATGTTTATTGATATAAGGCGCATTTGTGAAAATCCAACAGAAGAAGATAGGCAATACTTTCCTGAGATAGCAGGCAGCAACTGGTTAGATACAGTTCATTTTGCTATGGAAAATTTTAAAGATGAAAGCTTTATTAGCCAGTATTTATCTCCAAAGCTTATTAGGGACTTTAAATTATTCCATATTCATGATGATGCCAAAGAAAACTTTGTTGAAATCGGCGCTATTCACAATGAACAAGGCTATCAACAAGTAAGACAGAACTTAGCTAGTCAATACAACTTAAGTAATCTTGAAGTTAATATTCAAATAATTGATGCCAATATTGATGGTGACAGAGCATTAACGCTACGTTATACACCGCATAATGACATTGAGTTAGGAAAGTCAAAAACTGAAGTACTTAAGCATTTGCATTACTTATGGCAATTTGATGTGAAAATTGTGCAAGAAACCGCTAATGGTGACGACGAAATCATCGCACAGTGCCCAGCAAAAGAAGATAAAAAAGGCGACTAAACGTCGCCTTAAAAAATACAGTTAAAGAGTATTTAATTAATCATCAGAAAGCTCTTTGAGAACATCATCTTTCAACTCTACCCAAAGCTTACCTGACTCAACACCATATTTACGAACAGCAAAAACAGAATCATCAAAACGATTTTCTTTTGCTAAATCAATTAATTTTTGATAATAAGTTCTTGATATTTCTCTACCTTTAGGGTGAGCAAAATACAAACTACCAATACGTGAGTATAAACCTCTAAAACCATTTAAAATTAACAAATAAATTGAATTACCCGAAGCAACAACCAATTCTTTGTTAAGTCTATAGTCAAACTCAGCAAATGCCTGACCACTATCTTCAACATCAACATACGCACTTAATAATTCAATAGCTTTCTCTGGATTGTTTTTTAACGCACCACGAATATATATTGCACTAATATTCGTCCGGGCAGAAAGCAAGTTATCCACTAAGTCAGGAATGCCTTCTTGGTCAAGTTGAGCAAGTGTTTCTAAGATATTTAAACTTGAGGTTTCCCAAAAATTATTTACCTTTGTTGGTTTGCCATGTTTAATAGTTAGCCATCCATCACGTGCTAAACGCTGTAAAACTTCTCTAAGCGTTGTTCTCGTGACACCTATTAGCTCAGATAATTCTCGCTCTGCGGGTAAAATTGAGCCAGGAGGGAAACCACCATTCCAAATAGATTCAACAATATATTGCTCTGCGAATCCCGCTGGACTTTGCGCTTTTATAACCATAAGGGTTTAATTACCTAAAACAAAATGAATGAAACTGATTGTACCAGAAGATATTTTTGGTACAAGCGTAATAAAACGCCTAAAGAAACAAAAATAGACTATAAAAAAATAACTGGTTATAAAGCCGAGCTATTTCTAATATCAAAAATATTAATAAAATTAGCAACCTTTACTAAGGTTTAGCTATATCATTTTTGCGAGTTTTTGCTAGAATCAACCAAATTTTTAAAATGCCCTTCAAACACTACTTGAGAATGCACATGAAACAACTCTTATTCATCTTTTTTGCCTTGCTCACACCAAGCATTGCACTGGCCTCTGACGCGGCTCATCAAACAATTGATTTAACATCCCATTGGGTTGGTTATGCTGCTATTGCAATTTTTGTCATTGCCTATAGCTTAGTCATTTTAGAAGAACAATTGCATTTGAGAAAATCTAAGCCAGTATTACTCGCTGCTGGACTAATATGGATTCTTATAGCTGCATATTATAGCTCTCACGGTATGCCTCATGCTGCTGAAGTAGCTATTCGTCATAACTTCTTAGAATATGCCGAACTCTTCTTCTTCTTGCTCGTTGCAATGACATACATTAATGCGATGTTGGAGCGTGACGTTTTTGATGCATTACGCGACTGGTTAGTAGCAAAAGGCTTTAGCTATAAAGCACTATTTTGGTTAACGGGTATTCTTGCATTCTTTATTTCACCAATTGCTGATAACTTAACAACAGCCTTAATCATGTGTGCTGTTGTTTTAGCGGTAGGTAAAGACGAGCCTAAATTTGTTGCCTTAAGTTGTATCGGTATTGTTGTAGGTGCAAATGCTGGTGGTGCCTTTAGCCCATTTGGCGACATTACCACCTTAATGGTTTGGCAAAAAGGTATTGTTCAGTTTCAAGAGTTTTTTGCTTTATTCCTACCTTCTGTTGTTAATTACCTTATTCCTGCATTTATCATGCAATTTGCTATACCAAACGGTAACCCAACAGCACAGTCAACTGACACGACACCAATCAAAAAAGGCGGTTTGATCATTGTTGGCTTATTTATTTTAACAATAATCACTGCTGTTTCTTTCCATAACGTTCTACATTTACCACCGGTATTTGGCATGATGTTAGGTTTAGCTTATCTTAAGTTCTTTGGTTACTACATTCGCAAATCAGGCCAAGGAGAAATTGATAAGTCTGATATGCCAACAGGTCATAAAATTAGTGATGATTTTGATATCTTTGATAAAATCGCAAAAGCAGAATGGGATACTTTATTCTTCTTCTATGGTGTTATTTTAGCTGTAGGTGGTTTAGGCTTTATTGGTTACCTAGGAATGACCTCTGAATTCATGTATGGCGAGCTTGGCGCAACCACAGCGAATATTTTAGTCGGTATTCTATCTGCTATCGTTGATAACATCCCGGTCATGTTTGCGGTATTAACCATGAACCCTGAAATGTCACATACACAATGGTTACTTGTCACCCTAACTGCAGGTGTTGGTGGTAGTTTACTTTCTATCGGCTCTGCCGCTGGTGTTGCTTTAATGGGTCAAGCGCGTGGCTATTACACTTTCTTTAGTCACTTAAAATGGACACCAGTAATTGCTTTAGGCTATGTTGCCAGTATTTATGTACATTTATTAATTAACTAAAGATTATTAATCATAAGTAAGATGCATATTTTAAATGCTTCTCTGATATGATAAAAAAGCTTCTAAATTATTTTTAGAAGCTTTTTTTATTCTTATTTAATATAGAGCTGTAGGAACAAGATGAAATTTTTGAGTGACTTAACAACCAATTCAAAAGCATGGCTGCTGTTAACTTTATCAGCATTAGCACTAGAGCTTTGTGCGTTATTTTTTCAATATGCTATGGATTTAGCACCCTGCATAATGTGTGTCTATCAACGCCTTGCGATAGCATCAATAATATTAGCTGGTTTAGTTGGTTTCGCTGGTTATAAGTTTTTAATAACGCGCGTTATTGCTTATGGCTTATGGGCTACAGGAGCTATATGGGGATTTTTAATTGCCCTTGAACACATCGACATGCAAGCTAATAGTGGCTCGCTCTTTTTTAGCTGTGACATTATTCCTAATTTTCCGAGTTGGGCGCCATTACATCAATGGCTTCCTGCTATCTTTGAAGCAACAGGTGATTGTGGAGAAATTAGCTGGCAATTTTTAGGTTATAGCATGCCGCAATGGATGGTTCTTGTGTATGGCGTTTATTCAGCGGCTTTCTTGTTGGTGATAATTAGTCGCCTAATTCATGCCAAGAAACTGTAATACTGTGAGCTTATAAGGCTATGGGCTCAATAAACCTATAGCCTTAAATCACACTATTATCTATTTATAGGGGCAGCAACACCTGCTGCAACGTATGGAATAACTTGCTTAATAACGCCTGCTATATCCACTTGGCGATCAAAATCATTTTGAGCAATATCAATTAACGCATCACTAGAAGACATGGTGAACACTATGGTTCCCATGGTGAAGTGTAAGCGCCAAAACATCTCTTCTGCACTTAATTCAGGATAAGCTTTATGAACAGCCTCGGTAAAGTGAGTAAAGACACCAGGATATTGGGTGGTCAAAAACCAACGTAAAAAGCCCTGACTATCCGTATAGCCGCGACCTAGTAATTGTAAAAAAGTACTGGTGCCATTTTCTTTAAACTCGTTGAGGTGCAATAACGGCTCAATGAAAGCCGAAAACACGTCTTTCAAACTTGGCTGTACATCGTGATGACAAAGTGCACTGAGTGCAGACTCTAGGCGTGGCGACAACTCATTCATATAACGAGACATGACGGCTTTGATCAGTTCTTTTTTAGAGCCAAAATGGTAATTAACGGCTGCTAAGTTAACTTCTCCTAGACTTGTGATTTCTCGCAAAGAAGTGCCGTTAAAGCCTTTATCAGCAAAGAGTATTTCTGCAGCATCTAAAATTTTATTTTTTGTACTCATACGTATTTTTACCAGTAACCAAGAACCAAATTCAAACAGTTGTTTAAAATAGCGTATTTAGCCTTGTGTGGTCAAGCGATTCAGCGGCTAAAACCGCTATTAATAATTAACGTATATTTTTTGAACTATTATATGTTTCTGTACTCAAACTCTGTGTACATGAATTATTGAACACTCCCTGACTCAGTGGCCTGATCTGTCAATCTGCTCTGAGTCTTTTTTTTGCTTAAAATCCTAACATTATCACCAATAAAATTATTTGCTGTTGAAACCCTCGCGAAATTACAAACTGTTACGGTTTCTATACAGTAAAGAACACTCTATCTCGCTATTATAACTCCGTGCTCAAGGCTTTGTTGCTTCTAGCAATCAAGCATGAGCATTAATGTTGTACTCCCCATAGTTATGTTTTTCATGTTGTAGTTTTGGCTCATTCATTACGGATGAGCCTTTTTTTTGCACTTTTATCAATTTACCTACCAGCCTTTGCTTTCTTTTCCAGTTTCAATATACTAATTTGTACCTTACAACAGCCTTTTGAACTCAAATGACAAAAATAACAAATACCTTTAAGTTTACCGCTATTGCTTTAATTGTTGCTGGCTCTTTATCTGCTTGCAACCAAGAAAAAGCGAGTGAAAACACTGCAAATAATAACCTTAATTCAAACAGTAATAATACTGCAACTAAAGCACTTACGCGCCAAGATGCTCAAGTATTTTTAGATAATGTAGCAGAAGAAATGACAGCATTAGGCGTATCAGGCGCTCGTGCTGCATGGATTTATGCAAATTTTATAACTGAAGATACCGCGGCCTTATCTGCAGAAGCCGATCAGAAATCAACAGAAGCAGGTGTGCGTTTTGCAATGCAAGCCGCAACTTTTGATAATGTTGACGTGACACCAATTCAGCGACGCCAATTAGACATTCTTAAGCAGTCTTTAGTTTTACCAGCGCCACAAGATTCAGCCAAATCAGCCGAACTAGCAAAAATTGGTGCAGAGCTTGGCAGTATGTACGGTAAAGGCAGTTACACCACTAAAGAGGGTAAGAAACTGAGTCTTGGCGATATGACATCGACAATGGCCACTTCTCGAGATTACGATGAGCTATTGGAAATGTGGACAGGTTGGCGTGAAATCAGCCCAGCAATGAAACCTCTGTATACTCGCCAAGCTGAGCTAGCAAATGAAGGTGCAAATGGTCTAGGTTATAAAGATTTAGGGGCGATGTGGCGTTCTAATTATGACATGCCAGCAGATGATTTTGCCAAAGAATTAGATAGACTTTGGGGTCAAGTAAAGCCGCTATATGATGATTTGCATTGCTACGTGCGCAGCGAGTTAGGTAAAGAGTACGGCGAAGATAAAGTACCTCAAGACCAGCCTATTCCAGCACATCTATTAGGTAATATGTGGGCGCAATCTTGGGGCAATATTTATGATGTTGTAGCACCTGAAAATGCCGATCCTGGTTATGACGTTACTAAGCAGTTAGCCGCCAATAACTATGATGAAATTAAAATGGTTAAAGGTGCTGAGAAGTTTTTCACTTCGCTTGGTTTTGACGCCTTACCAGAAACTTTCTGGACACGCTCATTATTTACTAAACCCGCTGACAGAGACGTAATTTGTCACGCTTCGGCTTGGGATTTAGATGCCAAAGACGATCTGCGTATCAAAATGTGTATTCAAAAAACGGGCGAAGAATTCTCGGTTATTCATCATGAGCTAGGTCACAACTTCTACCAACGTGCATATAAAGATCAACCTGTTTACTTCCAAAACAGCGCTAACGACGGTTTCCATGAAGCCATTGGCGATACGATAGCACTATCAGTGACACCTAAGTACTTAAAAGAAATAGGCTTAATTGATACTATTCCTGATGAGTCTAAAGATATTGGTCTATTAATGAAAATGGCACTAGATAAAGTTGCCTTTATCCCATTTGGCTTATTGGTTGATCAATGGCGCTGGAAAGTATACTCAGGTGAAGTAACACCTGAAAACTATAATAGTGCTTGGTGGGAGCTACGGGAAAAATATCAAGGTGTTACTGCTCCTGTTGATCGTAACGCAGATGCCTTTGATCCTGGTGCAAAATATCATGTGCCTGGTGGTGTCCCTTACAGCCGTTATTTCTTAGCACACATTCAACAGTTTGAATTCCATCGTGCTCTTTGTGAAATTTCTGGTAATACTGACCCTATACATCGTTGTTCAATTTACAATAACAAGGATGCAGGTAAAGCACTTAATACCATGTTAGAAATGGGCTCTAGTCAACCTTGGCAGCAAGCTTATAAAGTTTTAACCGGTAATGAGCAAATGGATGCAACGGCAATTTTGGATTACTTTGCTCCACTGCATACTTGGTTAAAAGATAAGAACCAAGGTAAGCAATGTGGTTTTTAATCGTTAAGCGCCTATGTTAATTGGTTTAAACATTTAACTTTATCGCTTACATTACAAGTCAAAAAAAGCCCCTAACATCCTTGATCTTAGGGGCTTTTTATTTTGCTTTTTTTACCCGAGCATCATTAATTATTTTTTCTCAAATAACATCACAAAGCGATCGGTTTTACGACGCAAGTCTTTACTAAAGGGCGAGCCCATGCGGTTATCATTTGGATTGGCTAATAAATTACTTTCTTTAAGTAATTTATAGCCCTTTCCTTTGAGCTCAGCTTTAACATATTCGGCATCAATTCTGTGTAGCTCTTGCGAATGCTCTGTACCAGAGCCAGTCACCGCGCTGTGATCAACAACAAGTAATTTGCCACCAGTTTTCAACGAATGATAAAGTTGCTTGAGAAAGTCATCCTTATTAATACTCCAATCCTTGGCACTGTGATACATATCGTGATAACCCCCAGTACAAAAACAATCGCATCATATTGCTGCTTACCTAAGGCCAAATTATCAGTTTCTTTATCCCAGCGGATAACATTTTCTAAGCGATTGTCTTTTAAACGTGCAACTAATTCTTTTTCAACCCAAGGCATGTAAGCTTGGTTGTTATGAAGGTAAACACGACCATTTTTGCCAACACTTTCACTGAGCAACTCTGAGTAATAACCTCCACCGCCCAAAATGTCTAGCACTTGCATATTAGGCTTAAGCTGTAACATAGCAACAATTTCAGGCCCTTTACTTTGCGCATCACGCACAATATCTTGCTGGGCCCTTTGCCCTTTTACAAAATTAAACTTTGCTTCTGCAGAGCTAGCAACAGTACTCACTGTAAATAGCATGGTGATCAGGATTAGCTTTATTCTTTTCATTTTATTTCCCTCCATTAAAATATAAACATCTTTAAATTAGCGTTAATTAAAACGATAACAAAGCCTTTCACGTTAAAGTGATATAAAAACACGATGGGAGGTTATGACTAATGAATTCCATACTTACGTAATTTCATAGCAATTTTATTATGCGAAACCTTCAACCTTTCAGCTAGCTTGCGTGTGGTGGGAAATAGAGGATAAAGTTGTCTTAATAATTGCTCCTCAAAGCTCGCTTGCGCGCTTGCCCAATCATTATTCGATATATCAGTACCTGCAACTTGTTTTTCATAGCTTATAGGTGATTGTTCTCCTTGGGAATATTTGGCTAATACTTGCTCAATGTCTATCGCCTCTATGCGATCACTCACACTTAAAGCCACCACTGAGAATAAAACATTCTGCAATTGGCGAATATTTCCCGGCCAATGATAAGCTTTTAGTAATGCTAAGGCAGGCTCTGTCAACGTAGGAGGACTTATTTGCTCCTGCATGGTTTGCTTTACCTGCTTGCTAGCATTATCAATAAAATGTTGCGCCAGCAAAATAATATCATCTGCTCGTTCTCGTAATGGCGGAAGATCCACATTCAGAACATTAAGGCGATAAAACAAATCTTCTCTGAAAGATTGATTAGCAATAAGCAGGCTTAAGTCTTGATGGCTAGCACTGATCACTCGAACATTGGCATGCAATTCTTTTGTGCCACCAACACGACGATAAGAAAAATCTTGTAGAAACCGTAACAATTTAGCTTGCAAATACACCGACATTTCAGCAATTTCATCTAAAAAAATACTGCCACCTTCAGCAAGCTCTATTAGACCAGGTTTGCCTGCCTTTCTTGCACTGGTAAACGCGCCAGCACTATAACCAAACAACTCACTTTCAAGTAAGTGTTCAGGTAAAGCTGCACAGTTGATTGCCAAAAACGGGGCTTTAGCTCTATCACTTTTTTGATGCAAGGCTCGGGCTATCAGCTCTTTCCCCGTTCCCGTTTCACCACTGATCAACACAGGTAAATCAAGTTTTGCAAAACGCTCCCCTTGCTCTTTAATGCGTAAAATCTTGGCTGAGCCACCAATAATGTTTTCAAAGCTATGCTCTTGATGCCCTTGAATTAAAGCCAGTTGTCGCCCAACCGCTTTCATTGACCGTAAAGTGATCATTGCACCTGTTAACTGGTTATGACGACTAATCACCGGGCTAATATCAGCTAAATATGTTTTACCGTTAAAGGATAAAGAATGGGTAGCTGCTTTATCGGTGAGCAAATTTTCTACCTTTTGTTCAATAAAGGCTTCTATAGGCTGTTCGATTAAATCAATCTGATCACTTGTTTCACCGTTTAAAAGTAGTTTTTTGGTTGCCGAGTTTACCGCCAAAATAATTCCTTGATGATCAATGTCAATAATAGGATCGGGGATCCTATCCAAGAGCATTTGTAAGTGATTCTCCCGCTGTTCAATGGGCAACAGGGCAATTTCTTTAATACTAATGATGCCACTAATGTTTTCCAAACAATGGCTAATATCAGCTAATTGGATATTGGCGTGCTCAAGGTGCGCAAAAGTAAAACAGGCTGTAACTTCAACCGCTTTTAAGTTCCACGCTTGTTTGGCAAAAGCCGATAAAATCTCCTGACTAATACCAATCCTGTCGCTTGATTGAATTTCAATTCGCATAATTTAGAATACTGTAATAATAATAGTACTAGTAATAGTATTATTACACAGACACTAAGTCTAGAATTTAATGGTGTTAACTGACTAAATTAGTACTATAGCAAAGGGGATAACCTCCCTTTTGTAACAAAGATATTACACCCTTTCAATAAAAACACACAAAACCAATCTAAAGCATTGATATTTATAGTTAATTAATAACTGGCAATCAATTTGCAATGTAGTCATTACGCAAGTAATTATATTGAGAGTTTAATGAATAATAACAATGCTTTTAGTCAAAAATCGGCAATAGAAACACAAGCAATTCACTCAGGTCGTATTAACGATGAGCAGTTTGGCTCATTGGCAACCCCACTTTACCAAACTTCTACCTTTATTTTTGATGATGCACAACAAGGTGCAGATAGGTTTGCAGGTGAAAGTGAAGGCTTTATTTATACACGCCTTGGTAATCCAACAACTCGCCAGCTTGAAATGCGTGTAGCAGCAATGGAAGGTATGGAAGATGCTGCAGCAACGGCAACGGGTATGGCTGCGGTTTCTGCGGCGCTATTAACAAACTTACAGGCAGGCGATCATATCATTTCGTCAAAAGCCGTTTATGGTTGTTCTTTCGCACTGATGAATCACATGTTGAAAAAATTTGGCATTGAAGTCACTTTTGTTGACATGACAGTGCCTGAAAATATTAATAGTGCTATTCAAGCCAACACCAAGTTAATTTTTTTGGAAACCCCAATTAACCCGAATTTAGTGGTGCTTGATTTAGAAAAAATTTGCGCTATTGCTAAAAAGCATCAATTAATCTCTGTAGTAGATAATACCTTCTTAACGCCTGTATTGCAGCAACCTGCTAAGTTTGGCGCTGATATCGTCATTCACAGTGCAACTAAATATTTAAATGGTCATGGTGATGTTGTTGCGGGTATTGTTTGTGGCAGCAGTGAGATGATCAGCGAAATAAAGCTCACGACACTAAAAGACATTGGCGCAACGATGAGCCCACACGATGCTTGGTTGATTATGCGTGGTATTAAAACACTTCCTATTAGAATGGAGCGTCACTGTAGCAATGCCCAAGCAGTTGCTGAATTTTTAGAGCAACATAACGCGGTAGGTCAAGTCTACTACCCTGGCTTAAAATCTCATGCTGGTTACCCATTTATTGGCAAACAAATGAAAGCCGCTGGCGGTGTCATTGCCTTTGAACTAAATACAGATTTAAAAGGCGGCGCCAATTTTATTAATAGTATGAAATTATTCTCGATTGCGGTGAGCTTAGGTGATGCCGAGTCTTTAATTCAACACCCTGCTTCAATGACTCACTCGCCCTATGAGCCAGAAGAGCGAGCAGAAGCAGGCATCACTGATTCGTTGATCAGAATATCAGTCGGTCTAGAGCATGTTGACGATATTATTGCAGATTTAGCTCAAGCACTTGCAAAAGTTAACTTAAATCAAGCAAGTACAGCTGAGCTAAATACAAAGAACAATGCAGCTTGAGCCTCATAATATTAGTACGCTTATATAGTTAGTACGTTTATAAAGCAGCTAAAATAATAGAGAGTTTCGGTAAAAGCTTCGCTTTTAAACGTTCTAATTCTTCTGCTAAATAGGGGGTTAACGCTTGTTGACCCCATATGGGCTTCGGCCAACTAACATCAGCCTTAAAACGCACCACATGATGCACGTGCAACTGCTCGACCACATTACCTAACGCAGCCACATTCATTTTATCCCCCCCAAAAACTTGCATTAATAACTCACTGAGCATACTCGACTCATTAAGCAGTTGCTGCTGTTGCTGCCAATCTAATTGGTAAATATCGGTCACATCATCAACTTTAGGGACGAGAATAAACCAAGGATAAGCACTGTCATTACACAGTAATAATTTACATAACGGAAAGTCTGCTAATTCAAAGCAGTCCTTCACTAATTGAGGGTGTAGAGTAAATGTCGCACTTTGCTTAGTTATCTCTATTTCTTTGCTCATCACTATTTCCTTTTATTTTTTCTACCACGGCCACGCGCTAGCTTTTTCGCTTCTCTTGCAGCAACCTTCTTAGCTTCTACTTCGGCAAAGTGACTGTTTTCTTTTTCAATATTTTCAGGGATTTCAAAAGTAATAGCACCTAAGGTTTTATCCCTGATCTCATTAATTAAAATAACGGAAGCTTTGTGCATATCGACATGGCCACCACTACGAACACAACTGCGTTTTCGGCCAATAGCTTCAATTAAATCTTCTTCATGCAAAGGTAAACTATCTAGTTTATAACGCTCAACTAAGCGCTCAGGATAAGCTTCAAGCAGATACTCGGCAGCAAAATAGGCAATATCATCATGATCAAAAGCTGTGTCTTTAACGGCGCCTGAAACCGCTAATCGGTATCCACTATTCTCATTGGCAATCTTTGGCCATAACATACCTGGGGTATCAAAAAGATATAAACCTTCTTCTAAACGAATTCGCTGCTGACCTTTTGTCACCGCAGGCTCATTGCCTACTTTTGCTTTGGCTTTACCAACCAAGGTATTAATCAGTGTTGACTTACCCACGTTAGGAATTCCCATAATCACGGCATTAATTTGTTTACCATCAGCATCTTTATTAGGGACTAATTTTTTAATTAATGCAGGAATTGTTTTAGCTATCGCAGGGTTTTCAGTCGTTAAGGCAATAGCCTTAACATTATGCTGTGACTCTAAATAATCAAGCCAAACTTTAGTTTTTTCAGCATCCGCCAAGTCACTTTTATTCAGGATTTTTATCAGCGGTTTATCCCCTCTTATTTCAGTGATCATGGGATTTTCACTACTAAAAGGTAAGCGAGCATCACACACTTCTATCACCACATCAATTTGTGGCAAAATTTCTTTTATTTCTTTTTGTGCTTTATGCATATGGCCGGGAAACCAGTTAATTGCCATGAAGATTCCTAAGAGGTAACAAATTCTATGGCATGGATTTTAGCAAGCTTTCAATTGCCAAGCCACTGCAAAACTTTTATGTAACTAAGGAGGAGATTGATCTTTTAATATTTTTTGTACAAAAATTAAACTTTTCAAAGTTATTGCCGATTTAATATTAACCAATAATAAATGCGCTAATAAGAATAGAAGGAATAGTTCAATGAACTATATTGCAGAATTAGCTTATTCTACCCAGGTTGCACACGCGACAAAAACAGCTAAAGATAAAAGACAAAAAAACAAGTATAACCAAACGCCCTTATTAGAGAGTGAAGCTAATTTTGATAAGCCTCAAACTTCGCTACTTACCGAGTTAAACAAGGATATTTGGCAAGGTGAAGATCGCCGCAGTGGCAATGACCGTCGTCAAGATAAGCAAGATAGAGGGCGTTACGTCGAGTCGCGCCAGCGAAAAAACCGCCGTTATCAAGCAGAGCTATCACTGACTATTTAAAAACTTGTTTACCGCCAATTTAACCGATGCAGTGTATACCCAAAGCATTTCAACATGTTCGAGTCACAACTGAGAAGTAGCATTAACAACTATCAGCTAGCCTATGATATCCCATTAATTAATGGCTTAAGGGCTTTTTTTTACTAGCTATACAACACGTTATTGATAATAATAGTTGCCATTATCATCAATAGTTAATTTAGTTTTTTATGAGTAAAAAATTCTACGTTGTTTGGAAAGGCGCAAAGACAGGCGTTTTTTCAACTTGGGCTGAAGTGCAAAGTCATACTCAGGGGCGATCAGATGCCCAATTTATGGGATTCCCATCAAAAGCCGAAGCTGAAGCGGCCTTTGCTTCAACTTACACTAAAGCACTGATGAAACGCTCGTTAAGCAATAAAAAACCAACAACACAGAGTAAAACAACCTCTCAAGCAACTAAAACAGCAGCTCAATCCGCAAGTGCTGATGTACAAATATATTGTGATGGTGCTTGCTCACCAAATCCAGGCAAGTCAGGCACTGGCTTAGCTTTGTACCAGCAAAACAAACCGAGTGCACTTTATTACGGCCTATATAATGCAAATGGTACAAATAATACCGCAGAGCTTAATGGCTTATTAATGTCTTTTAAGCTTGCTCAAAAGCAATTGCAAACAACCTCAAAGGTGCAAATTCTTTCAGACTCAAAGTATTCTATTGATTGCATCACCAAATGGGCGAAAGGATGGCAAGCAAAAGGTTGGACGCGTGGTAAGGGTGAAGAAATAAAAAATGTAACCTTGATTAAGGAGTGTTTTGCACTTTACCAGACATTAAAAAATCAATTAATCATTACGCATGTTAGAGGCCACGCTGATATTGAAGGGAACGAATTGGCAGATCGCATGGCAGTATTGGCGAGAAAAGAGCAGCAAAAATCCTTGGTGAAGTATCAAGGGGCACTAGATATTAAAGCCATTTTAGCCATGGAGTCGGGCTAGTCTATGCTGATGATTTTATGCATTATTGCGTTAATTTTTATTTCTGCAGTGTTACTTACCAAAAAATTTAACTTGCCTCGAAATATTAGCTTGCTCTTTATAGCGCAACCTTTAGTTATGTGTTCAGCGCCCATTATTGTCTTTATTGGTGGCTTACTATCAAGTGAATTAACGACCAATGCGACACTCGCCACTTTACCTATTAGCTTAATGATTTTGGGAGTCGCTGCTGGTTCAATTCCTGCTTCAATTATCGCTAAATCAAAAGGGAGAAAGTTTGCGGTCTATGCCGGTTTTAGCTGCTCAATGATTGCCGCCTTACTAGCAGTTTTCTCCACAAAACTAGCCTCATTCGAATTATTTACTTTTGCGAGCTTTTTATTTGGCATTGGTGGCGCGTTTACTCAACAGCTTAGGTTTGCCGCCATAGAAAGCACTGATAATGAAGAGGATATTCCCAAGGTTTTAGCTATTTTAATGTTAAGTGGAGTATTTGCTGCCTTTTTAGGACCTGAAATTGCCGTCACCGCCAAAGAGTGGCTTATCTCTCCCCATGGCTATGCAGGTTCATTTTTATTACTCGCACTTTTCATCATCTTTGCAAGCCTAATTATGATTTTTTTTAAAGAGCCAAAAATCAAAGATATTTCAAGCTCAGGTGACGCGAGACCATTAGCTATCATAGTGAAGCAACCTATTTTTATTATAGCCATTAGCACCGCGACAATTGGCTTTGCCTTGATGAGTTATTTGATGACTGCAACACCGCTGAGTATGCACCATATGCAAGGCCATAGTCTTGTCGAAACCAAGTGGGTGATACAAAGCCATATCGCAGCCATGTATTTACCTTCTTTACTAGCGCCTTGGTTAGTGAAGAAAGTGGGCTTAAAAGGACTGATACTACTTGGCAGTGTAATATATACGGCGGTAGCCTTAATTGCTTTTTCAGGCCAAGAGGTAATGCATTATTGGTGGGCGCTAATGTTGCTTGGCATCGGATGGAACTTTTTGTTTTTAACTGGTACATCATTGTTACCACAAAGTTATCATGCGGGTGAACGTCATAAAGTACAAGCAACCAATGACTTTGTTTTATTTGGTTTTCAAGCTTTTGCATCACTAATGGCTGGCTGGGTATTATTTGCAGGTGGCTGGAATTATGTTGTTATAACTAGTTTGCCTTTTATTGTAAGCTTATTTATTGTCACTACGGCTTATCTTCGTTATGAAAATAAGCAACTGGCAAAAAGTATTTAATAGGATCTTAACAGGAGTAAAGTAATGAATGGTACTACCATGGTTGTTGTCATCGTTTGTGTTGTTTTTGGTATTTTGTATGAAATGTATAAAAAGCATTTAGAGTTTAAAGCAAAAACCTTAAATCATAATCAAACTGCTGATGAACATAGTGAGCAACTAAGAGAGCAAGTTGAAAAGTTAACAGAGCGAGTACAAGTGCTCGAAAAAATAGTAACAGATGAAGGTTATCAGGTCCAAAAGGATATCAATAACCTTTAGGTGTCTGGACAATGAAATTAATCATGAAAACTGAGTTTGATAATCTCAAAGACAATGACAACCACAGTTATGATGCCGATTCAAACGGTGACAAACAAATAGTGAAAATTTATTGTGGTGAGCAGCTCATTGCCAAAAAGCTGACTCAGAAAAAATCAGTGCGTTATTTTGGCGCGAGTGATTATCAAAAATACCTAACAGAATAGCCTAACACTAAGAAACGTTACTTTTTCAACATGGATTTTAAATCTGCAAACGGATTATAAGTTGCCGTGTCTTGATTAGTCTCACCTGCAATCACTTCTGTTTGATAATTAGCATGTTCAGTATACTTGGCATGTTCATTATCATGACAGTAAATACAAAGTAACTCCCAGTTGCTACCATCATTTGGATTGTTGGTATGATCGTGATCAATATGGTGTACGGTCAGCTCTTTAATATTTGAATATACAAACTCTCGCGCACAACGGCCACATACCCAAGGAAATAGCTTTAGAGCACGATCTCTATAGCCCTGCTCTTTTTGCTTATAGTTGGCACTTGTACCAAAACGATCTGAAGACATGTTAAATATTTAATAAGGAGGAGATGGCTCATTGTATTGCTAAGTTAAGTTCATAGCAATAAGCCTGCCTTAGCTTTTTTGCTCGAGATTAAGCTTTCAATTTGCTCATTTCAGTCTCGGCTTGCTTAGTTAACTGTTCAAATGTTTTTCCATGCGGTATAGGTTTACGAGAATCCGGATCAACTTGCACAAAAACAATATCATCAGCTAAACAAATTGTTTTTTTAGTCGCTTTATTACGCACCAAACATGTCACGGTAATTGATGTATTACCTACTTTTTTGGTCGCTAAACCAAATTCGACAACATCACCTTGCATGGCCGCTGATTCGAAGCTAATTTCACCAATATGTTTAGTCACTAAGCAGTTAGTTTCTAACTGACAAATGGCATAAATAGCAGCCTCTTCATCAATCCATTCCAATGCGCGACCACCAAACAAAGAATTAGCGTAATTTAAGTCATTGGGCATCACCAAACGGCGGGATAGAAAACGCATAAAAGACCTTTTTGAACAGTGTTAAATAATAAACGGCATTATAACGCGTTAACTTCAATTGCTCTACAAAGCAAGAATAAGAGCCAACAAATTTAGTATTGCTGGGCTTAATCACGAAAAGAGTTTAACGAAAATTAAGAAAACATTTTTTTAAAGCTATCTGCCATCTCAATGAACTTTTCTTTAATCGAACGTCTTACTTTGATATCTACACCACTAAAAATAGCTAAACCTTCAATAATAATGGTTGGTGCCGCTATATTAGGATTTACTTGGGGTGCCGCTTGGTAATCAATACCACCAAAAATACAGAATGCTTTAGAAACAACATTGACGTTTTCAGGAATATAAATATTATTACCACTAAATAAACAAAACATTTTAATGCGAAGTTCATTCTGGGTAAATTTTGCATCAGTTAAATCTATATCAGAGCCACTAAACAGGCTGAAAGCGCGAATTTCTTTCGGCACAGTCCAAACACCGCCACGTGTGTTACCACTAAAAACATTGACCATATACTCAACATCTTCAGTATCGCCAGAAACAATATTTGGAGCTAAATCCTGTTTTTTACTTTCAACAAAAGCCTTATCAACAGTGAGAGGCAAGTCTTTAGCAAGTGCCACCAATGCTTCGTTGCACTGTAGCTCCATGGCATCATCTAAACGCCTTTCAAACGCTTGGTATGAAAGCTCGCCATGGCTGTAATTCATAATCAACTGATCAATCACTTCACTACGTACTGTTTCAGTAGGTCTATCGGCTAAAATAACTGGCATGTTTTATTCCTTTTTTTATATTTTATCCTATAGCAGCAAGTACTAGGCCAAAACTTTATTACATTAAAAATCAATAAGATAAGAATATCAAAATAATTTTTTGTAAAAAATAAGTAATTTATTGGTAAAAATCACTACAAGTTAGCTTATCCAAACATTTATAATGCACGTATTTTTACAGCGGGAACGCCCGCATAAAAACTATTTTCCTCAATATTATTGGTAACAACACTACCTGCGCCAATAATACTATTGTCACCAATGGTCACCCCAGCTTGTATTGTTACCCCACCACCAAGCCAAACATTATTGCCAATAATGATATCATCAGCATAATTAGCTTTAGCTAGTCGTTTACTTGCTTCCATATCATGGGAAACAGCCAAAAGCTGGACATTAGGACCCAGTAAACAATCTGCGCCAATTTGAATTTTACTGTTCGCTACCTTAGCCCCGTCTATTATGGTGCAATTAGCATTAATAAAAACTCTATCACCTATTTCAATGTTATCGCCATAATCCATATGGAAACCATATTCAATAAAGACCTCTTCGCCACATGTATGAAATAATGATTTTAACCGCTTTAAATTTCCTTTGCTTGGACTACGAGTATACTGTCGGCATAGCTCATGAACTGATTTTCGCTGACGAATTAATTCTGGCGTGATGCTATCAAATTGTCTCTTCATAATAAATTAAAGCTAGGATCAACCCTAATGTAAAACAGCTCTGATTGGTAATCCTTTACATATTTCAGCTTCAGCAATAAGAATTTCTTCCAAACGTTGATCAACTTCTGCCTTATCGAAATATTCATAAGCTAATTCAACAAATAAATTTTTATGCTTCTCTTCAGATTTCGCTATAGCCACATACAGATCTTTATCTTTACCTGCTGGTAGCGCTTGAGAAACTAACCAAAACTTTTCATAACCTCGAGCTTCAATGACTGCTGCAACTAATAATCTATCCATTAAAAATAAATTCGAGCCATTGCGAAATAATGCGCGAATTTGAGTAATGTAAGGGTCTTTTTTATCTTGACCTAAAGTAACATTACGGGCAATAAGTAGCTTTAGTACCTGCTTAAAATGGATTAACTCTTCAATAGCTAAGTCTGTCATTGCGCGAACTAATTTAGCTTTGTCAGGGTAGTGAGACAACATAGCCATAGCCATGCCTGAAGCTTTTTTCTCAGCTGCGGCATGATCTTGTAAAAAACGGGGGAAATCAGCCATCACAGCATCTGTCCATGCTTGCGTGGTATTAAATTTTAATTCAAACATATAGGTAGTATCAATTGAGGTAAATAAAAAGGATTTTACAGATAAAGTGGCTATCAATAAAGGATCTTATCAATGCGTCCTTTATTGGTAGACTCTATTTTCAGCGCGTTGTTAATATCTTGCCAAGCTTTCACTTTGCCGCCAATATTAATTTTTTCAAAAGCACATTGTTCTGCCTTTTCAGCTTCGATATTTAAAAAATTCAAAAGCTGTTGATAGCTGTGCGGCTGGCTCACGTCAATGGTTAGTAAATCGCTTTCTCTTTGTTGAAAATAATCAAGGATACCTTGTTGATGGCGCTTATAGCATTGTATAAGGAAGTTATCTTTTGCTATATTTTCTGCCGTCAAAGGTGAAAACACATCATTATAACAACGCTTTAAATGAGGGTTAAAACCGCCATCACTACGTTGTAAATTAACCATCATTCGCTGTAACAGCTGCCTTATAGAAGGAAGCCAATTAACAATTTCACGCTGTAAATAAATAAACTTACTATTAGGAAATTGCTTGTCTAAACGCTGGTAGTCACAAAATATTGGCGTATCGGCAATCACTTGCGCTTCATTAAACGCATGTTGAGTGTAAGCATTATGAGCTGTTTTATAGCCAAGGCGTAACATGGCTAAGCAAACGCTCGTTGTGGCTGTTCTCGGCAAACCAATGATAAATATTCTACTGATTGTCACATCTCTCTCTAAAAAAGATCATTCATTAAAATGCATTGTAGCATTGACTGTGATCAATGAATATTTTGTTATCTAAGTCATACTTATGGCTAATAGCTTATGTTTTTTTAAAGTGCTTTAATAAGGTAATCCCTTAATATTGCTAACTATGTACTCAAATAGGAATTTTCATGTCGAATCAATATGAAGAGCGTGACAGCGTCAACTGGGATGAGTTTTTAAAATCAGGTAATCGAATATTTATCGGCTCAGGTGCTGCGGTACCTAACGCATTGATCGATGATTTAATTGCGAACTCCAATCAATTACACGACATTGAAACAGTGCATATTTTAACACTGTCAGAGAATGTGTGGGCAAAAGCAGAGCATAGAGATCTTTTTAAAGTAAACAGTTTATTTATTGGCGGGAAGAATATTCGCGAAGCTATTGCTGAAGGAAGAGGTGATTATACCCCCTGCTTTATTTCTGATGTGCCAAGGCTTTTTAGCGAAAATAGCTTACCTCTTGACGCTGCTTTAATCATGGTTAGTCCGCCAGATGAATATGGTTACTGCTCTTTAGGTGTTAGTGTTGACATAGTTTCTTCCGCTTTAAAATCTGCTAGATATGTTATTGCACAAATAAACCCCAAAATGCCACGTACCAATGGTCATAGTTTTGTTCATTTAAATCAAATTCACGCATGGATAAACGCAGAGCAAGACTTACCCCAAGTGATAGCACCAGAAGTTGATAGACGTACAGAGCAAATAGGCCAATATGCGTCCATGCTAATAGAGAATGGCGCAACGCTACAAATAGGCATAGGCAAAATTCCTGAAGCGGTTTTACGTTATCTTGTTAACCATAAAGATTTAGGTATCCACAGTGAGATGATCTCTGATGGGGTTATTGACTTGATGCTTAAAGGCGTTATTAACAATCGTAAAAAAACCTACCATAAAGGTAAAGCTGTAGTTACTTACTGTATTGGTAGCCAAAAAGTATATGATTTTGTTGACGGCAACCCACACATCGAATTTTATCCTTCAGAGCACGTTAACTCGCCAGTTAAAATAGCTAAAAATGACAACATGGTATCTATTAACAGCGCTATAGAAGTCGATTTAACAGGACAAGTTGTTTCGGACTCCATAGGTTATCAATTTTATAGTGGCATTGGTGGCCAAGTAGATTTTATTCGCGGAGCTTCGTTAAGCAAAGGTGGAAAGCCAATAATCGCTTTACCTTCAACTACAAAAGATGGAAAAATTTCTCGTATTGTTCCACATATTACTGAAGGTGGAGGTGTAGTTACCTCACGTGGCCACGTTGCTTTTGTCGTCACTGAATTTGGTATTGCATCGCTACAAGGAAAAAGCATTCGCGAACGCGCCTTAGAGTTGATCCGTATTGCCCACCCTAAATTTCGTGAACAATTATTAGCTGATGTTCGTAAACATTATTGGGTACCTGAATATCAAGAAAGCTCCCCTAGCTCAGTGCCTGAATTAGGGACTGTAGAGATGAAGAAATTCACCTTTGCCAATATTGATTATACCTTACGCCCTTTAGCCCCTGCAGATGAGCGTAAGTTGCAAGAATTTTTCTATTCTCACAATAAAGAAACACTAATCATGCGTTATAACCATCATATAACGCAAATGACGAGAGAAAAATCATGTAATTTAGTTAGTGTTAATCAACATATTGATTTAGCATTATGCTTCACGCGAAAAGATTATTTAGGCGAAGCAATTCAGGCTGTTGCAAGATATTACTATATTGAAAGCATTAACTCTGGAGAAGTGGCTTTTGTCATCAAAGAGAGCCTGCGCGGCCGAGGCATGGCAAGCACCCTATTAGGTGAAATGATCGCTATTGCAAAAATTCGAAAGCTAGATAGTTTAGTTGCTTGTGTTCGAAGAGATAATGCTTCCATGCTAAAAGTTTTTGAAAGATCTGGGTTTATTCGTCAACCAAGTGAAGATTTTGACGAAGTCAGTTTGAAACTAAGTTTAAATTAAGCAGAAAATAAGGAACAACTATGCCTGTAGGTATGATAAGTCATTATAGATGTGGTGAACATGACATGGGTGAACACCACCCTGAAAACGGTAAACGCCTGACCGCTATCTCAGATCAACTGATCCGTAGCGGGCTTGATTATGTCATACGTCAATTTGATGCAAACCCTATAGAAAAATCTCTGATCTCGCTAGCACACACTCAAGAATATATCGATTATGTTTTTGATAATGCTCCCAACGAAGGTGATGAAAATTTTAGTGTGGGTGAAGACTCAGTGATGAATTCAAAAACACTAACCTCTATTTTGCTATCTGCGGGTGCTGCAATTGATGCTGTTGATTTAGTGATGAATAACACTTTAAGCAGTGCTTTTTGTGCTACACGCCCTCCTGGACACCATGCTGAACACAATAAGGGCATGGGCTTTTGCTTTTTTAATAATGTCGCTATTGCTGCCGCTTATGCAAAAGAAAAATATAAATTGAAGCGCGTAGCCATTGTTGATTTTGATGTTCATCATGGCAATGGTACTGAGGACATAGTAAGAAATTTTTTTCCTAAAGCAGACAGTACTAGCGACAGTGGCTACCTATTCTGCTCAAGTTATCAATACCCCTTCTACCCCTTTGACATTCAAGAAAGTAATACACCACCGATAATTAACACACCGCTTGCAGCGACAACTAAAGGCGAAGATTTCAGAAAAGCTATCACAGAAAACTGGTTACCCGCTTTGAATAAATTCAAACCTGAGATGATATTTATCTCAGCAGGTTTTGATGCTCATATAGAAGATGACATGTCACATGTTAGTTTAACTGAAAGTGATTACCGATGGATAACAGATGAGTTAAAAGCAATTGCCGAAGAACACTCACAAGGTCGGATTGTTTCACTGCTAGAAGGCGGCTACTGCTTAAGCGCTTTAGGAAGAAGCGTTGTTGCACATATCAATGGTCTCATTGGAAACTAATTTTTTACTAATCGAGCTATTTATCACAAGGCCCAGTTCTCTCATAACGGGCTTTTCTGCAACATAAGTCACACTACCCTCGGCGCTAGGTTTACACGTTTAAACCCCAGAAAGCAAAAAAACCCGACTCTTTCGGATCGGGCTTCTCTTAATAG
>JAPHTO010000143.1 GCA_026196955.1 Colwellia sp. | reverse complement strand
TTCTTTTTATCATGCCAACTTGGCTTTTATCTGCTGCACCGGTAGCTGAATTTTTACCAAAGCAAGGCAATTATGATAAAAAAATTTCATTGCCGAAAGAAACTTTAGGGTTTGAAATAGGGCAACGGCATGTCAGGCATGATCAATTAAAACAGTATTTTACTCGTTTAGAGCAGCAATCCAAGCGAGTTAAATTAACCAATATTGGAAAAACAGCACAGTGGCGTGATCAATTTCTAGTGACGGTTTCTAGCCCTGAAAATTTAGCGAATTTAGAACGTATTCTCGATAAAAGACATATTCCATTAGCGAATAAGAAAGCCGAAGATGAACCATTAGTGATCTGGCTTGGTTATAGTGTTCATGGTGATGAAATTAGTGGTGCGAATGCCGCTATGGTTGTGGCTTATTATTTAGCGGCAAGTCAAGCAGCATCGATTGAAACCATGCTTGCCAATACCATCATTGTTTTAGAGCCCAGTATAAACCCTGATGGCATGGACAGATTTGTTAATTGGGTGAGTACGTATCGCGGCTCAGCTGATAATAGTGATGCTAACCATATTGAACATCACCAACCATGGATAAGCGGTAGAACCAATCACTTTTGGTTTGATTTAAACCGAGACTGGCTGCTACTTTCACAACAAGAAAGTCGACATAGATTAAAGTACTTTCATCAATATCAACCTAATGTGTTAGGGGATTATCATGAGATGGGGCCGAATAGCAGTTACTTCTTCCAGCCGGGTATTGGCAGTAGAACCAATCCTTTAACACCAAAACAAAATATCACACTCACCAAAGAGCTCGCTAAGTATCACGCTAAAGCACTAGATAATGCGCAACGTTTATATTACAGCGAAGAAAATTTTGATGATTTTTACTATGGTAAAGGTTCAACCTACCCTGATATCAATGGCAGTATCGGTATTTTATTTGAGCAAGCTAGTGCTAGGGGAATGCAGCAAGACACCATTAACGGTTTACTCACTTTGGAATATGGCATTCAAAACCATGTGCTAACCTCGCTTTCAACCATCGAAGGAGCTTGGCAAAATCGTCAACAGTTGAAAAAATATCGCTATAGCTTTTATCAACAAGCGATTAAGCAAGCCAAAAAGCAAAAAATAGATGGTTATTTACTTAATGAGAAAAAAGATAAGTACCGCTTAAACGTCTTGTTGGACAAGTTATCTCAACATCAAATTAAGGCCTATGCACTGACTAAAGATTTTAACTATCAAGAGCGAAGTTATACTCAAGGTCACAGTTACTTTGTGCCTTTAGTGCAAGAGCAATACGGTTTGATCCAAGCTCTATTTAGTCAAGAAACAGATTTTCCAGATAACACTTTTTATGATGTGTCAGGTTGGACAATGCCATTAGCAATGAATATTCATTTTCAAGCACTCGATAGTACTTGGGGTCTAGAGGTTGCTGAAAAGCCTTGGTCTAAGGCTGATATTCGTAAAGTATCAAACAGCATAAATGAAAACACAGCTTATGCTTATGCCTTTGAATGGCAACACTTTTTAGCGCCTAAATTATTGAATCAATTATTAATGAACAATATAAAAGTCAAGGTGGCAACAGGTGGCTTTGTCAGCCAAGTGAAGGGAAAAAATCGCACCTTTGCTGCTGGAACTATTGTCGTGCCAGCAGGTATTCAAACAACGCCGGACTGGCAAGAAACACTCGTTGAGTTGAGTAATGAGAGTGCGCTCGAGTTAGTATCATTAAACACGGGATTAACTAGCCAAGGAATAGATATAGGCAGTAGCTCTTTTAAATTATTAACTCAGCCTAAAGTCTTGCTAGTAGGCGGGAAAGGCATTTCTCAATATGAAGCGGGTGAAGTTCGATATTACCTCGACGAAACCTTAGCTATCCCAGTAAGTGTTATAGAACATAGTCGCCTGGCTAAGGTTGAGCTACAGGATTATAGCCATATTATTTTGGTGAACGGTGATTACAGTCAAATCAGTGACAAGGTAAGCGAAAGCCTGAAGGTATGGGTAAAACAAGGTGGTGTAGTCATTGGTCAGAAACGAGGCGCTAGATGGCTAGCCAAGCAAGAGATTCTTTCGGTAAATTTTGTGAGTAAAAAGCAAATAACTCAGCTATTTGATAGTAGCCAGTTACCCTACCAAGATAAAGAAAATCTCGCTGCGAGGAAGCGTATCGCTGGTGCTATATTTGAAACTGAGCTTGATATTAGCCACCCTTTGGCTTTTGGCTATGAAGATGGGGATTTACCGTTATTTCGTAATAGCACGTTAATTATGGAAACTGGGCAACAGCCATTTATTACCTTAGCAAAATATAGTGCAACGCCATTATTAAGTGGCTATACAGATAAAAATTTAGTAAACCGTTTAGCTCATAATGCTGCCATTGTTGCCCATAATTATGGCAAGGGCAGAGTGATTGCTAGTACAGATGTGTTAGCGTTTCGTGGTTATTGGTTAGGCAGTGCTAAATTGTTAGCAAACAGTTTGTTTTTTGCTAAGGCTTTTAGCGCGCCAGTAAACACTAAACTTTAGGTAGGGTAAGGCAAACGGTAACTAAGGTTACTTTAGTTACCCCTGCATTTTTAAGTAATTTAGTTATCTCGCTGGCAGTGCTACCTGTTGTCACTACATCATCTATTAAAATAATGTGGCGTAATCCATTAACTAGAGAAGGGTCTAAGCTAAAGGCTCTTGCTAAGTTTTTACGTCGCTCTTGGCCTGTTTTTCCTACCTGACTAGTGTTTTTTTTAACTCGCCTTATTGCTGAGGCGTGATAAGGCAGTTGTAAAGCTTTAGAAAAGTGTTTAGCAATTAAATGCGCTTGGTTATAGCCACGCGATTGCCACTTATTGATATGCAGCGGTACACTCACAACTAAATCAACAGCTGGTGTCGTTTGGCTCAAGCTTGATGCTTGCCAAGCGTTTGCTAGCAAGTTAGCAAAAAGGTGAGCTAATTCAAATCGTCCTTGGTATTTGAATTCAGATAACCAATGGCTAAAGGGGGGTAAGTAGGGAGACAAGCAAAATAAGTGATCAAAGCTAATATTGGGTAACTCCCGGTTTATGGCGGGCCAATTGAGTAAATCGCCTTGCACTATGTCTTGTTTAAAAAGTGGTAAATCTGTTAGGCAAGCATCGCATATAAGTGGTTGTTGAACAGTAGGGTTACCGCATAAATCGCATTGTCCTATTTGTAGTAATAGTTTTTGATAGCCGTTTTGAATACATGTTTGCCATTCCATTGTCCTCATCCCTTATGTACACTAGCGAAAAATCTCTTATCCTTGATAATTAAGCATGGCAGAATCTTTACATATTTCCAGTTACGCTAGCCCGATAAAAAATAGCATTCCATTAGTTTTGATCCATGGTTGGGGCTTGAATTCAGCGGTATGGCAACCTTTTATTGCACAATTAAGCGATGAATTTCATGCTAATTTTCATGTTGTTACAATCGATTTGCCCGGGTTTGGTGAAAATTATGCTTCGCAATTACACCCTTATTCACTGAAAAATATTGTTGCAGAAATTGGTAAAGTTATTGAACAGCCAGCTGTTTTTCTTGGTTGGTCGTTGGGCGGGCTTGTTGCCACTGAAATGGCCTTGGCTTATCCTAGTAAGGTATTAGGTTTAATAACCGTTTCGAGCTCACCATGCTTTCTTGAGGAAATGAATGTTGAAGAACAGCAAACCCTTTGGCCGGGTATTAAGCCCAATGTATTAAGAGCTTTTCATCAACAGTTGGAAGTAGATACGAAAAAGACTATTAGTGGCTTTTTAAAAATTCAGGCTATGGGAAGCCCGCATATTCGCCATGACATTAAGCAAATTAGCCAATTAGTCATGCAACATCAAATGCCGACAAAAGAGACACTAGATGAGTCATTGTGCTTATTAGAAAGCAGCGATTATAGAAATAAGCTTTCCGATATCAAGCAACCCTTTCTACGCATGTATGGTAGTAACGATAGCTTAGTACCAAAAGCGGTGATAGCTTATGTTGCTAGTATGGCAAGGCACAGTGATCAGCATATTTTTGAGCAAGCCTCACATGCTCCTTTTATTTCACATCTACATGAATTTAACAATGTATTAACGGCTTGGCTTTTAGAGCAGTTTTCAGCATAAAAAAGCAAGGATCAAAGATTTACTTTTTTGACTTTTTGGTTAATAATTAAGCAAAGAAAGTAAATTGAAAGAGGTGTGTCTGATGGAAATACAATCAGCGTTTAATTCAGGGGTACAAGGTTTTCAAAAGGCCAATGAAGAGGCTAACCAAGCTGCAGCGAATATAGTTGCCAATACGGTTGCGACAGATGAAGAAGCGAGTTTGGAAACATCAGGCACTGAAGCGTCAAGCCAAAATGAGACTAAATTGCCTGACTTGAATCAATCTATAGTTGATTTAAAAGTGGCTGAATTTCAGGCGAAGGCGTCTTCAGAAGTAATCCAAAGTGCCGATGAAAGCTTAGGTACCTTGCTTGATGTAACGGTTTAAAGCTCTCTGTAGTATCATGAATATAACCCCGCAAGCGCCCAATTTATCAATACCTACTGTGCTGAATCCGCACACAGAAACCTTGCGTCGTGAAAATAGTCAGCGAGAAATTATTTCTCAGCCTGCAGCGCTTACTCAATCAGCAGCAGAAAAAGGGGTTGCGTCAGATAAAGAGCGTGGCAGAACGCCAGCTCAAAACAATGAAAATATAGACTTTGCTAGCTTAAAAGAAAAAGCAGAGTTAGCAAATAATGTTGTTTCAGAACAAAATAAAGAGCAAGACAAAGGCGGTGATCAGCAAGCATCACAAGAGGAAGAACAAGAGAGTAATCAAAACGCTGATACTGTTTCGAATCAAGAACCAGAAAATAGAACAGAAGAATTTCAACAAGCGCGTGAAATAAATGAATTGCAGCGCAGAGATCAAGAGGTTCGCTCTCATGAATTAGCACACGCCTCTGTAGGTGGTGCATTTACGGGCTCTCCTAATTATTCATTTGAAACAGGTCCTGACGGTAAAAAATATGCTGTGGAAGGAGAGGTTTCTGTCGATTTATCAAGTGTTCCGGGTGATCCTAGAGCGACGATTGCAAAAATGCAAAAGGTGCACGCTGCCGCTTTAGCACCAGCAAACCCGTCAGTACAAGATACTCGAATAGCTGCGAGTGCTGCTCAAATTATTTTACAGGCTCAATCAGAGCTGTTGGCTGCACAGGGCAATGAATTTGCTAGAGTAAAAGCAGAAGGCTCTGCTTATGTGAATCCAAATAGCACCTTGTCACAAGAGAGAGAAGCAGTTGGTTTAGATGATGAAATAAGCCATGAGCGAGATTTTGATACCTTAATTAATCAGACGCTCAAAGCGCAAGAGTATGTCGCGCCAAGCCGCTCTGAAGAAGTGATTCAACGAGCAGGCAGAATTGAGAGTTTTTATAGCAATATAAGTCAAGCTTATGAAAAGCCTGCAAGCTATCAGTTTGAATTGACGGCATAGTTAATCGAAGTTAGACAAATAAAAAAGCCTGCAATGTTGCAGGCTTTTTTATGTTCAGTTCAGTGAGAGATTAAATACCATAATCTTGACGGTATTGATTAATGCTCGTTAAGCTAGCCGTTAGTTCTGACTTATCACCTTGCTCTGCTGCCAGTTTCTCTTCTAGGTATGTCACAACATCCTTTAAGGTAACAATTGAAATGACTTTAGTACCAAAATCACGTTCAACTTCTTGAATTGCAGAGAGTTCTCCTTGGCCTTTTTCTTGGCGATCTAAAGCGATTAATACGCCAGAAAGCTCAGCATTATGTGCTTTAATAATTTCCATTGATTCACGAATCGCTGTACCCGCAGTGATCACATCATCTACTAGCATGATTTTGCCATTCAGAGCCGCGCCAACTAAGCTACCCCCTTCACCGTGCGTTTTCGCTTCTTTGCGATTAAAGCAATAAGGCACATCAAGATTATGCTGATCGTAGAGTGCAACTGTGGTGGTAGTGGCAATAGGAATACCTTTGTAAGCTGGGCCAAATACTAAATCGAAGTCAATGTTTGCATCCACTAATGCAGCAGCATAAAAACGACCTAAACGTGCTAAGTCACCGCCCGTTTTAAATAGACCAGCGTTAAAAAAATAGGGGCTAGTTCGACCTGATTTTAAAGTGAATTCGCCAAAACGTAATACTTGCTTTGATAAAGCAAATTCAATAAATTCACGTTGATAATCTTTCATCTCTTTCTCCACGCTTATATTTTATTAGCTTAATGCTGCTTTTTGGTGATCAAACAATTCGTTGATAGCATCTTTTGATAATTGCATCATCGCCTGCATTTCTTCAAAGCTAAACGGCTCTTCTTCCGCTGTGCCTTGTACTTCAATTAATTTACCTGTGTCTGTCATCACAACATTCATGTCAGTTTCAGCATTGGAGTCTTCTGCGTAATCTAAATCAGCGACAGGTTCACCTTTGTATACGCCAACAGAAATTGCAGCAATCATGTGTTTTAGGGGGTTGGTTTTAATAATATCTTTTGCACGCATGTAATTAAGCGCGTCAACTAAAGCAACACATGCACCCGTGATAGAAGCTGTGCGTGTACCGCCATCAGCTTGAATAACATCACAATCAACCGAAATAGTATTTTCACCTAAAGCTTTTAAATCAACCGCCGCGCGTAAGGCGCGAGCAATCAAACGTGAAATTTCTAAAGTGCGGCCGCTTTGCTTGCCTGCAGCAGCTTCTCTGCGCATACGAGTATGAGTTGAGCGAGGCAGCATACCGTATTCAGCCGTTACCCAGCCTTTCCCTTGACCCTTTAAGAAACGTGGCACGCCCTCTTCAACAGAGGCAGTACAAATCACTTTAGTATCGCCAAATTCAATCAGAACAGAGCCTTCTGCATGAGCTGTGAATTGACGAGTGATGGTGACGGGGCGAATTTGCCCTAATGTTCTGCCGCTTGGACGCATGGTGTAACCCTTTTTAAAAGATGCTGAAAAATAATTGCCGCTATTATAATGCTTCGATGCTTTTTTTGAAATATAGTTAAGAGAATAAAGGTCATCTTGTCGGTAGATCATATTTTAATAGCGAGAAAAGAATGAAGTCTGTTGTCGTATTTGTAGTAAGCCTCTGTTTGTTTACCGCCTACAATAGCCATGCAAAGCCAGAAATCACCCCATATAAAGCACAACCAGTAAGTGAGTTATCACTAACTCATGAGTTGCCTGAATATAGCAAGGTGTATGATGATCAGCGTGATCCTTTTAAAGATGCTAATGCGGCTTTAGCATTAGCCAAAAAAACCAACCGCAATGTGCTCATTGAAATAGGCGGTAACTGGTGCACATGGTGTCATAAAATGGATGCTTTTTTAGTGAAGCACCCGCAAATTTATCAAGCACTGCATGATAAATATGTCTTGTTGAAAATTAATGTAAGCGATTCAAATGAGAATACCGCTTTTATGAAATCATTACCGCCAGTGCTGGGTTATCCTCATATGTACATTTCTACGGCGGCGGGAAAAATGTTGCTATCAAAAGATACTGCCGAACTACAAGACAATAATGGTTATTCAAAAGACTATTGGTTGGCATTTCTAAGTAAGTGGCAATTTAGTAACAGTGTTGGTAAATAGAGCCATAGCTTAAGGAGATTTTACGTGCATTCATTTTTTGATAAAAATTATCAAACGCCGACTTGGTTTAAAGAGAAGAACTTTAAAGCAAAAAACTTATCAAGGCGCTCTTTTTTAAAATCAGCTGCGGGCGCTAGTGCTATCACGGCATTACCTGTATTTTCATTAACAGTAAAAGATAAAGATATACTGACAAAGTTAACACAAACAGACCCTTGGTTAACGCTTGATGCGACTTTACTGCATCTGCTGCCTGAATCAGCTTCTTCAACAGAGCATGGCCCGAGTGCTAAGGACGTTAATGCTTTAGCTTACTTACATCAAGTTATGACAGTACAACCGACTCCAGTTGATGAAAAAGAGTTTATTCTCAAAGGTGTTGGCTGGTTAAATGGTTTTTCACAAAGTCAGCAAGGTAAACCCTTTGTGCAATTATCTTTTGACGAAAAAGAGTCTGTGTTAAGAGGAATAAGCAACTCTCGTGCGGGTGAGAACTGGCTAACAACACTGCTAGCCTATTTATTTGAAGCTATGTTGGCACCGCCTGCTTATGGTGGCAATCCTAACGGTATTGGGTGGCAATGGCTTGAGCATCAAGCGGGCTTTCCTTTACCTAAGGCAGGGCAACGATATTTTGAGTTGCCGCCACGTGCTCGAGCAAAAAATGAAATAGCCATTCGAGAAATTAATGATCAGCAAGATGCTAATAGTCCTACTAATATTGCGTTAGTGAAAAAAATGTCAGTTAAGAGAAGCAGTAAAGCATGAAAAATGTAACTTATGATATCTGTATTGTCGGTAGTGGTGCAGGAGCTTCACCGGTAGCTTACACGCTAGCAAAGGCAGGCGCGAAGGTTTTAGTGTTAGAAAAAGGCCCCTGGCTTACCGAAAAAGAATTTTTCAAAGATGAGCTGGCGATTAGTATCCATGATGCTTATAACCCGAAGCTCAGTGATGAACAGCATGTTATTGAAGAAGAGTATCAAGATGAAGCCGGAAATAGCTTCTGGCAAGGTGAAGCAACAAGTGAGTCAGGCTGGACGTGGTGGAATGGCACGGTTGTCGGTGGCTCGTCTAATTTTATGAGTGGATATTTTCATCGCTTAAAGCCTATTGATTTTCGTTTAAAAACTGAATTCGGTGCTATTGAAGGCGCTAATGTGGCTGACTGGCCAATTAGTTATGATGAACTAGAGCCATTCTATGCCATGGTAGAGCGCGAAGTTGGCGTATCTGGCAGAGTGGTTGATCATCCCCATCAAGAGCCAAGATCGACAGATTTTCCTTACCCTCCTATCGCTGAAGTACCCATGTCGTCTTGGATAGATAAAGCAGCAAAGAGTATTGGTTATCATGCGTTGCCAGTACCCAGAGCCGTGTTATCACAGCCAGCAATGGGGCGTCGTAGTTGCGAGTATTCAGGTTATTGTAGTAGTTATGGTTGCTCATCAGGCGCTAAAGGAAGTGGTAGAGCTGCGTTACTCAATCACGCTATTGCTACAGGCAATTGCACTATTAAGCCTAATGCCAAAGTGTATAAAATTGCCACTGACAGTAAAGGTAGCATTACGGGTGTTCATTACTACGATAGTGTAGGACGAGAAAAAAGTGTTAGCGCAAAAACGTATGTGGTTGCGTGTCAGGCAATAGAAACTTCACGGCTTTTATTGGCGTCGAAAGGGGAGAAGTTCCCGAATGGCTTAGCTAATAATAATGGCCAAGTAGGTAAAAATTTACTGTTTAGTGGTGGTGGCACAGGACAAGGTGATTTTTTCTATGATCAGTTAACTGAGCAGCAAGTGAGTGAATTAAAAGTTGTCGGCCCTTTTGTTAATAGAGCTTTACAAGATTGGTATCAAATCGATGATAGTAAATTTTCCGGCGCCAATAGTGAAGGACACGCTAAAGGAGGCACCATTGACTTTTTATTCCATCAAAATCCGATAGCGCGAGCAAGAGGAACGCAATGGGGCAGTGACGAACAGGGGAATGACAAACTGCTTTGGGGTGAAGAATTAAAGCAAAGTATGAAGCAGGAGTTTACGTCCTATAAAACTCTGCGCTTTGAAGTTTTTAATGACTGGCTTCCCACTGATGATTGTTTTGTCACTTTAGATGATGAAGTAACAGATAAATGGGGAGATCCTGTGGCGAAAGTGCGAATTGGCTATCACGAGCATGATTTAGAAGTGGGGGCTTATTTAGCCGAGAAAGCAGAGAAGCTACTCGTTGCATTAGGCGCAAAGAATATTTCATCTTCCGTTAGTGGTGCACCAGCCACTAATTTATTGGCAGGTGGTTGCCGCTTTGGTGATGATCCTAAAACGTCAGTGTTGAATAAAAACTGCCAAGCGCATGAAGTGGATAACCTTTATGTCACCGACGGCTCATTTATGCCAACAGGCGGCAGCGTGCCCTATACTTTTACAATTTACGCTAATGCTTTTCGTGTTGCAGAGCACATTAAAGAGCAATGGCGTATAAATGTAAGTTAATTTGTGTTTATAAATTTAATTCGACAAGGTTGGCTTTGTAGCTAGTTTCGTTAAAGCGGTACCATTTACTTAATATCCACTTTTCCCCTAACGTTACGGGCAAACTTTGATGTAGGGAAGGTGGTAAAAGAGCTAACTGTTTATTGACGTTGTCAAAAACAATTAGTTGGCCTGTATGCCCTGCTATTTTTTCTGAAATGCGAGGGAAATATGTTTCACCACCTTCTTTTGCCGGAGATAAATAGCAAAGTACTGTTCTTATTCTTTGTCCGCCATCTTGCAGAGCTAATGATGAACCTGGGTCTTTTGGATGGAAAAAATCATAGTGGGGTTTGTACTCATCCCCCTTTTGGTAGTATAGAATATTACTGACCTCTCCATGAGTTACTGGTAATTGAA
The DNA here is from genome assembly GCA_026196955.1 of Colwellia sp. GTDB lineage: Bacteria > Pseudomonadota > Gammaproteobacteria > Enterobacterales > Alteromonadaceae > Colwellia. The sequence goes on along the minus strand of JAPHTO010000143.1, from coordinate 5,870 downwards.
TCAGTTTGGCAATACGTTGTTCAATATCTAGTAATACCCAATCGCTTATTGTTGGAATTAATTGGCTAAATTGATTGGTTCTAACCGAGCTTTGTATTTTTTCACCACTTTTGGCATCAACTACCATTGATGGTTTAAGTGATTTCTGTGCTTTGAGTTTTAACCACATACATTCAAACTCATTTAGGAAATTGTTGACAGTTGCAAGTGAAATATCATTATTGTGGTAATGTAAGCTATGTTGACTATTTTCTGAGCGCTTAAATGTTTGGTAACTGGGCTTTTTTATTTTGGCATTATTACTATCTATACCAAGCATAGATGTTAGCTCGTTAATTTCTTCAAATTCAGAATGTGAGAGCAATATTTGCTGAGCAAGCTCTGTGTGTTGATTGGCATAAGCTAAATATGCACAAACAGATATCGCGGGCACTTCTTGAAGTAGATATGCTTGTTTTAAAAAGGTATTGAAATTTAGTGTTAATTCGGGATGGAAATAGAGCAACATGGCCATTTTATAGTTAGCCATAGGCGTGTTCTTCTTGGCTAAATGTAGTAAATACCTTATACCCTGATCAGGGTCTTGTTGCATCAAAAAGTCGACTTTAGTAAGTAAAGCTTCAGGTAAACCTTTATCTAATAGTGGTAAAAAAATTTCATTCAACTCATTCATCTCACCTGATGCAAAGTATTGCCTACACAGCCTTAATTGCTTATTGATATCTTCATTTTTTATATGCATTACGAATATGCTGCCTATGACTTAATAGAGAATTTGTTACTTGACTTCTTAATAGTAAAGTAACTTTATTGTATGACATCATTCGTTAGTTATTAAGTCAAGAGGAATGCTATAAGTCAAAATTTTCTTTTACGCCAATGCTTTTCGTGTTGCAGAGCACATTAAAGAGCAATGGCAGAATCTCGGCGGCAATAGATGATAAATGTTTAATTTTTGTGATACTTCTGTGATAGAGCGTCCCCTAATAGAACACGAAGCAAACTTAACCTACAGAGAATTTATTATGTATAAATTACTATTTTGTTCATTGGCATTATTTTGTGTAACCGCTTGTGGTGGCGGGAGTTCATCGGAAACTAGCAATGAAGTCATTACTCAACCAGTTCCAGCTCCAACCCCAGTGCCCGCAACTTATATTGGCGTTTTTCTAGACTCTGCTGTTGAAGGGCTTACTTATAATACTGCAAGCCAAAGCGGAAAAACGAATGCTTCAGGGGAGTTTATTTTTCAATCTGATGAACAAATAACCTTTTCAATTGGTTCAATTACACTACCGGCTATATCATCTAAATTATTGCTCACTCCATTTGATATCTTCAATACTGACGATATTAATAATATCGAGGTTGTAAACTTATTACGGCTTTTGCAAAGTTTGGATGTGGACGGAGATCCGAGCAATAACATACAAATATCTGATGAGGCACACCAATTTGCGCAAGGGCTCATTGTAGATTTTAGCGATGATAATTTTGAAGAGTCTGTAGCAGAGCTTATCGCTATGAGTGGCTCAGTAAACATGCAATTGATTTCAGCACAGGGTGCCATTGATCATTTCCAATTAACATTAAACCAAATTAGTAATGAGAATATTGCTAGCTGTGCAAAAACTCACGCTATGGTAGGTTATAGTGGCTTCTTTGAAACCTTTCATCACAATGTTGCCGGTCAGGCGACCATCATTGACGATTGTACAATTGAAATTACCCAATTTGATTAGGACGGGCGTGGCCCCGCAGTTTATTTCTATGGTGCAATTGACCATAATTATGCTGATTCAAGTGCTTTTGCTATTGGGGGAGAGCTAAGTGGGCCAGAATACAATAACGCTGAAATTACCATAAAGTTACCACAAAATAAAACCCTTGATGATTTAACGGGGTTGAGCGTTTGGTGTGTTGATTTTAATGCGAATTTTGGACAAATGACATTTACCCCATAGTCTTATCTATCACCTAATGAATCTCTAGCTAGATCTAATAAGCTCAGGCATAATTGCGTTACGATAAGTATCAAAATAATGAAATCTTTACTATTGCAGGTATTTAATTAACTGCATTTTAGATACTTAAGCTTAACTCAATAATAGGTAAACATTATGATTCATAGTATGACTGCTTTTGCACGTCACGAAATAAAAGGTGATTGGGGCAACGCTGTTTGGGAAATACGCTCAGTAAATCAACGTTTTTTAGAAACTTACTTTCGCTTACCTGAGCAATTTAGAAGTATTGAGCCTGTGCTACGAGAACGTTTTCGTAAACAGCTGAATCGCGGCAAAGTTGAGTGTCAGTTGCGTTTTAATGCCAACCCAAGTGCCAAAAGTGATTTAGCACTTAATGAAAAACTAGCGTTACAGCTAATTCAACATGCTAATTGGGTAAATGAGCAAACTTTAAATAGTCAAGTCAATCCATTAGAAGTCATGCGTTGGCCAGGGGTTATGGAAGCGGCTGAAGAAGATATGTCAGCTATTCAAGCACAGCTACTTGCAGGCTTTGATGTTGCAATCAAAGAGTTTATCAGTGCCCGTGCCAGTGAAGGTGAAAACTTAAAAGCCATGATAGAGCAGCGCCTAGAGGCTATCAGCATTGAAGCAGATAAGGTTCAAACATTTATGCCAGAAGTTATTGAATGGCAGCGCAAGCGTATCATTGATAAATTTACAGATGCCAGTATTGATTTAGACTCAACTCGTGTTGAGCAGGAGCTGGTGCTTCTAGCACAAAAAATGGATGTCGCCGAAGAGTTAGACCGCCTAAACAGCCATGTCAGCGAAACAAGAAAAATTCTTAAGAAAGGCGGCGCTCAAGGTCGTCGTTTAGATTTTATGATGCAAGAATTTAATCGTGAAGCTAATACACTTGGTTCAAAATCTATTAATACCGATGTCACTGCCAGTGCGGTTGAGCTTAAAGTGTTAATTGAACAAATGCGTGAGCAGATTGCGAATATTGAGTGATTATTTCACCAGTTGTTACTTGCAATAAAATGCAATTAAAGCCTCGTTTTTCGGGGCTTTTTTGTTTCTACGTATTTCTATCCGTTCACAGATGTTGTAGTATTTGTGGTGGGCAATATGGTGAGCAGATGATCACCATAAAAACATCAATGGTGGGCAAGTGTCAATATGGCAACTATTACAGCAAAACAAATACAGGCTTTTGTAAAAGGCGAACCTAAGAGGCATCCGATAGGTAGCGGTTTGTATTTAGTCGTAAGAAATTCAGCAACACCATATTGGATGTTACGTTATTCATCTAATGGTAAAAGAAAAGAAATTACCCTAGGCCAATACCCTGCACTTTCGTTAGCTGATGCCAAAGCCGATGCAGCAATTAAGAAGCGAGAGATAAGCTTAGGCTCTGATCCCCTGATCGTTAAAAAACGGATAAAAGAGCAAACAATAAAGTTAGTTGATGATTTATTCATTGATTGGTATGAAAATGATTTAGTTAAGCGCCTTAAACATCCAAATATACCTAAACGTATTTATAACAAGGATGTAAAACCCCATATAGGCGATATGAAAATAGATGAAGTTAATGCCCGTGATATACGCAAAATAATTCAACTCATTTCAGAATCGAGGCCTACAGTGGGTAATGATGCTTTAATTTATTTAAAGCAACTTTTCAGGCATGGAATTAAGCTTGATCTTACTACCCAAAACCCTGCAAGTGCATTTACTGTTTCAGATGCAGGGGGGATTGAAAAGAGTCGTGATAGATATTTAACTCTAGATGAAATCACCAAAGTGTTTAAAATATTCAAAGAACATCAAGCCAAGTTTAATCGTGATAATTATTTAGCTTGTGCCTTACTGGTAACTTTAGGTGTGCGTAAAAGTGAACTTTGCTGTGCCAAGTGGGAAGAATTTGAGCTTGATAAAGCTTTATGGCACTTACCAGAGGGTAGAAGTAAAACAGGTGCACCGATCACCATTCCTTTACCTAAACAAGTATTAGCGTGGTTAAACGAGCTAACTATGCGCGCTTGTGGCTCCGATTATGTATTCCCTGCTAGACGAGCATCAAAAAAGCCTCATATGGGTGATGATACGTTAAATAGAGCTATTTCTTCGATGTTTGGGCATGAAGCTGGCCGTAAAATACAACCACCAAATTTAATGGGTGACATGAAATCATTTTCTCCACATGATTTAAGACGAACATTTAGAAGTTTAGCTGCATCACAAGGTGTTGCTGGTCATGTTGCAGAGCGTTGCTTAAATCATAAATTGAAAGGTGTAGAAGGTATTTATGATCGCCATGACTACCTTGAAGAACGAAAAGAAGCGCATACAAAGGTCGCCGAATTACTAGAATTTATAATAAATGGAGCTTAATCATGACCTTGATAAAAGATATTAATCATGTTGAGTTGCCTAATTGGTTTACAAAAGATAGGTACTTAAAGATAAAAAAATCACCTGTTAATGTGATTGATGATCAGCTTGCTTTACGAAGGTACTTAGACCAAGAATCAAGAAAAAGTAATTTTGATGATATTGAATATAAAGATCTTTTTGAAGGCCGACCGTCCTCCTGTCAAGAAAAAACTAGTAATAATTATGAATTTTTAGATGAAAATGTTAGAGCATTAAGTACATTTGACGTGGCTCAGATGCGTTTAAATCTTCTACAAAATGGAGTTGACCTTTCTCTATCTAGAGAATCACTTGATAACAGTGAGTCACTTAATACCTTATGTAAACCTATACACCTTACTAGTGCTGTACAAGCCAATAATAGCATTGACGGTATAGGCCTATTTATGGGGGTGAGTCTGTCTCATGCTACAGATGGTGAAATATTAGAGGAAGTATCTCGACTTCTGAAAAAGACTAGAAAAGAGTTATACGATAATAAATCTTTAAATAGGAAAAATCCTAAGCGTTTTAACCTAAACGAAATGTATGACAACTTATTTAATTGGCCTGTATTTGAATATATAGACCTTAGTATTTGGGCGCGCATTAATGGTTTCAGATTATCAAGAACATATTATCGTGAGGCATTTGACTCTTTAAGATATAAAAGTTTTGAACCGAATCAAATATCAGGATCAATTAAAAGAAATGCTGAACATGCTATTTCTTTTGAATTTGCTGAACAACTAAAACACCTAATGAAAAACAGCAAGAAAGTTCACAACTTCAACCCTTCTTAAGTTGATAACATATACAGGTAGTTACCTGTCATCATACCTCGAATCCTACAACTACAGGCAGAGGCATTATGACAACACAATACACACAACCAACACCAGAAAAACGAAAGGAACTACTACAAATAGTGGGCGAATCGGATCGCTTAGTAAAAGATCTGGAACGTAAAAAACTGACAACTTTGAGCCGTACCCAGACTTGGAAGTTAGAAAAACAAGGTATACACCCTAAACGCATTCAATTAGGCACTAACTCTGTTGCTTGGTTGTTATCAGACCTCCTTTGGTTCATTTACAAGCAAGTGCCAACTAGCAGCGCAAATAACAAATCCAAGTAACAATATTCAAAGATGAAAATAATTATCGGTCTTCAATATTATTGCGGATGAATTATGGGAGCTGAAAAAAATAAACGTTTCAAACCAAAAGAGCGGTTTGCTGGCATTCCCCATGTTGTTTTGAATCACCCTGATTACATTGGGCTCGGTGCAAACTCGGTGAAACTGTTAGTAGAGGCAGCACGGCAATATAACGGTAGGAATAATGGAAAAATATGTTTCGTTTGGTCACAAATTTCCAAGTGTTCTGCACAACTAAATCAGGACACTTTTTTCAAGGAACTTTGCTCATATTCTACTGGTGCCAGATCACCGTTAGCTGTATGAAGCCTTTCTAAGTT
>JAPHTO010000155.1 GCA_026196955.1 Colwellia sp. | reverse complement strand
TTTTGACAAGGTTTGCGCCATCATTTCAAGAATTTCTTTGATAGCTAGTTCTACATCTTTAGCAGATAAATGACTTAACTTTTCTGCTAATATTTCAATGAGTTCTGACTTGGTCATTAGACCTCCCAGTGTTCATTCAGCTTCGCGCCAATAGAGTTTAAACTAGAGGAGAAATTATAAATAACATCTCTCCTCACCTTTCCCGCTAAGATTAACTTTTAGCGTTTTTGAATGCTTCAGCCATTGCACTTAAACCAGACTCTTCAGTTTGATTCAAGCTATCCATTGCTTCACGCTCGTCCGCTTGATCTTTCGCTTTGATAGATAAGCTGATAGTGCGGTTCTTACGATCTACACCAACAAACTTAGCTTCAACGCTATCACCTACAGATAACTCAGTAGATGCATCTTCAATACGCTCACGTGAAATGTCAGCTACACGTAGGTAACCTTCAACACCTTCAGCTAATTCAATCTTAGCACCTTTGGCGTCAACTTCAACAACCTTACCAGTAACAATAGCACCTTTTTTGTTATCTGTCAGATACATATTGAACGGATCGTCTTCAGCTTGTTTAACACCTAGAGAGATACGCTCACGCTCTGGGTCAACTTGAAGTACAACAGCAGTGATTTCATCACCTTTCTTGTATTCACGAACAACTTCTTCACCGCCATTCCAAGAAATGTCTGATAAGTGAACAAGACCGTCAATACCACCGTCAAGACCAATGAAGATACCAAAGTCAGTGATTGACTTGATCTTACCTGATACTTTATCACCTTTGTTGAAGTTCTTAGCAAACTCTTCCCATGGGTTCGGGATACATTGCTTAAGGCCTAGAGAAATACGACGACGTTCTTCGTCAATCTCAAGAACCATAACTTCAACAGTGTCACCTAAGTTAACAACTTTAGATGGGTGGATGTTTTTGTTAGTCCAGTCCATTTCAGAAACGTGAACTAAACCTTCAACGCCTTCTTGGATTTCAACAAAACAACCGTAGTCAGTTAAGTTAGTTACACGACCAGAAAGTTTAGAACCTTCAGGGTAACGCTTAGCAATAGCTACCCATGGATCTTCGCCTAACTGCTTCATACCTAGAGATACACGGGTACGCTCACGGTCGAATTTCAATACTTTAACTTGGATTTCATCACCAACATTTACAATTTCACTTGGGTGCTTAACACGCTTCCAAGCCATATCTGTAATGTGTAGTAGACCATCGATGCCGCCTAAATCAACGAATGCACCATAGTCAGTAAGGTTCTTAACGATACCTTTAACTTCATGACCTTCAGCCAATGATTCTAATAGTGCGTCACGTTCTACGCTGCTTTCTGATTCGATAACTGCGCGACGAGAAACAACAACGTTATTACGCTTTTGATCAAGCTTAATAACTTTGAATTCTAAATCTTTACCTTCAAGGTGAGCAGTGTCACGTACAGGACGAACATCTACTAATGAACCCGGTAAGAAAGCACGAATGTTGCTAACTTCAACCGTGAAACCACCTTTAACTTTACCGTTGATAACACCGATAACAGTTTCTTTTTCTTCGTATGCTTTTTCAAGCACTTGCCATGCTTCGTGACGTTTTGCGTCATCACGAGAAAGCACAGTTTCACCGAAACCATCATCTGTTGCTTTAAGTGATACATCTACTTCATCGCCAACAACAACTTCTACTTCACCAGCAGTGTTCTTGAATTGATCGATTGAGATAACACTCTCAGATTTAAGACCAGCGTCAACGATTACGTTGTCTTTGGTTACTTTTACGATTGTACCGCGGATGATTGAACCCGGGCGAGTTTCGATTTCTTGTAAACTTTCTTCAAAAAGTTGTGCAAAATTTTCAGTCATAACTTGTGTATTAACTCGTTATTAATCCAATCAACATCATTGTTTCATGGGGTTGTTAAATTAGCTTCGGTACATCCGTGACGTAAGCTTTTAGTTAATTTATCTTTGTTCTGCAACATAATGTTTCATTAAAAGATAAAGGTTTATGTTAATTTTCCATTCGCAAATGAAAGGACTTTATTAACCACTTCAGTAATAGAAAGGTCAGTAGAATCAACTATTAACGCACCTTCTGCAGGTACAAGCGGAGCAACCTCTCGGTTACGATCTCGCTCATCTCGTTGACGTATGTCATCCAAAAGGCGCCCGATTTTAACATCAAACCCCTTCTCTTTCAACTGATTAAATCTACGCTCTGCTCGCTCTTCGGCGCTAGCGGTTAAAAACACTTTTACAGGCGCATTTGAAAAGACAACCGTTCCCATGTCGCGACCATCAGCAACTAAACCAGGAGAAACACTAAAAGCACGCTGACGACGTAATAATGCTTCACGAACACGGGGAAATGCCGCTACTTTTGAAGCAAGGGCGCCAATTTCTTCAGTACGAATACTATCGGTGACATTTTCACCTTCTAAAATGACCTTACTTTCCCCTTTACTGCTGATTTCAAATTGAACATCTAAATGTGCAGCCATAGGGATCAACGGCTCTTCATCATCAAGACTGACATGATGATGTTGAGTAGCGACGGCGAGTACGCGATAAATAGCACCACTATCAAGTAAGTGCCAACCGAGCTGTTCAGCAACAATTCTGGCAACGGTTCCTTTGCCTGCCCCGCTAGGGCCATCAATTGTGATTACGGGGATTTGGTCATTCATATGATTTCCTTGTTTACAACACACCTTGCCATTATTGTTCATTTTTTATTGACAATAATTGACCTAGGATAAAAGTGCGCGCATTGTACAAAATCGTAATGATTTACTCAAGCCACTTAAAAGTTACAAATTATTATTTGGCTTGAGTCTGCTGGAAATATTACGGTTGATTAACACAAGACAAACTCAACAAGAGACTTGCGCTAATTTATCAAAGTAATCAGGGAAAGTTTTCGCTGTACATTTAGGATCGTTGATTGTCACAGGCGTATCACTTAACGCGACCAAAGAAAAACACATAGCAACACGGTGGTCATCATAAGTATCTATTTGTGCATGAGTTAGTGACTTAGGCGGTGTTATGGTAATAAAGTCTTCACCTTCAACCACTTCTGCACCCACTTTTCTAAGCTCTGTCGCCATAGCAAATAATCGGTCGGTTTCTTTTACCCGCCAGTTATAAATATTACGAATGGCAGTTGTACCGGTGGCAAAAAGCGCGGTTGTTGCAATAGTCATTGCTGCATCTGGAATATGATTCATGTCCATATCAACAGCAGTAAGCGGCTTGCCAACAACGGTTATCGACTCGTCATGCCAGTGTACTTCAGCGCCCATTTTCTCTAAAACATCAGCAAAGTGTTTGTCACCTTGTACGCTGAGTTTACCTACGCCATGCACAGTTATTTCACCACCTTTAATAGCACCAGCAGCTAAGAAATAAGATGCAGACGATGCATCACCTTCAACCATATACCTGTCAACGGCTTGATAGGATTGATTACCAGTCACGGTAAACGACTTATAATCATTGTTTGTTACATTAATACCAAAGCGACTCATGATATTTAGGGTGATATCAATATAAGGTTTTGAGACTAACTCACCTTCTATTTCAATAGTAGTATTTGTATTTAATAATGGCGCGATCATCAAAATTGCCGTTAAAAATTGGCTTGATATTGAACCGTCAATAGTTACCGTATTACCAGAGAGCGCTTTACCGCTAATTTTTAACGGTGGATAATCTTTGTTTTCAAGATAATCAATATCAGCATCAAGTTGCGCTAAAGCATCAACTAAATGCCCAATCGGGCGCTCTTTCATTCTTGGCTCGCCAGTTAGGATAAATTCTCCTTCACTGGCGGCAAGTGCGGCACACAATGGACGCATTGCAGTACCTGCGTTACCAAGGTATAGCTCCACAGGCTTATTTACATTGAAAAAACCATTATTGCCGATAACTGTACACTCTGTGCCACAATCGCTCAAGGTGTAGTCAACGCCAAGAGTTGTTAGTGCATTTAACATATGGTTAATGTCATCACTGACAAGTAAATTGGTAATTTTAGTGACACCATTTGCTAATGCGGCAATTAATAATGCTCGATTAGACAAACTTTTGGAGCCTGGTAGAAAAACTTCGCCATTAATTTTAGCGATTGGGGTTAATGTTAACTGCTCCATATCATCTGTTCTCTTTTTCAAACTTTTGCATAAAATCAACCAATGCTTGCACACCTTCAATAGGCATTGCATTGTATATACTGGCACGCATTCCGCCGACAATTCTATGGCCTTTTAACGCCATTAAACCTTGCTGCTCAGCTTGTGATAAGAACTGCTCATTTAAGCTTTCATCCTTTAACCAAAATGGAATATTCATCTTGCTGCGATATTGCGATTCAATATTATTTTGATAGAAGTCACTGTTATCAATTGCTTGATAAAGTAATTCTGCTTTGGCTTGGTTTACGCTAGCAATGGCTTTAACGCCACCTAGCTCTTTTAACCATTGAAACACTAAACCGGCTAAATACCAGGCATACGTTGGTGGCGTATTATACATAGAGTCATTATTGGCCGATGTTTGATAATTCATAATACAAGGTGTGGCTAGTTGCGCATTACCGAGTAAATCTTCACGTACAATGACGATGGTTAAGCCTGAAGGGCCAATATTTTTTTGTGCACCCGCATAAATCAAACCGAATTTAGTGACATCAATCTCGTGAGATAAGATAGTTGATGACATATCAGCAACTAACGGTACACCCTGAGTATCTGGAATGTCATTAATTTCAATACCATCAACGGTTTCATTAGGGCAATAATGCACATAGGCAGCATTACTGTTTAATGGCCATTGCTCCGCAGGCGTTAGGCTAGTTTCACCATTATCATGCTGTTCTCGAATATTTATTACGTTTACATCACCAAAGTTTTTCGCTTCTGCGGCAGCAGCTTTTGACCATGAGCCATTAACTATATAGTCTGCTGACTTACCTTGCGGTAATAAATTAAGCGGAACAGCAGAAAATTGACCTCGACCACCGCCATGACAAAAGAGCACTTTGTAGTTTTCAGGAATGCTCATAAGATCGCGTAAATCAGCTTCTGCTTGTGCTGCCATCGCCATGTAAATTCCGCTACGATGAGATAACTCCATCACTGAGCTACCGGTATTATTCCAATTAACAAATTCCTTTTGTGCTTTTGCCATCACAGCTTTTGGTAGCATGGCTGGGCCTGCACAAAAATTAAAAATTTCAGACATTTTATTTTCTCGAATACAATTTAACGATTAAAAACTTATAAATAAAAACATACATATAAAAACTAAAAAAGGCGGTTATTAGCCGCCTTTTTAAAGTGTGCGACGATTATTCCTCGTCGCTTGATGAACTTTCGTCATCCACTTGTTGAGCGCTTTGTTCCGGATTATGCTCTTGCGACGTATCTGCTTGATTAGATACCTCACCTTCCACACTTTCCCCATCAACTTCAGGCGTTTCAATTTCATCAATACGTTGTAGGGCAACAACATGCTCCCCTTCAACAGTACGAATTAAACGAACACCTTGAGTATTACGACCAATAACACTCACTTCATTAACACGTGTACGAACGAGTGTACCGTTATCAGTAATAGCCATGATTTCATCAAGCTCTTCCACTTGCACAGCACCAACCACTTTACCGTTACGCTCACTCACCTTAATTGAAACGACACCTTTGGTTGCCCTACTCTTAGCAGGATATTCTGCTAAATCTGTACGCTTACCATAGCCATTTTCAGTAATAGTTAGCACAGGCCCGTCATTTTTCGGGACGATTAAGGAAACAACTTTTTGTTCACCTTCAAGTTTGATACCGCGAACACCTGTGCCTGTTCTACCAATAGGTTTCAATGCCCAGCGTTGTTCGCCTGTTTCAGGATCAAGCTTAATTTCACCTGTTTCACTATCGCGTACTTTTTCGTTAAAGCGAACGACTTTACCGGCATCAGAAAATAGCATGATGTCATTATTACCATCGGTAATATCAACGCCAATTAGCGTATCATCATCACGTAAATTCAACGCGATAATACCGTTTGCTCGTTGATTTTTATATGCTGTTAACGCTGTTTTCTTCACGGTACCAGACGCGGTTGCCATGATAATATATTTATCTTCTTCGTATTCACGTACCGGTAGAATTGCCGTAATTCGCTCATCTTTTTCTAACGGCAGAATATTAACAATTGGACGCCCACGGGCAGTTCGACTTGCTAATGGCAATTGATACACTTTAAGCCAGTACAATTTACCGCGATCTGAGAAACATAAAATAGTATCGTGAGTATTCGCAATTAATAAGCGCTCAATGAAATCTTCTTCTTTCATCTTGGTAGCGGCTTTACCTTTACCACCACGTCGTTGTGCTTGATAATCACTTAATACTTGATATTTAACATAGCCTTCATGAGAAAGGGTAACCACAACATCTTCTTCACAGATTAAATCTTCTAACGATAAATCATGAGAAGCATTAGTAATTTCGGTACGACGCTCATCACCAAACTCATCACGAATTGCCACTAATTCTTCACAGATAACTTCCATTAAGCGCTCTGGACTTTCGAGAATATGCATTAATTCAGCGATTAGGTCTAATAACTCTTTGTACTCATTTAGAATTTTTTCGTGTTCTAAGCCGCTTAATTTATAAAGTTGTAACTCAACAATCGCTTTAGCCTGTACAGGTGTTAAGTAATATTTATTATCACGAATACCAAACTCTGGCTCTAACCACTCAGGACGTGCAGCATGTGTGCCTGCGCGTTCTAACATGGCACTAACATTACCTAAGTCCCAACCTTGAGCAACTAGCTTTTCTTCAGCTTCTTTTCTTGAAGGTGAGGTTTTCACTAATTCAATAATCGGCTCTATATTAGCAAGCGCTATTGATAAACCTTCTAAGATATGTGCTCTGTCACGGGCCTTTCTTAATTCAAAGATAGTACGACGAGTAACTACTTCACGGCGATGCAGTACAAACTCTTCCAGCATTTCTTTTAAATTAAATATTTTCGGCTGGCCATTACCTAACGCCACCATATTTAAACCAAAAGACACTTGCATTTGAGTAAGCTTGAATAGGTTATTTAAAACAACCTCACCCACTTCACCACGCTTAATTTCAATAACCATACGCATGCCGTCTTTATCAGACTCATCACGTAAAGCAGAAATACCTTCAAGGCGTTTATCTTTTACTAGCTCGGCCATTTTTTCAATCAAACGAGCTTTGTTCACCTGATACGGTAACTCATGCACTATAATAGTTTCTTTACCTGTGCTTTCATTACATTCAATTTCAGCACGTGCACGAATTTTTATTTTACCACGGCCAGTACGGTATGCTTCTTCAATACCAGCACGGCCACTGATAATACCCGCGGTTGGGAAGTCAGGACCAGGAATATATGTTAATAGCTCTTCAACAGAAATATCGCTATTTTCTATTAAAGCTAAACAACCGTTAATCACTTCGGTTAGATTATGCGGCGGGATATTCGTTGCCATTCCGACAGCGATACCTGAGCCACCATTGACTAATAAATTTGGAATGCGCGTTGGCATAACAGCAGGAATAAACTCAGTGCCATCATAGTTAGGGACAAAATCGACAGTTTCTTTGTCTAAATCCGCTAAAATAGAATGAGCAATTTTATCCATTCTAATTTCGGTATAACGCATTGCCGCAGCACTATCACCATCAACAGAGCCGAAATTACCTTGACCATCAACCAACATATAGCGCATTGAAAAAGGCTGTGCTAAACGAACAATAGTATCGTATACCGCAGTGTCACCATGAGGGTGATACTTACCGATTACATCACCAACCACACGGGCTGATTTTTTATAAGCTTTATTCCAATCATTACCTAACACATCCATAGCGAATAACACGCGACGATGCACAGGTTTTAAACCATCACGAACATCAGGCAACGCACGCCCAACAATAACGCTCATGGCATAATCTAGATAGGAAGTTTTTAACTCATCTTCAATATTTACTGGAACTATTTCTTTGGCCAGATCTGACATAAATAGACGTATCCCTTAACTTAACTAATACGAAGTAACGCAAAAATTTTTCTTATTTTTATCATAAAAAAATATAACTCAACGCAGCATACTAGCACAATTTCTAGTGATGCCAAACAGCTTTATTTAGTGCATTTAAAGTGCGTTTTTTTTAGGCTGTTTTATGGTTATTTATCGAGCAGAAACAAGCTTTATTGAACTAATACCAAGTAGATTAAATTATTTCCAACTCAGCGAGAATTAAAAGACTTATAGGCACAGGTTCATAGTTCCAGACTGAACCTAAGTACCTACATCCATGTAGGCAAGGCATTGAATGAAGATAATGGTTATTCCCTTATCAAACTCAATAACGCTGCATATAAGTCTTTTCAACTCGCCTTTTAGGAGCTTGTCAGAGTCACATTAACTGCGCAAAATTTTTTTGATGTAGGAATAACTATATCTAAACAAATTTAGCTTGCTATTGCACCTCTGACATAGCTCTGAGAATAGAATAATTTACTCTAATTGGTATTTTCACTATGTTTAAAAAAATCTTTAGTTTAGAATCGTAATAATCCTGAATAATTTTCCTTTATGACTCTAGTATGACCATGACAACAAACTCACTTAACGTAAATAATGAAGAAATAGCAAAATTTGAAAAAGTCGCTAATCAGTGGTGGGAATTAACTGGTGATTTTAAACCGCTACACCAGTTAAATCCGTTAAGAGTACAATTCATTTGTCAACATATAGCCGAACAACACACGGAGATCTTTGCGAAGGAAGTTATTGATGTCGGTTGCGGTGGTGGCATTTTAACGGAATCGTTAGCTAAACTTGGAGCGAACGTTACCGGTATCGACATGGGAACAGAGCCACTTAATGTTGCAAAGCTCCATGCTCTTGAGTCTGGTTTAACCATCAATTATGAGAAAATTACCGCCGAAGAGAAAGCACAACAATGCAGCGAAGCGTTTGATATTGTCACTTGCATGGAAATGTTAGAGCATGTTCCAGATCCTGCATCTATCATTCACGCGTGTGCAAGTATGGTTAAACCTGGTGGTTTAGTTTTCTTTTCAACATTAAATAAAAGTATAAAATCTTACTTGCTTGCTATTTTAGCCGCAGAAAAGGTATTTAAAATAGTACCTGACGGTACCCACGACCATGATAAATTCATTAAACCTTCGCAGCTTATCGCTTGGGCACAAGCTTGTGAACTAAAATGTATCGATGCAAGTGGTATTCATTACAATCCTATCACTGAAAATCACAAATTAACGGCAAATTTGGATGTGAACTATATTCTTTGTTGCCAAAAAATTTCATAACGCTTAGACGACTGATTTATTAATAAGCAAATTGTTGATTCTGTAACCTACAAGCTAACCTATTAAATATAAAGGATATTTTTATCTATATTCCGATTAAGTATATAGAGTCGAAAAATCCAATTAAAATATTTCAACGGTAAAAAAACTTTTAAAATGTTATTGCATTTAGCAAATCATTAAATGAATTAGCGATACTAGGTTAGTCAACACTAACACAACTGCAAACACTCAAAAAACAGCTAAAAAGTAGCCGATTTTAACACTTGCAAAAAGCACTAAACCTCATTATCTTGTGGTTAGAATTTAAAAAAACCCAAGATGTTGTGCGCCAATGTCATTTTCGGCGTATCCAGGGAAATAATAAAAACAAAGGGGTTTCTTGAGTTGCATCAATTTGCTGATTTATTCGCAATGTGTGTAGTTTAAAGAACACAATAATAACAATTTATATCGCAGGACTTTCATGAATAATAATCTTTCTGTTACTAAGCGTAATGGCGAAAAAGAACCTATCGATCTAGAAAAAATCCACCAAGTTATTGCTTGGGCTGCTGAAGGATTAGAGCTAGTTTCCGTTTCTCAAGTTGAATTAAAATCTCATATTCAATTTTATGATGGTATTAAAACAGAAGATATTCATGAAACGATTATCAAGTCAGCTGCTGACTTGATCTCTGAAGAAACACCTGATTACCAATATTTGGCAGCAAGGCTGGCAATATTTCATCTGCGTAAAAAAGCTTATGGCCAATTTGAACCGCCAAGACTTTATGATCACGTGGTAAAATTGGTTGAAGCGGGTAAGTATGATCAGCACTTATTAAGTGATTACAGTGAAAGTGATTTTGAGCAAATGTCTTTGTTTTTAGATCATAGTCGCGATCTCGACTTCAGTTATGCAGCAGTAAAACAGCTAGAAGGTAAATATTTAGTCCAAAACCGTGTCAGTGGTGATATTTACGAAAGTGCTCAGTTTCTCTATATTTTAGTGGCTGCTTGTTTATTTGCTAAATACCCAAAAGAAACACGATTAAAGTATGTTGAAGGCTTTTATAATGCTATTTCAACCTTTAAAATATCTTTACCGACGCCGATTATGGCTGGTGTTCGCACCCCAACTCGTCAGTTTTCATCGTGTGTGTTAATTGAATGCGATGATTCATTAGACTCAATCAATGCCGCCTCAAGCGCTATTGTAAAATATGTTTCTCAACGCGCAGGGATTGGGGTCAATGCGGGACGAATTCGTGCCTTAGGCAGTACCATTCGAAATGGTGAAGCCTTCCACACTGGTTGTATCCCTTTTTATAAACACTTTCAAACAGCGGTTAAAAGCTGCTCTCAAGGTGGTGTTCGAGGTGGCGCAGCGACCCTATTCTATCCGCTTTGGCATTTAGAAGTTGAAAGTTTACTGGTCTTAAAAAATAACCGCGGTGTTGAAGAAAACCGTGTTCGTCACCTTGATTACGGCGTGCAATTTAACAAGCTGATGTACCAGCGTTTAATTAAAGGCGGCTCTATTACCTTATTTAGCCCAAGTGATGTGCCTGGTCTTTATGATGCTTTCTTTGAAGATCAAGATAAGTTCGAACAGCTTTATGTTCAATATGAAAATGATGAGTCTATTCGTAAGAAACGCATCAAAGCAATAGAGTTATTTACCCTATTTGCTCAAGAGCGTGCAAGTACTGGTCGTATCTATTTACAAAATGTTGATCACTGTAATACCCATAGCCCATTTGATCCTAGTAAAGCGCCTATTCGTCAATCTAATTTATGTTTAGAAATAGCCTTACCCACTAAGCCTATGAATGAGGTGAGTGATGAAAATGGTGAAATAGCATTATGTACCTTATCAGCATTTAACCTAGGCGCCATAGACTCGCTTGATGAGTTGGAAGGCTTGGCTGACTTAGCGGTTCGTGCACTCGACAGCTTGCTCGATTATCAAGACTACCCTATTCCGGCTGCTCGTAACGCCAGTTTAGCTCGTAGAACCTTGGGTATAGGTGTTATTAACTACGCTTACTATTTAGCGAAAAATGGTTTGTATTACTCAAACGGAAGTGCGAATAATCTAACACATAAAACTTTTGAAGCTATTCAATACTATTTACTCAAAGCTACGAACCTATTAGCGAAAGAGCAAGGTGCATGTCCTAAGTTCAATGAAACTCGTCTATCTCAAGGTATTTTACCCATTGATACCTATAAAAAGACTATCGATGACATAACGGGTGAGCCGCTGCATTTAGATTGGGAAGCTTTACGTGAAAGTATCAAACAACACGGTGTGCGTAACTCAACCGTGTCTGCGTTAATGCCATCAGAAACATCTTCACAAATATCCAATGCAACTAATGGTATCGAGCCACCGCGCGGCTTGATCAGCATTAAAGCCAGTAAAGATGGCATATTAAAGCAAGTAGTGCCTGAGTACCAAAAACTTAAACATAACTATGAGTTACTGTGGAATATCCCTAATAATGACGGTTATTTAGAAATTGTTGGCATCATGCAAAAATTTGTCGACCAAACTATTTCAGCTAACACAAACTACGATCCAGCTAAATTTGAAGGTGGTAAAGTGCCAGTTAAGCAAATCCTAAAAGATATCTTAACCGCATACAAACTCGGTGTTAAAACCATGTATTACCATAATACCCGTGATGGCGCGAGTGATGATGTTGAAGTTGAAGATGATGGTTGTGCTGGCGGCGCTTGTAAAATTTAACCACATAACTTTTTCATTGTTTAAAGTCCAAACAAAACAAGAATAAATTCAATCTAATTAAAGAGCCTAGCAATAAGTCTAGGCTCATTGTCACAACAAGTTAAGTGACACATTAAGGAATAGCAGCTAATGACGTACACCACGTTTAACCAAACTCCCAATAACGCTTTATTAGAGCCTATGTTTTTAGGCAATAGTGTTAATGTTTCTCGCTATGATCAGCAAAGATATAATGCTTTTGAAAAGCTAATTGAAAAGCAATTATCGTTTTTTTGGCGTCCTGAAGAAGTTGATGTTTCTAAAGACAGAGCTGACTGGCAGAGTTTGACTAACTCTGAAAGGCATATTTTTATTTCTAACTTGAAATATCAAACCCTGCTAGATTCGATGGCCGCACGCTCAGTTAACGCAGTGTTATTGCCTTTAGTTTCCTTACCTGAGGTAGAAACTTGGGTTGAAACATGGGCATTTAGTGAAACTATTCATTCTCGCTCATACACGCATATTTTACGTAATTTATTCACTGAGCCCGGCGAAGTATTTGACGATATAGTTGTTAACCCCGCCATTTTAAAACGCGCCACTAGCATAGCTAAATACTTTGATGACGTCATTTTAACCACGCAGTTATTACAATCTCAAGGCGAAGGTAGCTATGATGTTGATGGTAGAAATGAAAAGTTTGAAGTGAACACCCGTAAATTAAAAGAGCGTTTATACCTTGCTGTATGCTCTGTCAATGCTCTTGAAGCCATTCGCTTTTATGTGAGCTTTGCTTGTTCATTCGCCTTTGCTGAACGTGAATTATTAGAAGGTAATGCAAAAATAATTAAACTTATTGCCCGTGATGAAGCCCTACATTTAACGGGTACTCAACACATCTTAAACCTTTGGAAAGATGGCAAAGATGATCCTGAAATGAAAGAAGTAAGTGAAGATATGCGAGATGCAGGTCTACAAATATTTCTAGACGTTGTTGAACAAGAAAAAGAATGGGCACAATATTTATTTAAAGACGGCTCAATGATCGGCCTCAATGCTGAAATTTTAAATCAATACATTGAATACATCTCAAACTCACGTCTAGCCGCGCTCGGATTTGATGCACCTTTTGACATCAAAAGTAACCCGTTACCTTGGATGAACGCTTACCTAGTCAGTGATAATGTACAAGTGGCTCCACAAGAGACTGAAATTTCTAGTTATTTAGTTGGGCAAGTTGACTCTACCGTTGATGCAGACGATTTTGATGATTTTGACCTCTAAAAGATATGCTAGACAATTTTATGCCTGCAGAGACTAAGTCATCAATACAGTTAACACCAAAAATTACAGTACAAGGTAAGCAGGTTTGCTTTGAAAATAAAGAGCAAACCTTACTTGAATGTTTAGAAGACAACGACGTTAAGGTTGATTACCATTGTCGAGATGGTTTTTGCGGCGCATGCCGAGTAACCTTAACCGCCGGAGAAATAAACTACCCCAACGGTGAGCCACTCGCGTTTGTCGGTGATAAAGAAATCCTACCTTGTTGCTGTGTACCCGTGACAGATATCAGCCTTGAAATTGACTGAATACAGTAATGACTCGATTACCCACGGTCAAAATATAAAGCTAACCTTTGTTGAAGTATGCGCTATTAATTACGCTTGCTTCAAAATTTTCTTTTGTCATAACGTCTAGTGCAGGAAGATCAAAGACATTAACGTGGCAGGTAATACATCATTACAATACAAAAGATCACAATAGCCCAAAAAGCTTTAATGAAAAAGCTGATCTTTTTTTGTTTATCTTGTGGGTGCTTGCTGGGCAATGGCATACCACAATGTTCGCAATTTTCAGTAGCGCCTTCGTTCTCAGTTTGACAATAAAGACACTTTTTTGGGGATGATGTCATAAGTAAATCATATCCTGCTTCAGCTATTGTGAGGTTAATTGATGATACAATTGAGGTAAACGTAATGGCAGTTGCTCAGGCCTTAATATTACCGTAAAACCATCGCTACCGAACAAATAAGGCAGATAAGCCTGTGCATCAGTGTCAATGGTGATACAAAAGGGCTTTATACCCAATTTTTTTGCTTCACAAATGGCTTGATGGGTATCTTCAATACCAAAGCGGCCTTCGTAATGATCTATATCGTTAGGTTTGCCATCCGTTAAAATCAACAATAATTTTTCACTACTTTTTTGTTCATCAATCACTCTGGTTGCTTGCCTA
The DNA here is from genome assembly GCA_026196955.1 of Colwellia sp. Taxonomy (GTDB): domain Bacteria; phylum Pseudomonadota; class Gammaproteobacteria; order Enterobacterales; family Alteromonadaceae; genus Colwellia. Next base: position 5,238 of record JAPHTO010000155.1, on the reverse strand, counting down.
ATTGCTGCCCCCATACGAGTGTAAAAACCTGGCCGTATAGCTTGAACCCTACCCCGCACATGGTCACTATAAGGCTCGTTAAAATTTTTCAGCATAGTAAAACGGACATTATGACGCTTCACTGACGAGAAACCATACATAGCAAAATTATCACCCACCGATTGTAACGCTTCGCCAAATAACAATAAGCTGTCTTGAACTACATCAATAACCCTATTGTCGTTATCTAAGTGGGCGTCAGTAGACATAGATAAATCGGCAAGTAACAAACACGATAAATCTCGGTTGTTACCACGAAATGATCTAAATAGACCTTTCTCACCTGTAGGGGCTATTTGGCTTTCGACATGAAAATCTAACCATGACGTTAAATCAAGCTCTTCACCTTGTGGTTGAGCTTTGAGCCAATAACGAACACTACGTAATTGCTCAAATTGAGCTTGGATCGTTTTCGATAGTTTTTGTAACTTAACAGGCAGTTTTTGTGGTTTAGCATCGCGTGGCAACATAGGTTGCAATAAACAATGCTCTGGCTGCAAAGATTGCTTTTTATAATCCCACTCAGGTAATTTAATTCCTTCACCTAACGGAATATCATCCTCAGAGGCAGAAGGTAAATCGAGATCGATCTTAATTTGGCCACTTTTTTGCTGTTCTTGCTGTTTTGCTAAGGTTATTTGATCTAAATCTTCAACAGTACTTTGATAGTCTTCATCATCGTCGCTATCATCACTGCCACGATCTAGCTTAGAGAATTCGCTCCAAGAAAACATACTTTCCAAGCGAAAAATCATCATGCCTTGCTTTTCATCAGGCGCATCAACTCGCTCAGCTTTTTTACGACTTGTTAATGACTTTTTGGCTGCTTTACCTTGTTGCTGTTCATCGTCTTCATCTTGCTCAGGATCTTGGTATTCTGGCATGACCAAATCTTTTTCGTTCGCTGATGGGTAAAGCCATAAATAGACAGCTTTAGGGGCAAAATCAACTAAGGGAAACGCTTTAACTGTACCAGGCTTTAACAATGCTTGAATTACCGCTTGTTCCATTTCCTGCTCAGCTTTAGGTAAAGTATCAATAGCAGGTCTAAGCGCTACAAAGGCTTGGGCGAGTTTTTGATACCGAGCGCGCATTGACGGAAACTTTTCTAAAACATTAACAACCAGCGCCTGATTATCATTAGCCCAATGCCTGAATTTACCTTGATGATTAGCCGCTAAAACAGCTAGCCAGATATATAAATCATAATTCAGTGATTGCTGTTCAAAAATGGCAAGCGATTCTGGTAAGCGCAAGCTTTCATCATCTTGCCAAGCAAGCGATACCAGTTGGGTATCACCAGAGATCTTTTGTAGGAAGTTTTTGCGTGTCAGGTATTCTCTAGCACTGGCCGCTTCAACACGTTTAACAGCATCACCGCCCAACGCTCTAAAAACCATTCCAACAGACTTACTCACTTCATCAAAAGTGACTCTGGCAAGATCAAACTCTGGATTTGCCTTACGGGTAATATATTTATGCCAAAGGCCGCCAACCCACTCTTCCATTTACTTTCCAATGGTTAAACTATTTCAATAGTTAGATTGTAACAATTATTTATAATTTTGTTGTGATGTGAATCAAGATCAATACGTTAAAGTTGGCCATACAGCAACTTGCTTTACAAAATAGCAACGCTTTAAAAAACAGGAAGTTTTTTCGCCATAGCGCGTGCTAAATTCAGCATGCCCACCAACACAAATGCAGTATGTAAGGTGACAAAATAAAAGACAACAACCATCACCGAGGTACTAAATTGTGCGGAATAGAAAATATAAAATACTGGTGCTACACCCAATAAGACACCGGCTAATGCAGATATTTGAATACTGCGATAAAGGTGAATTTTATTAAATCTAGAAAGATGATTCCCCTGAGGTGTATCTGGGGCTGCTTTATGAAAGTAATAGACAAGAACTAAGAAGCTAATAACAGGTAGTAACAATAAATTTGCTAGGTACAAAGACTGGTAAATTATCGCAAACTGGTTATTTTGATTAGATTTCATACTTGCATACCTAGCAGTAGTTTCCCAGCTAATCCTTTACGTATCTAAATTATAGCAGATAGATGATTGTTATTATGATTGGCAACAAAGTAACATACCCTAAGAGTAACCTTCGCCAAAGCTTTGGCGCTTGAGCTAACTCCATGAATATATCAATTATTTGCTGCCCTTTTAAGAAAACAATAAATAAAACACTCGCAATAAACAAGCTTTTATTTAGGGAAAACAATCCGAAAAAAGTGTCGGCGTAGGCAGAAAATACTGTCAGCGCTAACAAATAAAGCCAACTAAAGGTGTTTTTTCTATTAAATAATTGAGTATTCATCATCACTTATACAAGGTTAAATAACGTAAATTAGGGGAAATAAAATAATCCACAGCATATCGACCATGTGCCAATAACTAGCACCTGACTCAAAACCAGAAATGTTTTTTTCATCGTAGCCATTTTTTGCCGCTTTAACGGTCACAAAACCAAGGATAACCATACCTAAAAGAACATGCATTAAATGAAAAAAAGTAATCATAAAATAAAGGGTAAAAAAAGTATTAGTTTCAATGCCAATACCTAGGTCAAATAAAGAAAAATACTCCCAAATCTTTACCCCAATATAAATACAAGCAACAAGTTTAGCGACAATTAATAAATATGCTGATTTCTTTCCTTGACCTAAATGCATTGCATGTAAAGCGATAGCAACAAAGTAACTACTCGTGATCAGGGCTATCGTATTTATCAGACCTGACAATTGATGCAATTTTGTTTTACCGACACTAAACATGTCACTGTTTTGTTGCTCTGCAACAGCAAAACCAATAAATAAGATGGCAAAAACGGTTAGCTCAGCCAAAATAAAAAACCACATGGCTAAATCACCAGGTAGACGTTTAGTTTTTTCACATAACTCAAGGCTATTACTATCAGCAATAACTGTACTCATATTCATTACACCGTACTTCTCAGGCATATTAGCCAAGACTTACTCATCAAAGTAAATTCTAGCGACATCCATTAAGGCGTTTACTGTTTGAGGATCATCTGACAAAGGCTCAGCTAAACAGCAACGACACACTTCAAGCTCTTTCATGCCAGAGCCAATCATGCGGGCAGCATAAATCAGCAACCGAGTTGATGCTACTTCATCTAAATCATTTTGCTCTAGTAAACGTAACGCACCTGCAAGCTCGACTAATTTAAAAGCTAAATGAGGATCGGCTCCTGCTTCTTTGATTAGAATTTGTTGTTCAACTTCTGGACTAGGGTAATCAAAACGTAAAGCAACAAAACGCTGCCTAGTGCTTGGCTTCATACCTTTTAATAGATTTTGGTAGCCAGGATTATAGGAAACAACCAACATAAAACCTGGGGCTGCTTCTAGCAATTCACCCGTTCTTTCTAATGGCAACACACGTCTATCATCGGCAAGCGGGTGCAATACAACGGTAGTGTCTTTTCGCGCTTCGACCACTTCATCTAAATAACAAATTCCGCCTTCACGCACAGCCTTAGTAAGCGGACCATCCTGCCAATACGTGCCATCAGGGCCTATTAGATGTCGCCCGACCAAATCAGCAGCAGTTAAGTCATCATGACAGGCCACAGTATATAAAGGCTTGTTAAGTTGCTCCGCCATATGCGCTACAAAACGGGTTTTTCCGCAACCTGTAGGCCCTTTAATTAAAACGGGTAGTTGATGGTCAAAGGCATAATTGAACAAAGAAACTTCATTGCCCTGCTCTTGATAAAAAAGCGATTTATCTGTCATGGTAACTCTACTAAGGATAATTTTATTTAACTTGCCGCTAAAATACCTTGCTATGGATGAAAGTACAAATGAGATCGGCCTCTTAGTTGATAAAGATCATTGAAAGCGTGAAGTAAACTTTATCTCACTATATTTTAGCCTTTCGCTATTAAAGTTAGGTGAGTTTAGTTAAAATCAAATCAAGCTCGTTTTTGTCATTATTTAAAGGTAAACCATGCACGCAGTTTTAGAATATATCCCCTTAATCATATTCTTAATATTTTATAAATTTGCAGATTTATATTGGGCTACAGGCTCTTTAATTGTCACCTCTGCATTACAAATTTTATATTACTTACTTAAAAAAGAAAAAGTACCAACACGTAATTGGATATTTTTTGGCTTGATTGCTGTCTTTGGTGGTTTGACCATTTTTTTTCACGACGATGCTTTTATAAAATGGAAAGTTACCATTATTAATGTATTTTTTGCCGTTGCTCTACTTATTAGTCAATACGTTTTTAAGAAAAATATCATTAAACAATTTTTATCTGAATCATTAACCTTGCCAGAGCCTATTTGGACTAAATTAAATTTAGCCTGGGCAGTATTCTTTGCACTATGCGGCGCATTAAACTTATATGTAGCCTTCAACTTTGAATTAGATACTTGGGTGAATTTTAAAGTTTTTGGTTTAACAGGCCTAACACTAGTCTTTGCTGTTGGATCAATTTTTTCACTGTATAAATATTTGCCCCAAGATAGTGAAGAAGTAACCGAAGTACTTGAAGATAGCATTGAAATCAGCTCTAGTGTTATGAGTGAATCACCTGCCGATAAAAAATAGACTTATCAAACTTTTTACTTGAATTTAATAGGATAGAAGAAAATATGTTTTACCTTGTTTACAGCGAAGATAATGAAAATAGCTTAGCAAAACGCTTATCTGTAAGAGAGCAGCATTTAGCACGTTTAAGTGAGCTGCAAGCACAAGGAAGATTATTAGTTGCAGGTCCTTGCCCAGCAATTGATAGTAATGACCCTGGTGACGCAGGTTTTACTGGCTCTTTGATTATTGCTGAGTTTGATTCGTTAACACAAGCACAAGCATGGGCAGATGAAGACCCCTATATTGCCGCTGGTGTATACAAAAAAGTGACGGTTAAACCTTATAAAAAAGTATTACCTGCATAGCTTTTAAACTAGGGCCTGTTGATCTTTCGAGATTATTTTTGCAGCATTTTGTTGGGTGTTTATACAAGGCAGAGCCTTTGTAATGTGGTTGTTCCACATAAAAAGGTGATAACGCGGTAAAAATGACCAACAAACGCTGTCCGAAGGATTCGACTAAAAACGTTTTACTCTTTGTTGAGTAGTATTTGCTTAGAGTGACTAGGCTACACACTACTCGCCGTGATTAAAACGTTTTTATCTCGAACAAAATTT
>JAPHTO010000090.1 GCA_026196955.1 Colwellia sp. | reverse complement strand
TTGTTCATCACATTGGATAGCCTGCGCTGAACCTTCAGCACAGTCCAATGTTTTTATTGGTAAATAACGCACTGGTGAAAAGCAAATAAACTGGCTCAAACGCTGTTTATTAAAACCTTCTATCAAGGTTTCCAAATACTGCAAGTGCGCAAAATTAGTGGCAAAAAGTTGTAAGCTATTCGCACATGTAGGTGTCAAATCGTTGTTATTATTACTAGTTAAAACTTGATATTTGTTAATGTTATCTAATAGCAAACGTCCTTGCTTTGTATTTTGTTTGAGCAGATCAAATTCAGCAATCTTGTCTTCAACAAAATGAATATCGCCTCGGTTAATGGCTAAATTAATTTTAAGCACATAAGCCGCTACAGCCGTTGTTTCACTGTGTGTATTCGGGAGTCTGGTGAGTAATTCTTCTGATTGAAGCAATTTATTTTGCTGAAAATAATGCTGAGCTAATGCAACAAAGGCAGGAGGAAATTCAAGTCTAATAGCTCGTTGATACCAAGCTTTAGCTTGTAATGGTATGTTTTGAGTTTGATAATAGATTGCCAACTCGTAAGCGGCTTGACCTTGAGTTTTTGCTAATTGTTTTGCTAAGCGTTGCCAAGTAAGGCTATATTTTTTAGCCTGTTGCCAAGCATAGCGTAGTGCCGTTTCATTGTTTTGCTGTAGTGCATAATCTAGCTGGGCTTTATTGTGCTTGTCTGTCGCAATTTGATTCGTTAAATAGTCAACTAAATTAAACGAGCCTGAAGGTAATCCTGCTAACAGCAAAGCCAACAAACTCACAATAATCAGTTTGCTTTTTCCCACAAAAGTACGACCTACATAGTCACTTTTTTAGTGCGCATTAAATCTAACTCTAGCTTGGCATACCTATGCTCAACAAATTCATACACATTGGTACTGATAGATAGCTTAAAGAAATTCATAGCAGCGCCTGTGTTGTCTTGCATTTGATTATATTTACCTAGATAAAAATAAGCCTCACATAATCTATCGGTTAACGCTTTATTAGAATCAATCCCTTGAGCTAAACCACTAATAAAATCCTCCTGAGTAATATCACCTAGATATAAATGAATAACTTGCTTAGCCCAGTTTAAATCATCAACCATGCTAGCTTTTTGAGCGAGGTTTTTCTTAGCAGTGTCAACATTGATTTGATACTGCGCAAGATAGAGCCACAATAAGCGATATGGATCATCATTGTGATCTTGAGAAAACACTTCAAAATCTTGTGCTGCTAACTCAGGTCTATCGCCGTAATAGAGCGCAATGCCTCGATTCAAATAGGCGTATTCATGATTGGGATCTAGATCTAATGCCGAATCAAATTTTTCATAGGCTTGGGAAAACTCACGTATTTGCGTGAAATAGATACCTAAAAAATTATAGGCATCAGCAAGCTTGTTATTTAACTGCAATGCTTGAGTAAAGTCTATTCTCGCTAAGGTGCGCAAGCCAACACTATCGTATAAGACGCCACGATCAAATAAAACCTTAGCGTTTTGCTCGTCGGTTAATTTGGCTCGCGTAAGGAAATCAGAATAACGTGCTATGGCAATTTCACTTTTAAAGTTAACAGGAGCAGGCTCAGCAATAATTAGCTGTTCAAGCCCTACGCTATGTGAGCGATTATTTGCGCCCGTTGATGTTGCACAACCCTGTGCCAGTAACGCCACACAAATTAAAAGTATCAGTGCGAATTTATTTAAAGATGAAGTCACTAAACTGCCCTAGTAAAGATAAACAATACCAATAGAATTAATAACCCCGTTTGGTATAAAAATGAAAGCTATGCTTCGATTGTACTTGAATTTATAGCTAATGGCACAAGAAAAAAGGAGCCATTAGGCTCCTTTTTTAACTAATTGCATTATACAAAGCAAAGTCAGTAACAATTACTCTGCTGCTGGTGCTTCTTCAGCAGGCTTTTCAGCGGCTTCTTTAATACTTAAACGTACACGGCCTTGACGGTCAACTTCTAGTACTTTTACTTTCACTTCTTGACCTTCAGATAACACGTCACTTACGTTGTTAACGCGCTCTTCAGAGATTTGTGAAATATGTACTAAACCATCTTTACCTGGTAATACATTAACAAAAGCACCGAAATCAACGATACGTACAACTTTACCTGTGTAAAGTGTACCTACTTCAATTTCAGCCGTTAACGCTTTAATGCGGTTGATGGCATCTTCAGCTTGCTCGCCAGATGTTGCCGCAATCTTAACCGTACCGTCATCATCGATTTCGATAGTAGTGCCCGTTTCTTCAGTCAATTGACGAATCGTTGCGCCACCTTTACCGATAATGTCACGAATCTTATCTTGGTTAACTTTCATGGTGTGAATGCGTGGTGCAAACTCAGAGATCTCTTCTCTGTGACCTGCAATAGCTTCATCCATTACAGATAAAATGTGAGTTCGTGCTGCTTTAGCTTGGTTTAAGGCAATTTGCATGATCTCTTGCGTGATACCTTCAATCTTGATATCCATTTGCAAAGCAGTAATACCACCTGTAGTACCAGCAACTTTAAAGTCCATGTCACCTAAGTGATCTTCATCGCCTAAGATGTCAGAAAGAACAACAAAGTTGTCACCTTCTTTAACAAGACCCATTGCGATACCCGCAACAGACGCTTTAATTGGTACACCGGCATCCATAAGCGCAAGTGAAGTACCACATACAGAAGCCATTGAAGAAGAGCCGTTAGACTCAGTAATTTCAGAAACCACACGTACAGCGTACGGGAATTCTTCAATAGTAGGCATAACAGCTAACATACCGCGTTTTGCTAAACGGCCATGACCAATTTCACGACGCTTAGGTGAACCAACAAAGCCAGTTTCACCAACACAGTATGGAGGGAAATTATAATGAAGCATAAAGGCATCAGTCTTTTCACCCATAATGGTATCTAAACGTTGTGCATCACGTTGTGTGCCTAAAGTAGCAGTTACTAATGCTTGTGTTTCACCACGAGTAAACACAGATGAACCGTGAGTACGTGGCAATACGCCAGTCATTACGTCTAGCGCACGAATTGATTCAGGATCACGACCATCGATACGTGGCGAGCCTTGAGTAATACGGCCACGAACAACTGTTTTTTCTAGGTCATGGAATAAATCTTTCGCTTCTTGAACATTTAGCTCTTCATCTTCAGCAAGTAATTTTTCAACAACTTCATTGCGGATTTCAGCAATTTTTTCATAACGAACAGCTTTTTCAGTAATTTGATAAGCTTCGTTCACTTGAGCTTCTGATAACTCAGCAATCTTTGCAACTAACTCAGCATTTTTCTCTGGAGCAGTCCATTCCCATTCAGGAGTGTTTACTTCAGCTTTAAATTCTTTAATTGAATCAATTGCCACTTGCATTTGCTCATGACCATAAACTACCGCGCCAAGCATTACTTCTTCAGATAACACGTCAGCTTCAGATTCAACCATTAATACCGCAGAATCAGTACCTGAAACAACTAAGTCTAATTGACTTGCTGGTAGTTCAGATTGAAGTGGGTTAAGAAGGTATTGACCATCAGTATAACCGACACGTGCCGCGCCAACAGGACCACTAAATGGAACACCGGCGATTGCTAATGCTGCTGAAGTACCAATTAATGAAATGATATCAGGCGCGATTTCAGGGTTTACAGAAACAACAGTAATAATAACTTGTACTTCGTTAGTGAAACCTTCTGGGAATAATGGACGAATTGGACGGTCAATAAGACGCGCAATCAATGTTTCTTCTTCTGAGGGGCGACCTTCACGCTTGAAGAAACTTCCTGGAATTTTACCAGCAGCATAAGTACGCTCTTGGTAGTTAACGGTTAAAGGGAAAAAGTCTTGCCCTTCTTTTGCTTCTTTTTTAGCAACAACGGATACTAATACACAAGTATCATCCATGCTTGCCATAACAGCAGCAGATGCTTGACGAGCAATTGCGCCCGTTTCAAGCGTTACGGTATGTTGACCGAATTGAAATTTTTTAGTGATTGGATTTAACATCTAATGTGTTTCCTTAATTTTGTACATATCACATGTAACGTATTGATATTCTAATCAATCTGTACAATTATTTATTCACTTAGACGCTATAATTACTGTCAAGTAGAACAAAAAATTATACAGTTTGATTGATTACTATTTTAAAATGTTTTGCTTAGTTTCTTTAGCGACATTAGTGTGCAAAAAAATTAAGCAGGCACATTATACTGACCTGAGCGCTATTTACTAGCAAGAATAGCCAGTTAACGTCTATTGAATACAAAAAAGATCAATTAAAAGTTAACTGGGCAGACGAGGGCCTTAAACTGTTACCCTTTGTTTAGGCTAAATTTCAGCGCATGATTAAAATCGCCACACAGCTAAAAATTGCACCGCATTATCATCAGTACCTTTTTCACCCAACTTATTTTTCCAATATTGATATTCAATACCAACAAAGAGTCGGTTCTTTTCTGTGCCCAAAACTTCACCTAAATCTAAGCGAATTTGTGGTTGAAAGAGAACCCATGACTCAAGTTCGGTTGTACCAAAGCTATTCGTCTGCTGACGACCATCAATATATTCTAAATGTCCTTCTATACTCCAACTTGTTGACCCGATTTTAAAAGGGTAAGCCCAAGCAAAATCAATCATGTAGCTATTATCTTCATCAACAACAGTAAACACTGGTGAAGAGGCACTTCCGCCACCTTGATGTATATAGCTAGTGACACTCACTTGTGCAAACGCGAAACCTGGCAAATCTAATGAAAATCTAACACCAGGTAAAAACCAGGCACTGTCCACTTCAGGTGCAAAATTTCCACCGACAACAAGCCCTACATCCTTAACTAGGCCGAATGCTATGTCATTACCAGTAATAGCACTTAAACTGAAATTTGAGTACCATTCCCCATAAAACTCACTGTGATCTTCGACAGGAAAATTTGCATCATTATTTACACTGTAACGCGCATGATCAATAAAGAAAAAGTTATCCCCATACTCCCAACCACCTGCATGCTGAAAAGTAATAATAGTCGCATCTGCCGTGCCACCAGTACCAACTCGCTCTAATTCTCCAAACGCTTGCAGCTGTACTTCAGTATAGCCCCAAGCTTCTGCTGACACTGTGGTACTCGTTAATGCCGTTATCGCCACAACACTGATAGCTACAGATTTTAATATATTCATTATTGTCATTTTTATCCCTAAGGTGAAATCGCTGTTTCTTAACCAAATTTATGCTTAGCAATTATATCGCCACTCACTCGACATTAGTAGAGAAGCTCATTGATAGAGAATAATAAATGAAGCTCATGCATTAATAAAACTAAAAAGCCGCCCAAAAGGACGGCTTAATCTAAAAGTAAGAAGATTAGCAATGTAATGCCTTTGTTTAGTGATAACTAGGCTTGATAAACCCATGCTAAAAAACATTTTGAATCATTTACATTAGTAAACTTGATTAATTTAGCACCGTCTTGATCATTAACAACGACATTATGTTTGTTAACAGAGACGGAGCGGACAGGTGATTTAATGGAGTAAACCTTACCCTTGTATGTATAAGACATAATAAAACTCTTTTAATTTGCGCATACCTATGGGTATAAACGCATGAATAACAAAAGCTATATTATTGTGTGAAAACGTTCATACCACGCCATATAAAGCCGTGGTATTAGATATTTGTAAATATCAACTCAGTGCGAGAAAAAGTCTCGAAAAACAGACAATAATTTAAGCTTAACAATTTGAGTGATGACTGACTGTGAAAAGGAAAGACATAACAGAGATTATCTCAACGGATAATCGGTTAAATAAACGAGAGGAGAGTAAATAACGTCGCCACTATATAGACAACTGACGCAAAAGTAAACTACTTTATGCTACGTCCTTACCTTATTGCTATTAGCGTCAGGCTTTTTCATAGTTATTTCCCTTCACAACATTGGTTGGTGGCTTCAATCATGAAATAAAAACGCTTTTGCTCAGTATAGCATGGCCTTAAATAATCAAGACCAACGCCAACGAACTAGAGAGCAACCACCTTAACTGTAATTAATTTAGAAAGATAAACTTAGCAATAAACAGTGCCGTTAGTGCCCAAACACCAGCAGATATTTCCTTAGACTTTCCTGCACCAACTTTTAACACTGTGTAAGTGATAAAGCCAAATGCAATACCATTGGCAATAGAGAAAGTAAACGCCATCATTACCGTAGTACACACAGCTGGTGCGTATTCTGTCAAATCTTCCCAATCTAACCCTTTTAAAGAGCTCATCATCAACATAGCCACATAAATAAGCGCACCATCAACAGCAAAACCAGGAAGCATTTGAGCCAGTGGTAAAAAGAACATTCCGACAGCGAAAAGCAAACCAATAGTTACAGCGGTTAATCCAGTACGGCCTCCAACGGCAACACCCGCAGCAGACTCAACATAAGAAGTCACAGGAGGACAACCAAAGGCGGTACCAATAACAGAAGAGACAGAATCCGCTTTTAATGATTTACTTAAACCATGAATTTTGCCATTTTTATCTTGCAGGTTGGCGCGTTCAGCAACCCCCATTAGTGTCCCTGCGGTATCAAAAATATTCACAAATAAGAAAGTCACTATAACGGGGATCAACGCTACTTCAAAGGCGCCAACAATGTCTGCTTTAAACAAAATAGGCTCAAGTGCAGAAAACTCAGGCACAGCTAACAAGCCTTTATAAGCAACAAAACCAGAAGCTGGTGCGAAAGCTTTAGCCGCATCTGAAATAACAAAAAAATCAGTTGGTAGCAGCCACGTCATCGCAAAGGCAATAAAAGTTGTGATCGCAATACCGATTAACACAGCGCCGAAAACCTTTCTATAACTAAGAATGGCAATAAGTAAAAAGCTTAAAAAACCTAACGCAGGTGCTTCAGGGCCAAATTTACCAAAACCAAAATGAGTAAGATCAGCAATAGCCACGACGTTGTCAGCGTTAGGAACAACAATGCCGGTAAAGCGTAAACCAATAAATCCTAAAAAGAGGCCAACCCCCGCTGTCATCGCAAGTCGCAAACTCATGGGAATGCTATCAAGCATCCACTCTCGCAGCCGTGTGACACTCATTAAAACAAAAATAATACCTGAAAGAAAAACGGCACCAAGTGCGATTTGCCAACTGTAGCCCATAGCCCCAACAACAGAAAAAGTGAAAAAAGCATTAAGCCCCATCCCCGGAGCAAGACCTACAGGCCAATTAGCATATAACCCCATTAAAATAGTCGCAATTGCCGCACCAAGGCAAGTCGCTAAAAATAAACCGTCAAACGGCATACCTGTTTTAGACATGATAATTGGATTTAAAAACATGATGTAGGACATGGTCACAAAGGTGGTTAAACCCGCCATAATTTCTGTTTTTACGTCCGTTCTATGTTCAGACAATTTAAATAATCGCTCTATCATTCCTAATTACTCGCTTGATTTTCGTTATTTTTGCTAACCTATACCATAATTACCAAGCTTTGCTCGATAGAATAATAAGGCTATTGTTTTTAATGTTAGATATGTATTTTTAGCACGCGGGCTAATCGACAGAGCCAACATAAAACTCGACAATAGTGTCAGGTTTTTTGATATACTGTTTTACACACGGCTTATTATCGAACTATAACATGAACACTAGCTTGTTGTTTAATGAGAAGCTTTTCCAATATTAGGAAAATCAGCGTCACAGCCAAACGTTTACATTTAGGTAACCATGCTTTCTTTATCACATTTTAATAGACAAACCATTAAGGGCGACCTATTTGGCGCACTGACATCAACAATTGTGGCATTGCCATTTGCTTTAGCCTTCGGTGTAACATCGGGTGCAGGAGCCAGTGCTGGTATTTATTGTGCAATAATTACTGGCTTGTTTGCATCACTATTTGGCGGTACTAACCAACAAATATCAGGTCCTAATACTGGCTTAACCGTTGCGATGGTTGCAATATTGACCAGCTTTATTGCTCAGTCTCCTGAGCACGGTGTTGCTGCAGCATTTACTGTAGTGAGCCTCGCAGGGTTATTTCAAATACTTTTTGGCTTTTTTAAGCTGGGAAAATATTTTATTTTAGTCTCTTATCCTGTCATATCTGGCTTTACTTCTGGCATTGGCGTACTGATCATTCTTTCGCAGCTAGAGCCTTTATTTGGCAGCCCACTGTCGCAACTCAATGTTACAGTGAACACTTTCACTAGCCCTGCAAGTTTACTTGGGCTTACTTGTCTATTAGTGCTGTTTTTATGGCCACAAAAATACAGCAAAATTGTTCCTGCTAGTATTATTGCCGTTGTTGGAGCAACACTCTTTTTTGTGTTCACTGATATAGAATTACCTGTTGTTGGCGCTATTGCCAGTGAATTACCATCTTTTTCAATGCCCATTTGGGAAAGCACTTTAGCGGGTGAAATGATTAAATCAGCATTACTCATCGCCACCCTCAGTACTTTAGACTCCTTAATGACATCGTTAACGGTTGATAGTATTAGCAATGATTTACATGATTCAGACCAAGAGTTAGTGGGTCAAGGTATTGGTAACTTTATCGCTGGCTTATTTGGCGCCTTGCCTGGTGGCGGTGCCACCATGCGCACAGTGACTAACTTAAGAGCAGGCGGTACAACTCCACTGTCAGGCATTTTACATGCACTTTTTATTCTCGCTATAGTGCTATGGGGAGGTGAGTACACGGCTTATATTCCTGTCGCTGTGCTAGCGGCAATATTAATCCATGTCGGTATAAGTATTATTGATTGGAACTTTCTTAAACGTATTCATCAAGTACCGTTATTTAGCGCTGGCTTGATGATTTCAACCATGATTATGTCAGTAGCCTTTGATTTAGTTACCGCTGTCTTGATTGGGGTGTTTATGGCTAATATGGTAACAATTCGCCGCTTATCAGAGATTCAACTAGACAATATAAACCTTTATAGCGCTCAAGATGCTGAATATTTACCTGCTGATGAAAAGCAGTTATTAGCCTCATTAGACGATAATGTGCAACTACTGAATATTTCAGGCCCTATTGGCTTCGGTGTTGCTCGCGGTTTAAAACTGAGCGTATCACAATCGGATCAAAGCAAAACCTTGTTAATTGATTTAACCAATGCACATTTTGTTGGCATAACAAGTACAATCGCTATTGAAGAAATTATTGTCAGCTCTCAAAATCAGGGACGGAAAATATTATTATCGAATATTCATGAGCGAGTGGCTAAAGATTTTAATAAATTACAGTTACTCGATAAAATTCCAGCTGAGCATATTTTTAATACTAGGCTTGATGCACTTAATTATGTAAAAGGGTTGGTTTAAACACCTACATTAGGGCAAATATAACCGCTAAGTAATACCACAGCCTTTTAAGATTATCTGTGTTAACGAAGCGACCACTGCTTCAAAATCATCATCACTCATCACGTCCTTGTTTAGACCTGCTAAAACTTGTACATTAAAATCTGCATAATGTTGAGTTGAACTCCAAATCAAGAATAATAAATGATGAGGGTTTACCTTATCTATCAACCCCTTACTAATCCAGGTATTGATAACGTCCACTTTATTCTTCAACCATATTTGAAAATCACTATTAAGGTATTCACTTAATACTGGAGCACCATGAATTAATTCACTGGCAAATATTCTGGATGAATTAGGATCACATTTAGAGTGCATAACTTTCGCGCGAATATAAGCACTCAACGCCTGTTTCGGATCTTGCTCAGCATTTAAAGTATCATAATCTCTATTCCATACTTCAATAATATTACTCAACAATTGCTGATATAAATCTGTTTTATCTTGAAAGTAATAATGGATATTTGCGCGTGGAATTTTAGCTCGTTCAGCAATGCGCTTAATTGAAGCGCCTTTAAAACCAAAAGTGACAAACTCTTCTTTAGCGGCATTAAAAATTAATGATTTATTCTTTTGGCGAATAGCGCCTTCGGTCGTTTTAGTTTTTGCCACAATTACTCCTAGGTTACAGCTAAAATCGGCAACATACGCTTAACTAGTACATCGCTGATTTTCATTATTTAATCTTAAAAACAACCTCTTTTCAATCTTAATAACTCGCTTTATCTATCAAACCAAATTTTAGACGACCTTTAAAAATAAAATCATTTTTATTCAAATACTTACCGCAACCAGGGTATAAAACAGTTACTCTTTACTGTCATTTTGTTTTAACCAAATTGCTAAGGTATTACGCTCATCTGCTGTCATATGGGTTTTATTCATAAATGGCATATCTTGAGCGTCAATAACACGGGCTTTTATCCTTGGTGCCCATTGCTCGATTGACGCCATATCACTAAAGATGACGCCTGCTTGCGCAGAGGTAAAAATATCATCGGTATTATGATCTGAGTGGCAAGTGCTACAACGTTGCTCAATAATTGTTTGGATCTGTGCAGCAGTAACTCTTTGCTGCTTTTGTGCTGCGGTCAACTCAACATTTTTTGGCGCAATTGCGTACGCTAAAATTATAGTCGCGATAATTGCAGCGACAAAAATAAGTGGCTGCTGTTTACCAAAATGACGTAACACAAAGTACTGACGGATAGCAGCCGTAATTAACACAATAACCATCAACACTAGCCAATTCAAACTGTGGTAAAAGGTAATCGGGTAGTGATTGGAAATCATAATAAACAATACTGGCAAGGTGGTATAGGTATTATGAGTAGAGCGTAACTTGGCATTTAAGCCAAATTTAGCATCAGGGGCCGTGCCCTCTTCAACAGCTTTTACCAATGCACGTTGAGACGGCATAATACCAAAAAAGACATTGCCCGCCATGATAGTACCGATAATTGCGCCCATGTGCATATAAGCACCACGAGCACTAAATATTTGCGTTAAGGCGTAAGATAACGCCGTTCCAACGATCAATAATATAATGCCTAACAATAAGCCATGATTTTTTAATGGAGTGCGAACCAATATTTCATAACTTCCTACCCCCACCACAATAGCGCCAAGCCCTAAAGCAATGGCTTGAAATTGTGTTAAATCGGCCACACGTTTATCAATTAAATAAGACTCGGCGCCAACATAGAACATTAATGACAATAATAAAAAACCAGTGATCCAAGTGGTATAAGCTTCCCATTTAAACCAGTGTAAAGTTGTTGGCATTTTTTCAGGTGCTAGCTTGTACTTGGCCACTTCATAAAAACCACCGCCGTGAATAGCCCATAAATCACCAGCAATACCTTTATCCGTTTTCCATTGTGGTGGTTTTTCTAAATGATTGTCTAACCAAACAAAGTAAAATGAAGCGCCAATCCAAGCGATACCTGTTATAAGGTGTGCAAAGCGAATAACTAAATTGAGCCATTCGTTAATATAGGGATCCATAATTCTCCTTAATGTTTATTCGACATTCAATAATGTATTAGCTAGGGCTGTTGCTCTTTCACCCTTATATGCTGTTCAACATAAAACGACTTCAATTGCGCCAAATAGCGTGTAGCCTAATCACGTTACGCATTAACACTTTTTAAACTCGCTCACCCATAATATGCGTCGCTTTAACATGGCGCTCATCACCTAACATGCTTAAGATGAAAAGCTTTTCAGACAAATTAGTGCAGTGCTGCATACGTCTATCCATTAGCGGTGTCGCATGATAATCAAGCACAATAAAATCTGCTTCAGCACCGTGAGTGAAGTTACCAATAGTGCCTTCAAGATCTAAGGCAATAGCTCCCCCTAAGGTCGCCAAATAAAACGATTGAAATGGGCTGAGTTTTTCTGCCCGCAATTGCTGTGTTTTGTAGCCTTCATTTAATGTGCTTAACATTGAAAATGTTGTGCCCGCGCCAATATCAGTACCATAGCCAACATTTACATCAAATTTTAGTGCCTGTTGAAGGTTAAATAAGCCACTGCCCAAAAACAGGTTTGAACTAGGACAAAAAGCAATGGCAGAGTCGGTTTCACCTAGACGCTGACACTCGCTGTCATGTAAATGTACGCCGTGCGCAAATACGCTGCGCCGCCCCAGAAGTTTGCTTTTATCATAAACATCTAGGTAGCCATCACTGTCTGGGAAGAGATCTTTTACCCAAGCAATTTCCGCTTTATTTTCACTTAAATGGGTATGCAAATAAACACTGGGGTTTTCGCGAAGCAATTGTCCGGCTTTATTCAATTGTTCACTAGAGCAAGTAGGCGCAAAACGTGGAGTAATGGCGTACTGTAAACGATCGGTGTTGTGCCATTTTTCAATTAAAGCTTTACTGTCATCGTAACCACTTTGCGCGGTATCTGATAAGTAATCAGGGCAATTTTGATCCATTAAGACCTTACCGCAAATCATTCGAAGTTTTTTCTGCTGGGCAACAGTAAAGAAGGCTTCAACAGATTCTTTATGCACCGTACCAAACACTAACGCCGTGGTCGTTCCTGCTTCAAGCAACTGAGTTAAGAAGAACTCAGCAACATTTTTACCATGCTCAAAATCAGAAAATTGACGTTCAAAAGGAAAAGTATAGTTTTCTAACCACTCAAGCAATTGTTCGCCATAGGAGGCGATCATTTCAGTTTGCGGATAATGAACATGGGTGTCGATAAAACCCGGCATGATTAAACCGTCTTTATAGTGAGTTACCTCTACACTCTGATCTAAGGTTGGCAATAACTGCCTCGCTTCACCAACTTGCTCAACTAACCCGTCTTTAACGATTAATAAACCATCGTCAAAATATTGATAACTGTCTTCCAGCGCTACTTTGGCAGGATCGGCCAAAAAGTGTAATAACTCACCGCGGTATACTTTTAACATCTTCATTTACCTAGTTGCTTGATATCACCAACCTGCCTTATTTGTTGGTAATATTTATCTGTTTGTTTGGTTTGAGTAATCAGTTTTTACTGATAAAACAAACTAATTGCTTGCTCGTTTACGAGCTTTTTATCTTAGCTTGGTGCTATGACCAATGAGCCATCTAACTCAAGCACATCACAATTATCCCCTTCCCCACCTCGATCAATGACTAAAAAGTCACTTTCGCTGCCTAGCGCTAAACAAAAGTGATGCCAAGTGCCTTTATGGTAATTCACCCCTTGAGTTGAGTTCGCAATAAAAACTTCGATATTGTCAGGATTAAAAGCGCCAGCAGGGGCAACGACAATCAAATAAGGATTCTGGCCTAAGGGCATAAAAGCTTGGCTGCCCAGTGGGTGACGTTCCATCATGTTAATAACGATAGGCTGTACTAATGGCGTTGCACGAAAAATATTAACTAACACACGACCATTATTGTCATTTACATCAACCTTGGCTAAATCATGATAACGCTGAGTAAACCCCTCATTAATAGCAAAGTTATTACCTTCAACGCGTGCTTCAATAACATCACCAAAAGCAGCAAAAGCTGCGGCGGTAAGCGGTTTAGGTGTTATAAGCTTTTTAACCGTCATCGTTAACTACCACGATAAGTTGAGTAGCCAAATGCGGTTAACAACAAGGGAATATGATAATGACTATTGCTACCATCTAATTCAAAGACAATATCAACATAAGGGTAAAAGCCTTGCTCATTATTCGCATCAAAATAGCACTTAGTCGCAAAATGCATACGGTAAGTGCCTGCAGCAAGCGTAATGTCATCAGCTAACAAGTTGCTCATTCTGCCATCACTATTTGTTTCCCCTTTTGCCAACTCCTGCCAACCATTACCCGCTAGAACAAATAAGCTAATAGGTAAATGTTGTGCGGGTAGTCCACGTGTTGTATCTAATACATGGGTCGTTATTTGGCTCATAGTAACTTCTCTAGTCTAAGGTGAAATATTTTACGCTGCTCTTCTGCAGCATTTACCAGCTCAGTTGCCCTATCATTTGGCAAACGCGCTTCTAAAAGCGCTAGCATTTGTGCCGCGGTTTTACCTGTGGCACAAACAATAAAAATAAAGCCAAATTTATCAAGGTACTCAGCATTGCCTTGGCTTAAGCGAAGCAGAACTTGTTCGCTTGCCTCATTCACAGCATGTTGCTCGCCGCTAGCTAGTGCTTTGGTATTGATATATTTAGCACGTAAGGTAGCAAGATTGCCAATTTGCGGGTGCCCATCAAACGCCTCAAGGTAATCTACTTCTGCCAAGTTTTGCCAAATAAAATCGGCTTGTTTTGCTAAGTCGTACTTATCCTTAAAGGGACGTGCTAAAACCATAGCCTTAACCCAAGCACTTGAAGTACAACATTGCATAAAACTATCGCTTGCTTGTTCAGTAGCGGCGTTATTTAAGCTGTCTAAACTCATCACAATTCCCTTAAACGTCGCATTGACGGCGAACTTTGCCAAACACACGCATTCGAGAAATTCCACCATCAGGAAAGATACTTAAACGTACGTGGGTAAACCCTTGCTTGTTATCCACTTCAATTTCATCAATGTACAAGTGTTCACGGTGCGCATATAACTTAGTACGCTTGATGATAGTTTGCCATTTACCTTCTTGCTGGCCGTTACTAAAATCATCATTGCTCGACACCAATCCTTCTAACATGAAGGTATCAGGAAAATTGCCTTTAAAATGACAAGTATCAATGATCACTTTTTCAATGCTACCTTCAGCAGCTAGTTTAACAATTGACCAATCAGGGCCGGGATCTCGTCGCCGTTTAGTTTCCCAGCCATCGCCCATATTTTTACCACGACCCGGCATAATTAAATTGTTTTTATCACTAAAGAACATGTCACTAACTAATAAGGCTTTACCACCATTTTTAATCGCGGCAAGATCAATCAACTCGCCATCAATAAACTGGCTCCAATCGACATCAGCCTCACCATAAACACGAAAACGAGCAATACCGCCATCAGGGAACATATTCAAGCGTACATGGGTGTAGGTCTTATCATTGTTTAGCGTAAAAATATTTTGACTGTGAGCAACAACACCACTTTGCACCAACACGGTTTCCCAAACGGTTTCTGCATTTGGCTCAACATCACTAACACAAGCTTCGACAGAAACAGACTCAGGGGCATTACCCCGAAAATAATTAGTATCTATATCAAAACCTCTGATACGGCCTTTAATACCAAGACGAATAATACACCAATCAAATTCATTTCCACTTTCTCTTTGCTGAGTACGGCCATAGCTGCGACGTGACTCCCAACCGTCCATCCACTTGCCGCGATCTGTGAATTTATCGTCAATAAAAATGCCACGGCCTGGTTTAATTAAGTTTTCCATTCCCGCAAAAAAATCATCGCTACAAGATAATGTTTCACCACCGACACGCTCGCTCGCTAAATCAACACACTGTGCTTTTAGTGCTTGCTCTAGTTTAAAAGGCTCTCCGCTCAATGTATTTTGTTGCTGAGTATCTATATCTTGCATCATGGCTTACATTCCTACCTTTAAATGTTGCTGACTCACTTGTTTACATTTCAATTTATAACTGGCCTTTTAATAATGGCCGCCCTACTGGCTGATGAATAAATTGATCTTGTTGATACACATGGTGTCCTCGGACAAAAGTATGTTGTACTTGCCCAGTAACAGTGCGACCTGCATACGGGGTAATATTATGGCGGTGCTTGATCATTTCATTCGTTATTTCATAACTATAATGAGGATCGAACACTAGAAAGTCGGCATGATAACCGACAGATATCTGACCTTTAATCGTATTTAAACCAGCAAACTTGGCGGTTTCTGTCGACATTAATCGGGCTATTTCAACTAAGCTAAAACCACGATCTTTTGCTTCAGTCCAAATTAAGGGCAAACCAAATTGCAAGGCAGAAATCCCCCCCCAAGCTTTTTCAATATCACCAGTATCAATATGCTTTAACTCAGGCGTACAAGGAGAGTGATCAGAGACAATAAAATCTAAACGGCCATCAGTAATAGCCTGCCAAAGATGTTCGCGATTTTGATTCTCACGAATGGGTGGGCAGCATTTAAAGAGCGTTTTACCATCGGGAATATTCTCCGATGCAATAGTTAAGTAATGTGGGCATGTTTCGGCGGTAAATCGCAAGCCTTCCTCTTTTGCCTCAGCAATAGTATTTAACGCCTCATCAGAAGATAAATGGACAATATGCACCTTGCAATTATCGCCTTGCTCCTTAGACTCACGTGCCATAGCCACCATTAAACTAATAGCATCATTCTCCCATTTTTTTGGCCGTGATGCTAAAAAGCTGTTGTACTTTTCATTGATAACAACATCACTAAAACCACCACAATCTAATTCTGCATGAATTAAATAAGGCACATCATACTTGGCTAAAATTGGCATGGCTGCACGAATATCTTTGGCCTTAACAGGCGGGAATTCTTCAATCCCTGAGTCAATTAAAAATGACTTAACGCCTAATACGCCAGCATTAAGTAACTCATCTAAATCACCAATATTTTGCGGAATAACACCGCCCCAAAAACCGCAATCAACCCATAACTTATCATCAACAGAGTCAAGCTTTTCTTGAAAAGCCGCTTTGGTGGTTGTAACCGGAATACAGTTTAATGGCATATCAACTAAAGTGGTTATGCCACCTGCCGCTGCCGCTTGAGTTGCAGTATTAAAACCTTCCCATTCAGTACGCCCTGGCTCATTGATATGCACATGTGAGTCGACTAACCCAGGCATAATTACTTGTTCACCATAATCAAACACTTCACAAGGCAAGTCTTGCCCATGCGGGTGAATAGCCTGAATAATTTCCCCCTTTACCTCAACACAAGCAGGTATCATTTTGCCATCAACAATGACATTGTTGCTTTGCAATGCAAAATGGCTCATTCGCTATTTCCTTCTTCTTGCGCTGTCGCTGATGGCATAGCTTTAACCTCACTACAGACTCTTTTTTTGCTTGGCTGCTTGGTTTTACGCGTTTCTTCTGCCTTGTTTTGCATCGAGAGTAGCTGTTTAATTTCTTTCCAAGCAACGCCATTATTTTTAGCACTTCTTGCATGCTCATTCCCAACAAGTAATGGTTGGTAACTTTCAATAATAGCCGCAGCAATACTGACTGCTATTTCCATGGGTAATTTCCCTGACACTTGAGTTAACCCTATTGGGCAGTTCATGCGCTGAACTAACTGTGGTGAAACTTCACGGTGTTTATAGCGTTGTTGAAAACGTCGCCATTTGGTATCAGAGGCAATGAGCCCTAAATAGTGAAAATCTTCACGTTTGAGAGCCTCATGAGATATTTCAAAATCGAGTTGATGATTATGCGTCATCACCACATATAAGGTGTTTTCCGGCATTAAGGCAACTTCGCTAGCAGGATCATCCGTTACTAATTGGCTAACATTAGTAAAGTGCTTAGTGTTGTCTGGGAATTGTTCGGCTCTGTTATCAACCCAAGTTATATGACAGGGTAAGCCTGCCAAAATAGGAATAAGCGCTTGACCAACATGTCCTGCGCCAAATACCGCAATATGAATAGCATTCGCTGAAAAACATTCAAATAACACACTGGCAGTACCACCACAGCATTGCCCTAATTGATTCGCTAATTGAAAATGTTCTATTTGCTGGCAATCTTTATTACTGGCTAACAACTGTTTAGCAAATTCGATCGCTTTAAACTCTAGGTGACCACCACCAATAGTGTCAAAAATATCGCTTTCGCTTACAACCATTTTGGTGCCACTATTTCTCGGCGTTGAGCCTGTGATACCAATTATAGTAATTAATACATAGGCTTTTCCATGCTGACTTAACGCTAAGCTTGCTTGGTTCCAGTTATAGTTTTCTTGGCCAAAATCGTTCATCATTGCCTCACTATTTCTTTTCAGCACACAAGACTGCTTTGGCGGCTTCTACCGCCCAGAGCACACGTTCGGGTGTTGCAGGTGTATCAAGTACAGGGCTGTGCTTGTAATCAGTAAGGCTTGAAATTGCATCTTTAAGTGCTGACCAAACTGACATACCTAGCATAAAGGGTGGCTCTCCAACGGCTTTAGAATTATATATAGTGTGTTCACGGTTTGGCGCATCAGGCAATAAAGCTACACGGAAATCTTCAGGGGTATCGTTAATCGCAGGGATTTTATATGTCGCAGGGTTGTTTGAAAGTAAATGTCCCTGCTCATTCCATACTAACTCTTCCGTTGTTAACCACCCCATACCTTGAATGAAAGCCCCTTCTATCTGACCAATATCAATGGCAGGGTTAATTGAATGCCCCACATCTTGTAAAATATCGGTACGTAAGGTTTTATACTCACCCGTTAAAGTGTCTATGATCACCTCTGATACGGAAGCGCCTGTTGCAAAATAGAAAAATGGACGGCCTTTGGCAGTAGCTCTGTCAAAGTGAATTTTAGGGGTTTTATAAAAACCTGTAGAAGATAATGACACGCGTCCCATATAGGCCAATTGTGAAAACTCAGCAAAACTGAACGTTTGCTCACCAACAATGATGTTATTGTTTGCAAATTTAACCTGCTCTGCGGTTACTTGGTATTTTTCACAGGCAAAGTCTATTAAACGTTTTTTAATCGTTTTTGCCGCGGCTTCTGCCGCTTTACCATTTAAGTCAGTTCCCGAAGATGCTGCTGTTGGCGATGAGTTAGGTACCTTGTCAGTACGAGCTGATGAAATAGCAACAGTATCAACATCCACTTGAAATTCTTCTGCAACAATTTGTGCAACTTTAGTATTTAAGCCCTGCCCCATTTCACTCCCACCATGACTTAAATGAATAGTGCCATCGGTATAAATATGAACGAGTGCGCCAGCTTGATTCAAATGTTGCACCGTAAACGAGATACCAAATTTAACTGGTGTTAGCGCAATGCCCTTTTTCAATACGGGGTTATTGGCATTAAAGGCAATAATTGCTTTGCGGCGGGCCTGATAGTCAGCACTTTCTTCGAGTGAATCAATTAGCTCAGCTAAATTATTATGCTCAACTTTTTGATGATAGTGGGTTTCATTGCGCTGCTCTTTTCCATATAAGTTGATTTTACGAATTTCTAAAGGATCTTTACCTAAATAACGGGCAATATCATCCATAACCATTTCAATAGTCATCATGCCCTGAGGACCACCAAAACCACGATAAGCTGTATGGGATACAGTATTTAGTTTACAGCGATTTCCCGTTACAGTCGCTTGATCCAAAAAGTAGGCATTATCGGAATGAAACATGGCTCTATCTACAATGGCATCTGATAAATCTGGCGAAATACCACAGTTACCATTAACTTCAATGTTAATACCTTTAATTAGGCCATGGCTATCAAAGCCAACGGTATAGCTGTTTTCAAAGGGGTGTCGTTTGCCTGTCATGATCATATCGTCCATACGACCAAGTTTGCATTTAACAGAACGTGTGGTTTTATCTGCCAATATGGCGGCAATACATGCCCAAGGCGCAGCTTGGGTTTCTTTGCCACCGAAGCCTCCCCCCATACGGCGCATATCAACCAGTACTTTGTTTAGTGGAATATCAAGCACTTCAGCCACGAGTTTTTGCACTTCACTTGGGTGTTGTGACGACGTGTAAATATTCATGCCACCATCTTCTGTTGGCACAGCCGTTGACACTTGACCTTCCAAATACATGTGCTCTTGACCACCAACCGTGATTTCACCTGATAATTGATGTTCAGCCTTTGTAATTGCAGTGTCAGAATCACCGCGCTTCATGGTAAAAGGTGGACGAACAAAGCTTTGCTTGGCTAAAGCCTCTTTAACGGTTAATACAGCTTCGAGGGTTTCATATTCAATTTTTGCTAATTTGACGGCTTTACGTGCAAGATCATAACTTGTTGCTGCGACAGCAAAAATTGGCTGACCAACATACTCAACTTTGCCAATCGCTAATATGGGATCCCCCGGAAAAACAGGACCAATATCGGTATGCCCGGGTACATCGTCAACCGTAATAACGGCAATCACACCAGGTGCAGCTTTTACCGCCGACAAGTCCATAGCGATTATGTTTGCATGTGCATGTGCCGACTGACCAACGGCTGCATGTAATTCACCACGCAAGGCTGGACGATCATCCACATAAATCGCTTCACCCGACACTTGCTTGTCTGCACTTTCATGCTTTTTAGAACGACCAACACCACCTAAGCCAACATTATCCTGCCCGCCCACAACACTTTTATCAGCGTTGGTTTTTGCTTTATCTACACCAGATTTTTTAACGTTAATCAGACTACGCATAATTAACCACCCGTGTTGCTATCGTTTGGCTTTGCAACTCTACAAAACACTTTTCAATCAGGTTTTGAGCAACCCGCATACGATATTTTTCAGATGCACGAACATCAGACATCGGCTTAAAATCGAGGGTTAACGCCTGTTTTGCTTGAGCAACAGTGTCTTTGGTTAAGCAATTACCTTGCAGCTCAGCTTCAGCGGCAAAAGCCCGTTTAGGAATGGCGGCCATACCGCCGAAGGCAATACGAACATGAGAAATTTTTTGGTCTTTCTGCGCAATAAAAATGGCTGCTAATACTGCTGAGATATCATCATCAATTCGTTTTGAGATCTTGTAAAGCTTTAAGATTTGACCCGTTTTAGGTTTAGGAATTTGCACAGATTTAATAAATTCTGACGGTTTAAGCACTGTTTTTTTGTAATCAACAAAATAGTCTTCGACTAAAATTGTGCGCTCAACACCATTAACATGCAAAGTCATGGTTGCACCCAGCGCAATAAGTGCAGGAGGCATATCACCAATAGGTGATGCATTACCTATATTTCCACCCAGAGTGCCGTTATTACGCACTTGTTTTGAGCCAATACGCTCAATCATGTCACCTAAATCAGGGTAATAATGATGTAAGGTGTCTATAAATTTACTGTACGGTAGTGCTGAGCCTATCACTATCTCAGAGTCTGTTTCTTCGATAGTCGATAATGCTGCAACATTCCCCACATAAACCAATTTATCGATGCTTGCTAAATGTTGAGTTACCGAAAGCGCTAAATCAGTACCACCTGCAACCAATGTAGCTTTAGGCTCTCTCACTAATTCATACGCTAATTCATCAATACTTTTAGGCGCAATAAAATGATGACCATTGCCTGTTAAAACCGGCGTGGGGAGTTTTTGTAATTCAGTCAGTGTTTGCACCGTTTGTTGGTAATGCTTGGCAAAAGAGTCATCATCAACGCCAATACTTGACGTAATAGCCGCTTCAATAATTGAACGATATCCCGTACAACGGCACAAGTTACCCGCTAACGCCTCTAGCACCTGTGCACGCGTTGGCGTGTTATTATGTTTATGTAAAGCAAACGATGACATAACAAAACCCGGCGTACAAAAACCACATTGTGTGCCGTGATTATCAACAATAGTTTGCTGGGCATGATGCAACTTACCTTGCTCTTTTAAATCTTCAATTGTAATCAATTGCTTGCCATGTAAGTTGCCGACAAAGGTTATACACGAGTTGATTGATTTATAATGCAGCTGCTCGTTATTATCACCATCCAACTCTGCAAGTACTACGGTGCAGGCACCACAATCACCAGAGGCACAGCCTTCCTTGGTGCCAGTACTAAATTGCACTTCACGTAAGTACTGTAAAACTGTCAAGTTTGGATCAATATTTTCTATGCTCACAACATCATTGTTCAATAAAAAATGAACGCTGTTATTTGTCATAATGTGTTCCGAAGTTAATCATATTTGCTTTGAGCATTTTAATTTTTCAATAGCTTTAATATAGCAGATTAAAAACCTGACACAAGTGACAACTTTATACCCTTCTCTTTTGCACGCGCACACACAAGTGAGAAAATAGTATTTTTCTGATGGGGTAAGTAATTAAATTTTAATTTAAACAGCGTTGTAAGGTGAATTAAGCAAGTTACTATTAACCTGCTACTGCCGAGTCCTGTTTATCTTTTAAGGTAAGGTGAAATTGCTACTCTATCGTAAAAACAAAGCAAAGAGGTTATTGAGAGCTTTACAAAGTGGGCGTGATGTTTAACGACATTAAGCAAAAATGAATTGTGTGAGAAAACAAAAAAGGAGCCAAATGGCTCCTTTTTTAATAATTCACAAAAGTGAACTATTAACGACGTAGACCTAATTTACCAATTAAAGCATTGTAACGTTCAACGTTTTTGCCTTTTAAGTAATCAAGTAATTTACGACGTTGTGCAACCATACGTAATAAACCACGACGTGAATGGTGATCATGGATGTGCTCTTTAAAGTGACCTTGTAAGTGGTTGATTTGTGTAGTTAACAAAGCAACTTGTACTTCTGGTGAACCTGTATCACCTTCTTGTTGAGCGTATTCTGCAACGATAGCAGCTTTTTGAGTAGCGTTTAAAGACATAATAAATCCTTAGTGTATAAACTTAAACATCTGATTAAACAGAAGTTTTAAGCTAATTAAAATCTACCTGAGCCAAACACTAATTCAGCCAAGGTAACGAAAGAGCGCGTATTCTATCAGGCCGTTGCCAAAATGCAACTAGAAACGCGCTTTTAGGTGAGTTAATTAGTTTTACTCTAACAAGCATAAATAAGTTTTGGCATACTTATTCATCTATGCCAATAATATGAAATTCTGAACCCGACGACCTTATAGCATTATCAGCGCTAACTAACAAAACATCTAGCTGTCTCTTGCTATTTGAGCTATTACTATTTTCATAAACACTTTTTCTAGTATGAGGCTGTACAATAATAACTCTTGTTTTTAGTTTACTAATTTTCTCTGCTTCATTTAATGCTTCAATAAAGTCCTCTGCACGTGCTTTTTGTCCATCAAACCAACACTCTTTTGTCAGAGAGTTTTTTAACCTTTCTTGTAAATCAGTTACAAGGTTTTTTCTCAAGCAATACCTTAGGTTTTTAACTCCTTGATTAAGAACCACGTCATGAGCACCAACAGATATTCTACGCTTTGATGAGTCCGACTTAGCAGCCTTTACATGAATCAATGAAATTAAATTCATTCCTTTGTACTGTGTTAAATGTATAAAATCAGCTTTCTCACCTGAACCATCATCACAATATAGCCAGCCTTTCGCTTTTTCTGTTGTATTAAACTCAGTAGCTTCTAACCAATCTCCGCTCCAGCAATTCTTTACCCAACAAAATAAAGACTTTTCTTGGCCTATCTTCGTTAGTTCAGGTTTGAGAGGATCCTTACCAGGCTTTTCACATTTAAGATTATAGTTTTCAAAATCAGCCCATATAAATTTTTCATAAGCAACGTCTTGATAACCCGTTTTAAAAATCATTCCGTTAATAATTGCATGGCCAGACTCAAACCAACACTTAATAATCTCAGGATATTTAAATATTTTAATATAATCATTATACAAAGATTTTTTAATTGGATTTCCATGCTTAATATTAAAACTTACTTTGTAGTCATTGATAAGTGGCTCTAACGTAATATCACCGACTTTTTTACCTTTATGAAAGATATCTAGTAAAATATTTGATTTTACAAAAGTTGGTTGTAATTCAACAGAGTAGTTATATTGCAATTTACGCAAAAGCTCTTTTCTATTTTGACCTTCCTCTTCAGGGAAGAACTCATAATCAATCAAAGAAAAATCATATGGCTCTTCTAATTCGCTACAATTAGGTATTGGATAAGAGAGTATGCTTATTGGATCAGAAGTCTGATTTACATTTGTATTGAGTAAATCAAGAATTTGAATAACTCTATTTTCAAATGTTTGCCAATCTTTACATGGGCCTCTCCAAATAGATGACTTAAAAGGATTTATTCCAACCGTTGAGTTTACATTATTCCAAACTTCTGTCCTTACTGCTGACATCATATACGACTGATCAATTAATGGATCCAATGTGTCTGCAACACTTTCTCCTCCTAAAACTTTAGAATCAGCTTTAAAATTATTTTTTCCATGAATTCCTGTTAGCCAAAGCATTTTAATCTTATCTTCATTTATAAAGTTGCTGTTAAGATGATTAATTGGAATCGGCATTACATTAGGAAGAGCTTTTTTACCAAAACATTCTCTTATCTCGTCTTTCTTTCCTTTTTCAGAAAAATAAAAGCCTAAATAATTATCAACGTTAAAAGATACAAATATATGGTGTTCAACATCTTGAGCATCATGACTTTTTAGCCAACTTGGAGATTTTAATATTCGATAAGGGGTATATACGACCTCAGCAACTTCCCCTATATATTCCTTTTTAGATTCTGAAATTACTATTTCATTAGATGATTCATTTTTCAAAATTTTGACTATATTTTCATGCACATCACAAGGTTTTTTTTGATTGGATTTCCTTCCCATTAGAATAGAAAGGTACGGTGCAATATTTTCTTTTTCTAAAACAATCATTAAGTTCGACTCCATTATAAAAATACTAACTTATTGTTCATATTAACCTTCATCAAGCCACACAAATCCCAAATCTTGGTAAAATATCATCAATAATGGAGAGCCTGTGTTTTTTGGCTGCATCATGAAAATATTTCCAATTTGAGTTGATGAAATCTAGTGAAAAAACATACTCATCATCACCATGCGATCTTGTGGTGCCAAGAGCTTGGTGCTTCCATGAATTTTCACCTTTAGCTATGTAGGTAATCTTTTCTGCACCTAAACCAAAAAAATCTTCCTCTATGGCCAGTAGCCATCTTGCGTGCCTTTCTTCTGGGTTAATTTGAGTGAACTCTTTAAAGCAGATAGAGATATTACTTTTCAAAACATCACTCAGCCCTTCTACACGAGCTAAATGATCGCCAAGCATAAAGCGTTGATAAACTTTACACAGCTCGTCTGCGGCAGTAACAAAATCAACAGGGTTATTTCTTACAACTGTGTTACCAAAGCCATTGATATAACTCCACGATTCATAGGGTAAATCAGGGTTAGATAAGGCCTGACCATGGCCAAGTGATGGTATGTTTTCTTGCGCCATTTCACTAAAATATTCACTGATCCTGTCAATGAGGCCATCTGCAGACTTGTTATTCGCCTCTCTAAGATCACTTACTTCATTAATATCATGCTGCACGCCTGCAAATCCTTGATGTGCCCATGTATCAACAAAGACGTGTGAGGTTATCCCTAAACGATGTAAGCCATAAGGTCTATCCTTATCACGAATGCATTCTTTCACCATATCTTGTGCTACATAAGAGCCGGGCTTACACAATAGCTTTTGAATAAAACGACCTTCAGGGTTTTCT
>JAPHTO010000114.1 GCA_026196955.1 Colwellia sp. | reverse complement strand
GGGCAAATAATGTTGGCTAAAATAGTGAGGAACGAACGACAGCCAACTGTTATTTGTCCCTGTTTAAATGCTTGTTAGTTGCTGATGCACAACAACTTTTAATAAACACAACTGTAACCAACCCACCGTAAGAAAGCTAACACTTAAATTAGCTAAAACACATGAAAGCTTGAACGCTGAGAAATAACGGCTGAACTTAAACACTTCCTGTGATTGATAACTGTTTTTACAAACTCACCAGAGCCTGTAATTGCTGCTTTAAATAGCACTTAAATAAAAAGCAACTAACGCCCACGTTAAGGGGCTAAAAATTAGTTTGCTAAAATGTGTAGCGAAGCGAAACCGAGCAAACTGTTTTTAGTCCCGTTTTAACTGCTTGTTATATGCCGATTAACTCCAAATCTTGCCATACATCTTCGTAATCGTCAGCAAGTAAAAACCTATGCCCTGGGGGCAATGCTAAATAAGGTTCAATTTGAGGAAGGTACTCGCTAATGTGATTGACGTGTAACGGTTTAAAGAAGTCAGGATCGTTGATCCATTCTTCGCCGCACCAAATATACCAACCACATGTTCCATTTTCAGCAACATGCCTTAAACCGTTTATAGGGAGTTTACCGATAGTTTCAATTGCAATACCTAGTTTATCGGAGTCCCTACAAGGTGAAAATTCCGTTTTAAATTTAGCGCAAATATCTTGCTGGCTACTCATGCTATTCCTTAGGCATATAACGCCCATTTAAGGGGCTGATAATTGTTTGCTAAAATGTGTAGCGCAGCGAAACCGAGCAAACAGTTAGCAGTCCCGCTTTAAATTCTTGTTAGGTATTCTTTATACTCAACTCTTTTTTACCTATTTCTTTGATCTTTTTAATGCAGTCATCTACTGCTCCCCATTGCTCATCTAGGTGCTCAAACCAAGAATCAGCATTTCTAGCCTTAGACAGTGCTTTTTCCATATCTTGTACTGCAACTAGTACTTCTGAAGAAACAACGAATGATGATGTCTCAGCAATTCTCCAAATATTTCTTCTAGCTTCTTTGAACTCAGCCCACAAATCTTCACTATATTCTTTGCTTAGTTTCCGATGCTCAATTTCAGCATCAAAATGCTCCCCAGAAGGCCACTTCATATCATGTAGAGCTTCAATTAAATTAGCGTAAGCATCAGCTTTTCTTTCCCACCATTTCTCATTGCGAAAGCGGCGATTCGCTAGCCATGCGGCAAGAAATGCTGCACCAACAGATATAATAATTTGAACGATTAGTTTAGCTACTTCCATATAGTTAAATCCAGATTTGATTGAATACCTAACGCCGCATTAAGGTGTGACGCACACTTGGCTAGACTTGAGCTAAGCGAAAATGCCAAGCGTGAGGAATCACTCTTAAATGCTTTGTTATGTGCTAGTTTTTACCATCGTACGCCAGTACTGCTCTTTTCAGTTGTTGGATATCTGACGCACACAGATACCGTTTCAATGCTTCAAACTTCTCCAAAGGCCAATCATAGATCCGCATTTGCAAAAGCTCAGCAATAGTCGATTCGTCAAAACGATATTTGACTAATTTCGCGGGCGTTCCTCCAACAACACTATAGGGAGCGACATCTTTGGTTACTACGCTATTTGCTGCAACTATCGCACCTTCTCCAATAGTTACGCCAGGCATAACCATTGACCCCATTCCGAGCCACGCACCATCATGGATAAAGGTATCACCTTTACCGATATAAGCTTCATCAATGTAATCCATAAATGGGTACAAGCAGAACCAATCCGCTCTATGGGTATGATTACCACCCATTAAGATAACCACTTCTGCGCCAATGCAAACATAATCACCAATATGGAGTTTATCTATTTTCCACCTTGGCTCCCAATTACGACTAACTTCATCACCGTGAAGATACCTAACAACAGACTCTTCAAACCCGCTATCCCAGCAATCACTGTAATAACTGTGAGTACCTTTGATAGAAATATTAGGGTTAGTTACCACCTCATGGAGTAACTGAAATTTTGACCAATGATTTTTTTGCATACGAAACCTCAAGCTAATGTTAAATAATAAGAATTATTGAAATAACACTATGCCGTCAGTGAATGCGAGGCTGCTTTAAAAGAGGAATAAGTTTCATATAAAACACCGTAAAGTGGAAGAAATTGATGATAGCACATAACGCCTCATTAAGGGCCGTTTAAACAAATAGACGCTAAGATACATTAAGCAATAATTAATGAACAATTATCTATTATTTTATTTAATAACAATCAGATACAAACAACCAAAAAACTTAGTTTTCGTGACATTTAAGGCTATTACTATAGCCACAAACACTAAAATAATTACTTTTTTGTCACAAAAAAATAATTATTTGTTAATGGAATTTGAGCTGCCCCCATGAAAAAATATTACCGGCTAATATTAGCAATAAACGATATTTACCTAACGATAAAATTGTACGATAGGTGAGCACACTCTAAACTAATTTAGTGAACAAAAAAACAGGCTTGGAGAAAAATGAGGTAAGTGTTAATTCAGTTCAGATTAACACCTGCTGTGCGCAATAGAACTAATAATTTGAAACATATTGATTGCCTAGTATAGTTATATTTGTTTACTATAAAAATAATTAAAAAAGAAAGGTAGGAAGTTAAAATGAATAAAGGTCAATTGGTAGACAAAATAGCTGAAGGTGCCGATATAACTAAAGCCTCTGCAGGTCGTGCGCTTGATAGTTTAATGGGCGCTGTAACCTCTGAACTAGCCAGTGGCGGAGATGTTGCTTTGGTAGGTTTTGGTACATTTAAAGTGTCAGCTCGCGCAGCTCGTAAAGGTCGTAACCCTCAATCTGGTGCAGAGATTCAAATTTCCGCATCAAATGTACCTAGTTTTAAAGCGGGTAAAGCATTAAAAGATACTTGTAACTCATAAGCCCACCTCACTCATTTTTAGACAAACTAGAAGTGAGTGCCTTCCCAGTATACCACTTCAATTTTCAAAGTAAGTTTATCTAAATTTCTTATTATTTCAATGTTAACTAAGTTAATGCAGTGCTTTTGTCGCTCTTTTAATATCAACTTCTAACATGATTTTCTGGCTCACCTCAAATATATCAACTTCATTTGCATTGTAGAGTTTGATTAACGCCGCTAAGCATTTATCTTTAGTCGATAGTTGCTTGGTATTTAGCTTTAACGCTTGGTCATAGATTTGTGGTGGGATTTGCTCAAAGTAAGAGTAATAAAGCTCATCATTGTGTGGCTCTTTCTTTTTACCTAAAGCCAATTTAGCTTCAACTCTTTTTTGGTGAACTTTAAATGAAAAGTTTATATTAAAAATTATACAGCCTTTTCTGGGTTGATTCTCATAAACAACACCACCTTCATCAAGAGATAAGGTTGCAGTAAAGGTCCTAGATTTTTGATTGAGCACACCATTAGTAAAGAAATCAGCATGATTGCTGATATTAATAAATGCAGAAAAGGCATAAAAAGCTATAAGCTCATGTGCAGGTAATGTCGTTAACATTCTTTTTTCCTTATTGGCAATATAATTAAAGAAGTATGAAGAGTAACTAGTCTGCCCTTCTCTTATAAATCTACCGTAAACCAAAAAACGAACCAGTGTAAAAGCAATACAACGACACTACTTCCGAATAAATAATCACAGGAACGATGTAATTTAAACAAGATTCATTATTGCAGAGCAGCTCTTGTTTTTTGGTTATTTCGAACTGAACAGGTGTTCCCATTTTTTGTTGAATTAACATTGTCCGAGGTTGGATATTTTTTCCATGTGCAATATTCTATGCTTTAAGTTTAATGAAATCACATGCTCTCAATTTACGATCTAGTGCCAAATTAAACACTGTTAATTAGCGAAGGTTATTCGCTAAATTGAGCCTAGTTCGAATAGACAAAACTTCTTCAAGCTTAAGGAGGAGGTTTTTGACCAGCGAGTTTTCCTTTATTCCAACTAGTTTTTTTTGGGGGGGGAAGTGAGGGGTAATGTTGTACATGATAGTGCCCCTTTGGTTAAAGTGTAATGTTCAAAATTGTTAACATCGAACCTATGATCGCAGTTGAGATCTCAAGTTTTAATTATATCGAATTCGACAAAATTAACTTTTCGATATCATCAAATGATGTGTATTTTTAAGGGATATTGGAGGGGCAGCTATCGTATCTTTGTTAACATCGAGCTTAGCGAGTTAGAGCATTCTTAAGTTAGCCAAAAGCGGTCATTGTTCTGCACAACTAAATCAGGACACTTTTTTCAAGGAACTTTGCTCATATTCTACTGGTGCCAGATCACCGTTAGCTGTATGAAGCCTTTCTAAGT
>JAPHTO010000055.1 GCA_026196955.1 Colwellia sp. | reverse complement strand
GTGGTCTACTTTCTGCTCAAGCATGAGCGGTCTACTTTCTGCTCAGGCTGAGCAGATTACTTTCCGTTTGTCCTGAGCTTGTCGAAGGGCTATACAACCATACCAATTTGAAAGATAGGTAAATACATAGCAATAATTAACCCACCAATTACCACACCCAGCACTGCCATTATCATTGGCTCTAATAAAGCCGTCAAATTGTCTACGGCATTGTCGACTTCGGCTTCATAGACATTGGCTACTTTTGAAAGCATATCATCAACGGCACCTGACTCTTCACCAATGGCAACCATTTGTATGACCATATCAGGAAATATACTGGCATTTCGCATTGCTAGGTTCATCTGCATACCTGAGGTTACTTCGGCGCGCACTTCTAATATGGCATCTCTAAATACAGCATTACCGGACGCACCAGCGGCAGACTCAAGGGCATCTATTAACGGTACGCCGGCGGCAAACGTGGTTGAAAGCGTACGAGCATAACGGGCAACAGCCGCCTTTTCTAACAAATCACCAATAACAGGTAATTTCAATATTTGCCTGTCTACTTGATCTCTAAATTTTTGAGAATTTCGGTGGGCACGCTTAAATAAAAAGCCAGCGGCAAACATAGCTGCTAAGGCTATATACCAATAAGCTTGCATAATATCTGAAAGGCCAACTACAAATAAGGTAAATCCTGGTAATTCTGCGCCAAAACTAGCAAAAATTTCTTGAAAGACTGGCACTACAAAAATAAGCAGTATTGAGGTCACGACAGCAGCAATCACTAAAACGGCAATAGGATAGGTCATGGCTTTTTTAATCTTAGCTTTTAACGCTTCGGCCTTTTCTTTGTATGTAGCAATTCTATCGTAAATGCTTTCGAGTGAACCAGATTGCTCGCCCGAGGCAACTAGATCACAATATAAATCATCAAAATATCGTGGGTGATCACGCAAACAATCTGATAATGGGATACCCGAAGCAAGCTTGTTGCCAATCTCTGCTAAAAGTTTTTGCATCCTACCATTACTATGACCTTTACCTATCATTTCAATGGTTTGTACTAGCGGTACACCAGCCCCTAACATAGTTGCAATCTGCCTTGAAATTACCGCGATATCAGCAGGGGTGATAGCTTTATCACCGCCCATACCAAACAAAGGTTTAGCCTTCTTTTTAACTTTACTTGGGGTGATACCTTGTTTACGTAGCTGAGCCTTTAACTCAATAATATTATTGGCCGAAAGCTCACCACTAATTTTTTTTCCTTTGCGATTAACCCCTTGCCAGGTAAAGACATCTAAAGCTTTCACCTTAGGAGTATTCTTTTTAGCGACTGCTGTGGCCATAAGTGTTACCTATTGTTGTTTTCGTAGGGGCTATTGATCACACGGTTACTTTTTAATTTAAATAAGAAGAAACCACTTTGTTAAACATTTACGCGTTAGTTACACGGTTAATTTCTTTAAGGCTAGTCATGCCGTTCATTGCTTTAATTAATCCTGATTGCCTTAAGTTGTTATAACCTTCTTTTTGACATTGATTAGCAATATCAAGGGAGTTACCCCCTTCCATTATAATAGATGAAATTTCAGGGCTGATCTTAATTACTTCATAAATACCGACACGGCCTTTGTAACCACCAGTACATTGCTCACAGCCTACCGCTTTAAATAGTTTTATCTCACTGAGCTTTTCAGCAGGAAAACCTTGCTCAGCAAGTTGCGCTTCTGATAACTCTTCATGCTCTTTACACTGTGGGCATAAGCGTCTTGCCAACCGTTGAGCAATAATAATACTGACAGAGCTAGCAACATTGTAGGAAGGCACGCCCATATTGAGTAAACGAGTGAGTGTTTCTGCTGCTGAGTTGGTATGTAAGGTGGACAACACTAAATGACCGGTTTGTGCGGCTTTAATAGCTATTTCTGCCGTTTCTAAATCCCGTATTTCCCCCACCATAACAATATCGGGGTCTTGACGTAAGAAAGAACGCAAAGCACTTGGAAAGGTCAACCCTGCGCGATTATTGATTTGTACTTGGTTGATGCCTTCAAGGTTAATTTCAACCGGATCTTCTGCGGTGGAAATATTGCGCTCAGCGGTATTAAGAATATTTAAGCCAGTATATAAAGAGACTGTTTTTCCTGAGCCTGTTGGTCCAGTCACTAAAATCATGCCTTGAGGCTGATCTAACGCTTCAGTATATATTTTTTTCTGCTCTGCTTCGTAACCTAGCATATCAATACCCAGCATAGCACTGGAAGAGTCTAGGATACGCATTACAATTTTTTCACCCCACATGGTGGGTAAAGTACTGACTCGGAAATCGATTGATTTCTTCTTAGAAAGTGCTAATTTTATCCGGCCATCTTGCGGTACTCGACGCTCCGCAATATCAAGCTTTGACATAACCTTAAGGCGAGCTGCCATGCGTGATGATAAACTTACTGGTGGCCGGGCAATTTCAGTTAATATGCCATCAATACGAAAGCGAATGCGAAAAGCTTTTTCATAGGGTTCAAAATGTAGATCTGAGGCACCTTTTTTTATTGCATCTAATAAGATTTTATTGATGAATACCACAATAGGGGCATCATCTTCACCTGTACCCGCATCATCTTCGCTTTTTTCTTCTTGAACCTCTAAGCCTGATAGCTCTTCTGAATCAATATCGGTGATATCAAGAGCATCACTCTCATCTTCTAATACTTTTTCAATACACGCTTGTAAACCATGTTCATCTGTTAACACTAATTCGGTACTAAAGCCGGTATTAAATTGGATCTCCTCTAAAGCATCCAGATTAGTCGGATCTGACATGGCAACAAATAATACCTTGCCGCGTAAAAATAGCGGTAATGCATTGTGTTTGGTGATCAGCTTTTCATTTCGAATACCTTCAGGGACGAGCGTGGTGTCAAAATTGGCGAGTTGGATGTAAGGATAGCCAAATTTATTAGAAAGAATTTCGGCAATTTTTTTGCCGTCAATGTTTTTATCTTCAACAAGAAAGCGGATAAAGGGTTTGTTTTTACCTGTATAGTCAGCACTAATGTCATCAATATTAGCAACAGATACTAGCTGCTCTTTAGATAGTGCTGATAAAACGCTCGATTGCTGATGATTTCCTTTCATAACTTTTACAGGTAACCTTTTGAATAAATTCAATGAATACTTCGAATTTTAGTGTAACTCAGTTTTGCATAAAAGCACAAAAGTTTTATTTATATAGAAAAGCTTAAGATTGAATGTCTTATTAAACAAAAAAAGCTCCCGCAGGAGCTTTAATGGTGGTGTTATCAGTTTAAAAATTTAGCAAAGAGTTGTACAATTATCTGTCCATGTAACAGAACCATTTGCATATGTGCCAGTCATGACATATGTATCAGTTGCAGCAATACCACCAGCAGCTACCGGCACAACTGTTATAGTACCAGCACCTTCATCCCATGTAACAGATGTTACAGCTGAAGTAGCTACTGCTATGTTTGCTGGTACGCCATTAGTACCAGCAACACAGGCTGCCAAACCACCTTGAACTTGAGCACAAACATCAACACCAGCTTTTATTCCACTTGCCGCTAAAACAACTTCACTATAGCGAGCTTTGTCGGTATAAGTTTGATACGCAGGTAAAGCTACTGCAGCCAAAATACCGATAATGGCAACAACGATCATTAATTCAATAAGGGTAAAGCCTTTTTGAGCTTTCTTCATTGCGTTTAAGTTTTTAATAGTTTTCATAGTCATAATTTCCATCAATTTCTACGGGGGCTGTAGTTAATATGCGACATATATATACAAATGTAAAATAATGTTGCGATTTATTTTATTTTTAATAGGTTTTTTACCCACTTACTAATAGTATTTAACATTCATAAGTGAAATTAACACCGTATTAACTTCTTTACTGCTAGCTAGTTACTAGTTAATTATCCAGAAGCTTTTTTTAATATAAACAACTTGAACGACTTGTAAAGGTTAAAGTGTAAAAAATGCGAGTATTTCCTTATAAATGAAGAAATTGGTGTGTTTATTGGACGTATTTGCTATTTACAAGTGATACGTTGCTTTTCGTAGGTTATAGCCAAAATCCAACAGCAGCTTAATAAAAAAAGTGATCAGAAAATGTAAATTATAGAAAATAGCGTGTTTTTTAGCTTTTATTTGCCCTTTTTTTAGAAAAGGCGCGTGATCTTCTGTTTGTTATTCTGTATAATCCGCGCTCCCTACGTTACAAACTGTCTTTATAAATAGTTTTGTTTCAACGAAACAGCTGTTGTTAAGGGCGTTAGGCTCGATACTCGAAGGGGTAATTGCGTGGTCTATTATTAACCGACAGGGCAAATCTATACTGCTAATAAGTAAAGCTTTGACTTGTTATTTAAGTAACATATTTAATATTGGGTTTTTTAATGAAAACTTTTGTAGCTAAACCAGCAAGCGTACAACGCGAATGGTTCTTAGTGGACGCCGAAGATAAAACTTTAGGTCGTATCGCTACTGAAATTGCAACCCGTTTACGCGGTAAGCATAAACCAGAATATACTCCTCATGTTGATACTGGCGATTACATCGTTGTTATTAATGCTGAGAAAGTACGTGTAACTGGTAACAAAGCGAAAGGTAAAATTTACTATTCGCATACTGAATTCCCTGGTGGTCTTAAGCAAATTAGTTTTGAAAAACTAATTGAAAAAGCGCCAGAACGTGTTCTTGAATTTGCAGTGAAAGGCATGTTACCTAAAGGTCCTTTAGGTCGTGAAATGTTCCGCAAATTAAAAGTGTATGCCGGTGCTGAGCACAAGCATACTGCACAACAACCACAACTTTTGGAGCTTTAAGCAATGGCTGATAATCAATATTACGGTACTGGTCGTCGCAAGAGCTCAACTGCTCGTGTGTTCATGAAAGCTGGTAACGGTGCAATCACAATTAACAAACGTGACATTTCTGAGTACTTCGGTCGTGAAACGGCTCGTATGGTTGTTCGTCAACCATTAGAGTTAGTTGAAATGTTAGAAAAGTTTGACTTTAACATCACTGTTGTAGGTGGTGGTATTTCTGGTCAAGCGGGTGCGATTCGTCACGGTATTACTCGTGCATTAATGGAGTTTGATGAAACTTTACGCTCTGGTTTACGCCAAGCTGGTTTCGTTACTCGTGATGCGCGTAAAGTTGAACGTAAGAAAGTGGGCTTACATAAAGCACGTAAGAAACCACAATTCTCAAAACGTTAAAATTCGTTATATTCAGAATTTATACGGCATTGTCTGCATTGTTCGCCCCAGTCACTTAGGAAACCTAAGCTCAGGGGCTCACAATTTGAAGGCTTTGTCTAAATCCAGAATATTTAGAATTGAACTGTATTTGTATACGTTGTATTTTCAAAAAACCGACTTTATGTCGGTTTTTTTATGTCCAAATTTGGCCTTCCACATTGTTCTCATTCTCATTTGGATAAGCATAAATACTATTTATTTTGGCTATAGTGACAAATATCAAAATATTTCTATTTTTACAGTGCTTAACCCCCTTTTTACCTTGTAAAAAACACCCTATTTCTTTATGATCATAAAAATTTTTTGTCGATATACCTTTAGGTATAAATCTGATCAAACAAAAATAAGAACTATGCTAGCTCGTACAGCAGTAAAGGTATGATTAGCAAGGTTAATAATAATTTGTTGGTCATCAATGTGAATTGGAGAGTGTGAATGAGCAATGTGCCTGTGAATAACGGTCGCCGACGCTTCTTAACTGCGGCTACTGTCGTTGTTGGTGGTGCTGGTGTGGCCGGTGTGGCGGTGCCTTTCATTGGTTCCTGGAATCCAAGTGCTCGCGCGAAAGCGGCGGGTGCCCCAGTTGAAGTCAATGTAGGTAAAATAGAGCCTGGTCAATTAATTCGTGCCGAATGGCGTGGTAAACCTGTATATGTAGTTCGACGTACCGAAGCAACTTTGAATGGTTTGGCTAAGTTCGATGATCAGTTACGCGATCCAAATTCTGAAAAGGCGCAACAGCCAAGTTATGCTACGAATGCTTATCGCTCAATTAAACCTGAATTTTTAGTAGCACTCGGTGTTTGTACTCATTTGGGGTGTGCACCTACTCACCATAAAGGCGACTTCGACCAATTTGTAGACGGAATGAGTGACGGTTTCTTCTGTCCGTGTCATGGTAGTAAATTTGATATGGCTGGCCGTGTTTTTCAAGGGGTTCCTGCACCATTGAATTTAATGGTTCCTGAGCATTCATTTACCAGTGAAGACACTTTGTTAATTGGTG
This sequence comes from Colwellia sp., assembly GCA_026196955.1. Taxonomy (GTDB): domain Bacteria; phylum Pseudomonadota; class Gammaproteobacteria; order Enterobacterales; family Alteromonadaceae; genus Colwellia. Next base: position 3,318 of record JAPHTO010000055.1, on the reverse strand, counting down.
TTGGACCTGACTCAAGTGAAGGAGCAGCATAATGTTAGCTAATTTTATGGCTTGGATTGATAAGCGCTTACCTGTTACAGATGCATGGAATAAGCATTTGGCACAATATCCAGCACCGAAAAACTTTAACTTTTGGTACTTTTTTGGCTCTTTAGCCATGTTAGTGCTAGTAAACCAAATTTTAACAGGTGTATGGTTAACCATGAGCTATGAACCATCAGGTGATGGCGCATTTGCTAGTGTTGAGTACATTATGCGTGATGTTGATTATGGTTGGTTATTACGTTATATGCATTCAACGGGTGCATCAGCATTCTTTATTGTGGTTTATTTACACATGATGCGTGGCCTGATGTATGGTTCGTATCAAAAACCACGTGAGTTGTTATGGATCTTCGGTATGTTGATCTTCTTGGTATTAATGGCTGAAGCTTTTATGGGCTATTTATTACCTTGGGGTAACATGTCGTATTGGGGAGCACAGGTAATTATATCCCTCTTCGGGGCAATTCCAGTCATCGGAGATGACTTAACACAGTGGATTCGTGGTGATTATGTTATTTCTGGCGCAACGCTAAACCGTTTCTTCGCCTTACATGTTGTTGCTATGCCATTGGTTTTAGTGATTCTTGTTTTCTTACATATTCTTGCTTTACATGAAGTGGGCTCAAATAACCCTGAGGGCACCGATGTTAAAAAGCCTAAAGGCAGTGTTCCTTTAGAAGAGCAAAGTAAATTTGCTTTCCATAAACAATATACAGATAAATACGATATTGTTGATGCTATCCCTTTCCACCCTTATTACTCAGTAAAAGATATTATGGGTGTGGCTGGCTTCTTAATTTTATTTTGCTGGGTAATGTTCTTTGCTCCTGAAGGCGGTGGTTACTTTATTGAGGCGCCAAACTTTGAACCTGCTAATGGTTTAAAAACACCTGAGCATATTGTACCTGTTTGGTATTTTGGTCCTTTCTATACCATCTTGCGCGTAGTGCCAGATAAGTTACTTGGTGCTGTTGCTATGTTCGGTGCCATTATTATGTTGTTTGCTTTACCTTGGTTTGACCGTGGTACGGTGAAGGCAATGAAATATCGTTGTACTTTGCACACAGTTAACCTAATTCAATTTGCTATCAGCTTCTTGGTTTTAGGCTACTTAGGTACTAAAGCGGCAACACCATTAAATAATATGATTGGTACAGTAGCTAGCTTTGGTTATTTTGGATTCTTCATTGCACTTTGGTTCTACTCTAAGAATGAAAAAACTAAGCCAGTTCCAGAGAGGGTTTCACACTAATGAAAAAATTACTTTTAGCAATCTGTGCGCTTGTTCCTCTATTTGCTTTTGCCGCAGGCCCAAGTGTTCAGTTAGATAAAGCCAATAATGATTTAACTGATAAAGAATCATTAAAGAATGGTTTTAAAACTTACATAAACTATTGTTTAGGTTGTCACCAATTACAATACCAACGTTATAACCGTACCTTTAAAGATTTAGGTATTGAAGAAGCTGATGGTGTTGCAAATTACATGTACACAGGTGAAAAAGCCGGTGATCACATTACTAATACTATGCCGAATAAAGAAGCGGCAAAATGGTTTGGTACTGCGCCACCAGATTTAACGCTTGAAGCACGTTTACGTAGCCCTGATTGGATCTATACTTACCTACGTTCATTTTATATGGATAGTGACCGCCCATTTGGCGTCAACAATAAAGTCTTTAAAGATGTAGGTATGCCACATGTATTGCAAGACTTGCAAGGTGTGAGTTCTATTGACGAACAGGGTAATATAACGCCAGCGATGGGTGGAAGCTTAACCACAGAAGAGTATGATATAGTGGTTCGCGATTTAACCAACTTTTTAGAATATGTTGGTGAGCCAAGTAAGCTTGAGCGTGAAGCAATGGGTTATAAAGTATTAATTTTCTTATTCATCTTCTTTATTATTTCTTATTTACTTAAGAAAGAATATTGGAAAGACGTACACTAAGTTATTAATACTCATAGTATTGTTAGGGGGATTTGATACTCGTTATCAAATGCCCCTTTGTTGCTTTATTGATGGACAAATCAGCAAAGTATTTTAAAGTAAATTATAGGAGGCCCTATGGCCGTAGCAGCAAATAAACGTTCTGTAATGACGTTATTCTCGCATGCTGATGATATGTATAGTCATCAAACACGTATAGTATTGGCAGAAAAGGGCGTTGGTGTTGATATCACTTTAGTTGATTTAGCTAATTTACCAGAAGACTTAATTGACTTAAATCCTTATGGTACTGTGCCAACTTTAATTGATCGTGAATTAGCCTTATATGAAGCTAAAATCATTATTGAATATTTGGATGAACGTTTTCCTCACCCACCATTAATGCCAGTGTACCCTGTATCACGTGGTCGTAGTCGCTTAATGATGCACCGTATTGAAAATGACTGGTATAGCTTAGCTAAAACTATTTTGACAGGCACGGCTGATGAAGCTGAAAAAGCACGTCATGAGCTTAAAGAAAGCTTATTAAGTGTCGCGCCAATTCTTAATGAAGCGCCTTACTTTATGAGTGAAGAATATAGTTTAGTTGATTGTTACTTAGCACCGTTATTATGGCGTTTACCAGCATTTGGTATTGAGCTAGTTGGTCAAGGCTCAAAAGAGTTAAAAACTTACATGCTACGTTTATTTGAACGTGAATCATTCCAAGCATCATTGACTGAAGCAGAGCGTGAATTACGTTTTGGTCACCCAGCTTAATGGTTGACTCATCTTCAGTGAAAATGAGTTCTAATAAGCCCTATTTAATTGGGGCTTTTTATGACTGGATTTCAGACAATGATTTAACGCCATACATAGTTGTTGATGTGAGTGTGTATGGTGTTTTAGTGCCTATGGTTTATGTGAATGATGGTCAAATAGTATTGAACATTGCAGCATCTGCCGTGGGTAGCATTGCTTTAGGTGAAACTGCCATTGAGTTTAGTGCTCGTTTTGGCGGTAAACTAGAAAATATCACAGTACCTTATGGCGCTGTAGCCGCTATTTACGCAAAGGAAAATGGGGCAGGTACTTCATTACCGATAGAACATCCTAGTGAAGAAGATATCAGTGCTGAAGAAGAAATCGATACAATTAAGCCAAGCAAGCCTAAACCGAGCTTAAGCAGTGTTTCCTCGTCAGATAAAGCGGCTAAGTTGAAAAAGTCAGCGAAAGGAAAAGCGAGTTTAAAAGTTATTAAGTAGTCGTACTTCGACTGTTCGTCCCTCACGCTCAGCATGAACGGAATTTCCCGTTTGTCCTGAGCTTGTCAAAGGAAGCTTG
>JAPHTO010000145.1 GCA_026196955.1 Colwellia sp. | reverse complement strand
AGTCGTGTAGTTTCTGTTTGTTCGTTTTGTCATTTAACACCTCAATAATTGGATTATATTCCATTATTAAAGTGTCCTGTTTGATTATTGCAGATCAAGGCTATCAAAGCTACTAAAGCCGTCTTCGAGCAACTCTTCAGCAACTTTTAGTAAGGGTTGAACCGCTCCTCTTATACTCTCACTCGTATACTCGTTACGACCAGTAGAAATTGTTGCCAAAGTGAATGCTTTTATCTGGTTAGTAATATTTCTTTCTAATATTTTTCCATCTAATAGAAAGCGAATATTAGTATTGGCATCTTTATCATTAGGAATTGTCCAAATACTTTCCTTGAAATGAACATCTTTTATTGATGATGTGTATGCAACTGCTGATTCAACACTATTCCATTCATTTGCTAACATCAGAGGGAGCAGTTTATCCCTATAATAATTATCCGTATCGCCGAAACAATTTGCCTCATGAAAAGCTATATTTTTATTTGGATCATCAAGTTTAAGCATCGTAATCTACTTTTATCATAGAGTTTAAATAATTATTGTTATGCAAAGGGTATCGCCCTTCTTCAGCCAATTTATCTTCAGCGGCTTCAAGTATTTCTGCTGACAAATTTACTTCTGCTAAGTACAATAACTGTTCAGCTTTGATAGCTAATTCATCATTAACTGATTGATTAATTTCTGACTCTTCCAATAGCTCTACAAATGAAAGTAGCTTGTAAGCGCTATCAACATCATTAACCAATTTCGCACTTTTACATTCAACGCACATATCATACTGATAGCAGGAAATTTCTATGTCATCATTAATAAGTTTCTTTGCCAATTTAGAAGATGCTTTATGCTCTTTTTCTGCTTTACCTGTTGGCTTTCCATCGCATAAAATTCCATTTAAATTAGTTGGTTGTCGCAATTTTTTCCATGCGTCATACTCTAAAACCTCTATTGATCTGGCTTTTCGAACATTCTCTTTAGCATCTTTTAATGAATACCCACGTGCGATTTCTTCTAAAACCTCAAGAGATTGATTTACGATCAATCGATTTTGATCAGGGTTTCCAGCGGTATAATGCCCTTGTAAAGTTTCAATAGTATTTTGCAATAGTGAAGTAGCGACTTCTAGCCCTCCATCGTCGGGGTTTACGTTATTATTCGAAGCTGTAGCTCGAAATCTCATGGCGTTTAAATCTAATAAATAATCCCCCAAGAAAATTCCAATTTTAGAAAGGAAAGGTCGAATAGCTAGCTCTTCTTCATTCCATTGATAAGTTCCGTTACGTTTTCCTAATGGAAGTAGAAAAGGAGTTGTTTTTTGTTTTGGGTGATATTTGCTAGGTGCAAGACCATTTAAACCCTGAGAGTAATTCTCTAGCTTTTGTAAAAATGGGACATAAGCGCTCAAAACCTTAAAGCTTCCCTCGTTTCCTTGCTTATATCGAAAAGACGCTACCACATAGCCATCTTCATCAACATTTGAATATGTTAGAGGCATATAGATATCTTTTAACTTAATATCAGTAATAGAGCGTAATGCTGCATAGGCACAACGCATCAATGTTAATTTATACTCTCTAGTGCCTACACTAATTTGAGTTTTATTAACAATGCCATCCACTACTTTTACTGTAGTCAGTAACTTCAAATCCTGAAGTTCATTAAATCGCTCTATTAGGTACTTGGTATGAAGTTTTTTTTGGTCTGAATATAGGTTTAGGACTTTAAGAAGATTTACACTCCCTTGACGAAGATTAAAATGATGTACATTACCATCTGATGATAGATTAAAGAATAGCGGAGGATGCTCTTCTTCACTGTTAATTTCGTTAACAAGAGTTGATAGTTTTATAAGTGTTTTAATAAATGAAAGGCCATCTGTTTTATCGATTTCTAGTGTTATTTCATCTTCTTCGCTTTCTTCTGAAAAAGTACTCTCAACAACTTTTGTAGAGCGAGATTTCCAAGCTTTTATATTGGCATAGCGGGTAGTTCTATTTTGCTTATTATCATGGTGATTTCCGAACTTGATAGGATGACAAACACCTGTAATAGAGCTCGTATTAAAATTACTATAATGACAAAACAAATAGAATGCAGATGTCATTGCTAAGTTAAAGGCGGATTTAAAGTTAACGCTACCTACATTAGCCTTTGGGTTTACATCCGTTTCAATAGATAAAATTTCGCCAGTATCAAGTTCATCGATAACAGCATATATGGCCTCGGTACTATTAGGATTATCTTCATTTAGCTGAATAAGTTGAGTAGATATTGAAAAAAATACAAACTGCAATCTTCTCAGAGCTTTCAAATACTCTAATTGAGAGTAAGCTTTAGTCGGGTTTGGGTCAGATTTATGTTTAGGTAAATCTCTATCCCAAGTAGGTTCGTAAATTTCCGCAGCATTTAAATACTGTTTAATAAATCCAGCTCTAGAGCTGGCTGAATTTGCTGATAGACCCACTTCAGTTTCATTTTCGTATAAGTATAAATAAGCTAGGGGTACTTTAGCTAACTCTACTAATCGGACTAACTCACCATTTTTACCTAAATATGATAAATAGCCTTCTTTAGATATAGGATCTACCTCATTCGAGACACAGTAATCAAAATACTTAGAAAATGTGCTATAGGCATTATATACAGTATCGTGAGATGCTTTATCTGCTAACTTTAAACTTACGCTAGTCGCAATTTTAAATATTAAAATTCGACTAGCTTCGTTAGAGTTTTCAGGGATAAATTTCCAGAAATTCATTGTTGGTGAAGTTTTATCAGACAAAGTAATTTGCTGGCTCATTACGCTAAGATCAGCTAATTTTTTGTCTCTCAAAATTATAGGCTTTCGTTCTAACGACTTTTTATCTAGAGGACTTTTTCTTATTTTAGTCAAAATACTCACACCATCACTTCAGAAGCTAGCAAATTTTTTCTTCTAGAAAACTCTAATTTAGCAGCCTTATCGTTCATAAAGTTGATATATTTTTGAGTTACCTCTGTTGATTCATGTCCCATTAAACCAGATAATTCATCCATCAACAGATCAAAAATTAATGCTCTGGTTTCACAATTTTCTTTTAACCAATGAGTTGCAAAAGTCGAACGGAGGTCATGTAATTTATAATACCAATGAGGGGAAGTTTTTCTTATTTTTTTACGAATAACACTGAACTCAGATTTTATTGTAGATACGCTATACGGGAGGCCATTTGCGTTGATAAATAGCCGACCATGTTCAAAATCATCTGAGATAAGCTTAAGTTCTTCAGGTGCATTTTCTTGACTATATTTTTTAATATACTCTTCTCGTGCATTAATTTCTTTTCTCTGGTCTTCCTGTAGACTTTTTACCCCTTTTTTTAATAATTCATCTCTATCATCATCGTGTAAATATTCATAAAGTTCCAACATCAGTTCATATGGGATTTCAATTTTTCTCGGCTTATCAAATTTTGTTTCACAACCATTTGCTAGTGATATTAAAAAAGGTATTTTACTTTCATTACCTGATGGGTAATGAATGCCTGACGCAGGAAGTGTAGCCAGTTCCTCAACTCTCAAACCGGTAGCAATTTTTAATCTAAACATTAATGACTTAGTTTTTTTTGATCCTTTCGTATAGTTGTTATTTAAGTAATCGATAAAGATATCCTTATCCTCATATGTCATTGGTTTTAGCTTCATATGTGATGGCGTGGACTGGATTTTAGGAAACCTACTTTTTAAGTCTGTAGTTTGTACAACAATAGCTTTTCGGAAATTGGTCAAGTGAGCTAACATTTTATGTTGATCGATTTTTTGACCTTTTCTAATTGTTACTGTCTTGAAGTTAAAAGGTTTTTGTTTTTTGGTTATGAAAAATATTCCATTAGAATGCAACCATTTATAGAAGTTAATGATTATATCGATATAACTTCTAGCAGTTGATATTGAATATCCTTCAGGGTTATTTATTACTTTGTCTGTTACTGGGTCAATTTCTTTTAAGTTATCTAATAAGTAATCTGCAAATAACCAAGGAGCACCTTCTTCCTGAGCAGAACTCAACGATTGAAAGTTTTTGTTGATTGAAGATAAAAACCTTTCGAAGGCTAATAATGCTTGTGCTTCAGTAGCTGTTGATTCTTTTCCTTCAGAAATACGGCTATATAAGAATTGATTATGTGGATAAAGAGGTAAGCCGTTAGGCTGAACTATTACAGAAAGTTTATACGTTTTTACTGAAGATTTTTTAATTCCAATTTTAACTTCACCTGTATCAGAGTCGATAGCTTGAGTGATATTGGGAGTTCGTTTTACATCTACCTTTAAAACCTTAAAATCTTGACTGCTCATTAAACTGACCTTTGTTATAGTTCAGTCTTAAAACTAGGTCATATTTTTTCATTGTCAAGGACGCACATTAACAATCATAATTTTATGCACACAGTAATTCTTTTTCATTATTGGAAGTGATAATAATAATGGGTCTTTGTTTCGCAATAACTTTTTCTTGCGTTTCATACACAAAAAACTCCATTTTATCTAACTCGAGTAACAAGTCATTGGGAAATTCAATGTCCGCTTTATCTATTTCATCAATTAAAAGCACTGGTCGTTCATCTGCCGTAAAGGCGTGCCATAATTTTCCTTTCACAATATAGTTAGCAATATTTTTAACTTTTTCATCACCTAGTTGACTATCTCTAAGGCGTGAAACAGCATCATATTCATATAAGCCTTGTTGTGCTTTAGTCGTCGACTTTATATGCCAAGGAATGAGAGGGACGTTTAAACTTGCCGCTAACTCCTCTGCAAGCATAGTTTTACCTGTACCTGGCTCACCTTTTATTAGCAGTGGTCGCTCTAATGCAATAGCAGCATTGACCGCCAACTGTAATTCGTTTGACGCTATATAATTGTTTGTACCTTGAAATGCGCTCATATTGTTTTTTCAAATCCTATTTTATTTAGATGCTCAAACACTCTTCAAAAGTCATATTCATTGTAAATTTGAAGTAGTTAGGCCAGAAAGTGACATTTATGCTAGAAAACGGGTTATATATTCCATAAATGCATATAAGTTATAACAAAATATCACTTCTTTTTCTGTCATAAGAAGCTAATCTTAACAAATATACTTTAGTGAAAATAGTCACAGGATTTAACCATGTCTAATATATTTGAAGATAACTCAACCTCTATTGGTAACACACCATTAGTAAAACTTAACCGTGTTATAGCTGATAAAAATAGTGACGGTACACCAACGGCAACCGTTTACGCCAAGATTGAAGCCAGAAACCCAAGCTTTAGTGTGAAATGCCGTATTGGTGCAGGTATGGTATGGGATGCTGAAGAAAAGGGACTACTAGGTGAAGGGAAAGAAATAGTTGAGCCTACTAGTGGTAATACCGGTATTGCACTTGCTTTTGTTGCTGCTGCTAGAGGCTATGGTATTACGCTGACAATGCCGAGTACTATGAGTTTAGAGCGCCGCAAATTGTTATCTGCTTTAGGGGCTAAAGTTGAATTAACAGATGGTGCAAAAGGCATGAACGGCGCTATTGCTAAGGCACAAGAAATTAAAGATTCAGATCCTGAAAAATATGTTTTATTAGGGCAATTTGATAATCCAGCAAACCCTCAAATTCATGAAAAAACAACAGGCCCTGAAATTTGGCAAGATACCAAGGGTGAAATTGATATTTTAGTCTCTGGCGTTGGTACTGGTGGTACAATTACAGGTACAAGCCGCTACTTAAAATTAACTCAAGGTAAAGCAATCAAAAGTATTGCTGTAGAGCCGACAGATTCACCCGTTATCACCCAAAAACTTAACGGTGAAGAATTAACACCTGGACCACATAAGATCCAAGGTATTGGTGCTGGCTTTATTCCAGGCAATCTTGATCTTGAGCTAGTAGATGGTGTTGAGCAAGTATCAAACGAAGACTCTATGGCAATGTCACATCGCTTAATGAAAGAAGAAGGTATACTTGCCGGGATTTCATCTGGTGCGGCTGTCGTTGCAGCGAAGCGACTTGCTGAGTTACCTGAGAACTCAGGTAAAACTATTGTTGTAATATTACCAAGCTCAGCTGAACGTTACTTATCAAGTGCCTTGTTTAGTGATAGTTTTTCAGAAAAAGAATTAGTGCAATAAATAATGAATCATTATTGACTATAAAAAAGGTGCTTAGGCACCTTTTTTATTATCCAATTTATGAAATTAGAAGTTTTCTAGTAAATGTAACAATACACATTGTCGTAGGCACGCAACTTAGGTTATGCTTAAAAAAGTGTTTAATATTATTAAAATCTCACCTGTTATGCTCAAAACTAACGTGTTCATTCTTATTGCAATCTTCTTGCTCAGTGCTTGTGGCGGCGATGAAACCGAAATAACGAAAATTGACAACCCTGAGCTTGTCGCTGTTGCTTTTTTTGATGCTTTATATAATGAAAAAGACAGTAAAAAGGCAGCGTCTGTGTGTGCGCCTAAGCTTGCTCGATTAATATTGCATTATCAATCTCCCAAGGCTGTAGCTCGTCACCTCTTTAACATGTCATACGATAAAGTAGAGATTAAACCTGATGACAGCGGCGTGAAGCTTAGAGAGCAATTTAAGAACAAAGCAGTTATTACCCTATATTTTGATGGCTTTTATCAAGAAGAGCGCTTAAAAGATGTTAAACGCTTGTCTTTAGTGCAAGTTGATGGTGGCAAATGGGTTATTGATAAAATATTAAAAGATCCTTTTTAACTCACGTCCCTATTATCACACTGTTTAAAATACGTATTGTTTTAAACAGTGTGTCTTGATTTAACTTTTAGGTCTAAATTTTGGGTGATATTGAAATCCCCCATCTTGCGCATTTAATAGTTTATCTTTACCTGTTGCTAAATCCTTAACCACAACAACAAAACGACGTTGTGAATATAATGAAAAAGCTACTTCTGAGCCATCTGGTGACCAAACTGGATTAAGTATTTCAACATTTTTGGGCGTGATAGCATTAACCTTTTTAAGGTGTTTATCTCCAATGAATAGTTGCCTTCTTACCTTATCTTCCCGAGAGCTTAAAAATAATAACTTCTCACCATTGGGAGAATAATCAGCTTCAGTATCAATAGTCCAAAGATCCGTTAGCCTAGTTTCCTTTTTAGTTTTTACGTCAATATTATATAAATCGATCACCTTGTCTCTTCTCGCACAAAAAACAATGCTTTGTGAGTTTGGTGCCCAATTAAAGTTAATATGCTGCTCTTTATTAAATGAAGTTAACGGGGTGGCCTTTTTAGTGGCTACATCAATAATATTAAGTCGCGACGTTTTACCTTCGCCAGTGATATAAGAAATAAAATTATTATCTGGCGACCATTTTGGAGATTTTAATTCTAGCTCACCTTCAATCAATATATTTTTTCTATTATCTTTTAGCGTTAACTCAACTAGTCGATAACTTTTTTTAGTTTGCGATATATACAGGAGCTTTTTGCCATCATTTGACCAAACTGACGAATAATCTATTCCATCAGCGTGATGAGTTAAACGACGTTTATTTTTTCCATCTGCAGAAATAACAAACACCTCTAAGTCAGCATCTACCCTACCAGTAAAGGCGATCCAATTACCGTCAGGAGACCAACTAGCTTGGGTATCATCCAAGGTATTATTCGTCAGTTGCCGAGTTGTACCTTTTTCTATATTACTCACATAAAGCTCTAGGTCACCATCAGCATTAGATAGGTAGAGTACTTCTTTGCTGTTTGACGAAAAAATAACAAATAAACTCATCATTACAACAAAAACTTTGAAGTATGACTTATTAGTACCTGTAACTCCCATAACAATCTCCTTTAGAATATTAGTCTCTAATTATAGTTAGAAATACCATTTCACCCGTTGTGCTCATGCCATTGCGAGTGGCATCATTTGAAAATGACCACCACGATGCCTGCTTTGCATCTTCTATGATGACGCCCCAAGCATTTGAGCTTAACTCTTTTCCGTAAACCTCACAGCTTGACGCAGTGCAACGTAACACTTCAATATCGACCTGAGTTGATAATTCATGTTGAAAGATAAAATCGCTTAATTGCTGCTCTAAGTTAATATCAGCAAGCTGTTGCTCTTGATTACTTGCTGCTAAGGCATACTCATTCACCATTTCTTCATCGACCTCTTGGGACCATTGAAAAATACTATGATAAGAATCTGGCACCCTTGCCAAAGCTAGCTGTAAATGCTCTGCTGTTTTATTTTGTGAAGCTTGTTTTTTTGCCTGTAAAGTATCCACGCTTCTTTCTTGCTCAGAAACTAATTTTTCATTGCTATTTTTGATGATGCCAACATTATCAGTGTCAGTTTTTACAACACGCTTTTGCTTTTCAGGTGTATGGTTTTTGTTTTCAGCCGCTCGCTTAACAGGTGTTTCATTATTAAAAAGCGACATTGACAAAACAATGGCTAGACCTCCTATAACAATACTTATAAAAAACTTGCTCACTGTTTTTCTCCTGATGCTTTCCAAGCAGATAATATAATTTTAGTAGAAGTTTTACGCTTTCGAAAAAAAATTATTTATCAGTTACATTTTTTCAATAAAAACCACTTAATACATTGTCATTACTTGAATTTTACTCAATCAAGTCTAAAATTATATTGATGCTTTTTCATACAAAACACAAGAAAAACAAAATGGATTTGATGAAATGAAGAATATTAATAGTGCATTTTACTTATTACTAATTTCCCCCTTCGCCTACAGTGTTGATGAAGTGATTGTTATCACTGCCGATAGAATAGCTGTATCTGAACTGGAAAGTGCTTATAGCACTGAAGTTATCTATGAAGATCAGCTATTTAAACAAGGTTTTCGTACCACTGTAGATGCCATAGGCAGCTTATCAGGCGTTTTATTACAAAAAACCGCTCATGGTCAAGGATCTCCTTACATTAGAGGCTTTACCGGTTTTCGAAATTTATTCTTAATTGATGGGGTGCGACTAAATAATTCAACATTTAGAGAAGGGCCTAATCAGTACTGGAATACTGTTGATCCCCAATCTATCTCACGCTTTGAAGTTGTCAAAGGTTCAACTTCTGTTACTTATGGCTCTGATGCAATAGGCGGAACGGTAAATGCCATTACTCGTATACAAAGCATTGAGGATGTAAGCAGTGAACAGTCAGCTAGGCTTTTTTATCGAGGTTCAACGGCTGAGCAATCCAGTCAAATCAGAGCTTCATACGATGCTAGAATAAGCGATAATTCAGTATTTTCTGTTGGCGCTACAGGTAAGAAGTTTGGCAACCTTATTGCTGGAGATAGTACAGACGAGCAACCCAACACTGGCTACGATGAATATAATATCGACATAAAATGGCTTCACACATTAAATAACGATTGGCAGTTGAATGCTGCCTACTTTAAAACGAAGCAAGATGATGTACCTAGAACACACAAAACAATTTTTTCTAAAAGCTTTGCTGGTACACAGCTAGGTAACGAGTTAAAGCGAGATTTAGACCAACTGCATGAGTTAAGTTATCTAAAACTAGCAACAACACAACTGGGCCACTTTGCTGATAGCGCTGATTTCACCTTATCTTACCAAAAGCAACAAGAAACTAGAGAGCGATTAAGAAGCCAAGATCGCTATGACACCCAAGGTGTCACTGTAAAAACAGTAGGTATTACGAGCCATTTTTATAAGCTATTTAACCAACACGAGTTAATTTATGGTGTTGAATATTATCATGATGATGTTGATAGCTTTTCGAGTAAAAATCCTATTCAAGGGCCTGTAGCTGATGACTCTAGCTACCAATGGTATGGTTTTTATTTACAAGATAAGTATAGCTTTAACGAGCAATCAACTATTGATATAGGAATACGATGGAATTACATGTCCGTTGATGCCAATAAAATTCGCGATCCTTTAACAGGAAATATGACTCAACTAGATGAAAGCTGGAAAGATCTTGTTGGCAATATACGTTACAACTATCAAATCACTCCAAAACAACACAGTGCTTATTTGGGAATATCTCAGGGGTTTAGAGCACCGAATCTATCTGATTTAACACGTTTCGACAGCGCACGCTCAAACGAGTTTGAAACACCAAGCCTAAATTTAGATTCTGAGCATTATCTCAGCTTTGATACTGGCATAAAATATCGCTCTGAACGCTTTGATTATGATTTAGCTCTTTATTACACCGATATTCAAGATCAAATACAACGAGTGCCAACAGGCAAACAAAATGATGAAGGTGAGTTTGAAATAACTAAAATGAATTTAGGAGACGGTTACGCCTATGGCGGTGAATTTGATTTACGTTATCAACTACATACGCAAGTAAATTTAACCGCAAGCATTGCCTATATTGAAGGAAAAGTAGATACCTTTCCAACTTCAGAGCAGATACTTACACGAGAATATATGAGCCGTTTGATGCCAACTAATGCACGAGTAGGCCTGCAATACACGCCTGAATCAAACAACTGGTGGCTCAACACAGAGCTAGTTGCTTTTGCTAAAGCCGATAGATTATCTACTCGAGACAAAAGTGATAAACAACGTATACCACCTGGTGGTACCCCTAGTTTCACCGTTTGGAACTTAAGTTCGGGTTATGTGATCTCAGAGCAATTACTATTTAGCTTACAATTAAATAATATTTTAGATGAGAATTACCGCATACATGGCTCTGGTCAAAATGAAGCCGGACGAAATATTATTGGTAGTATTAGTTATAACTTCTAAAAATGCTTTACTTAATATTTTTATAAAGGTGTAATTTATTATTAACAGTATGTAGGGCAGGAAGTATCTCATTATCCAGAGTTAGCAAGTAGAGTTAGCTAGCCCCAAAGCTAAGAAGTTTAAAACTTTGACAAAAATACGACATTTACTTTTCCAATAAATTTAATAAATATAAAAACGGATCCATATAGGATCCGTTTTTCATGTTAAATATTAATGCTTTAGAGATGGAGCTGATTAATAACAAAAGTCGCACAAGCTAACTTAGGCTATTAATCACAAGTCGTCATACTAATGTTGACTTTTTCTAGCTAGTAATCCAAATAAACCTAATGAAAGGAGTAATAAGCTGCTAGGCTCAGGGATATCTCTAGTTTGAGAAAAACGCTGCTCAAAACTATGTAATGATGCCACCTCACCAATATCAATTGCTTCTAATAAGATATTTTTAGTGACCCAAATTTCATCTGTCGGAGCAAAATCGGCGTTGTCAGATAATTTATT
>JAPHTO010000080.1 GCA_026196955.1 Colwellia sp. | reverse complement strand
TACCGCTATGATCAAGATAGCGGCTATCGTGAAATAAATGTTTGCCATAGCCAACGCGCTCAGTTTTTTGTAAAAACTGTTTTGGGATGATTTGATCGGTATCGACATTGGCGATATCTAATGGCACAACCAAGCCAGTATGTGTGGTAAATTTTTCCATTTGCATTCCTAAAAATTTTAAGTAGCGACTTTTCTTGAAGCTATTTGATTCAATTAATAGAAAAAAGCACGGAGTTGACGATAGTCAATGAGTACTTTTGACGCCTTAATTGGTTTAAATAGCAAAAAGACAATTGTTACGCGTTTAAGTCGACAAAATGACCTGTAATCGCTGCCGCTGCAGCCATTTCTGGGCTAACTAAGTGTGTACGACTGCCACGACCTTGACGGCCTTCAAAGTTGCGGTTACTAGTTGAAGCACAGCGGTCGCCAGCTTCAAGTACATCGTCATTCATACCTAAACACATAGAGCAGCCCGGCAAGCGCCATTCAAAGCCCGCATCACTAAAGATTTTATCTAAGCCTTCACTCTCTGCTTGCGTTTTAACTCGATAAGAGCCAGGCACTACGATGGCGTCAACAGAGCCTTGCACTTTTTGGCCATTCGCGGTGTAGTCTTTAACCACATTGGCTGCAGCTCTAAGATCTTCGATGCGGGAGTTAGTACAAGAGCCGATAAAGACTTTATTTACTCTGATATCAGTAATTTTAGTGCCAGCGGTTAAGTCCATATACTCAAGTGCTTGTTTACAAGACTCTTGCTCAACGGGATCGGTAAAATCGGTCGGTGAGGGGACTGTGCTGTCAATACTTGTCACTTGCCCAGGCGTTGTTCCCCAAGTGACTTGTGCTTTAATATCTTTTGCATCAAGCGTTAATACTGCATCAAAAATGGCATTTTCATCTGATTTTAATTGTTTCCAATCATTCACTGCTTGCTCAAAAATTTCGCCTTTAGGGGCGTATTCTTTACCTTCAACATAATCAAAAGTGGTTTGATCAGGGGCAACTAAGCCAGCTTTTGCGCCAAACTCTATGCTCATGTTACATACTGTCATGCGCTCTTCCATGCTCAAAGCTTCTATTGCTTCACCGCAATATTCAACTACATAACCTGTAGCGCCAGCACTGCCAGTTTTACCAATAATAGCCAGAATAATGTCTTTAGCACTAATACCTTTGCCAACATGACCTTTTACTTCAATTTTCATGGTTTTGGCTTTATTTTGACGCAAGGTTTGTGTGGCAAAAACATGCTCTACTTCCGAGGTGCCAATGCCAAATGCTAGGGCACCGAATGCACCGTGAGTAGCCGTATGTGAATCACCACAAACAATGATAGTGCCCGGTAGGGTTAAGCCAAGCTCTGGCCCCATTACGTGAGCGATACCTTGGTTTTTGTGACCCATACCAAAAAGTTCGATACCGAAATCTTTACAGTTTTTTTCTAGCGCGCGTAATTGATTGGCTGCGCCTTCACCAGCGGCATCAATTTCAATTGAGCGCGTTGATATATTGTGATCCATCGTAGCGATGGTGCGCTTAGGATGACGGACAGGGCGATTATGAAAACGTAAATTAGCAAACGCTTGCGGTGAGGTAACTTCATGGATCAAATGTCGATCAACAAAAAGTAACGGTGTTTCACCTGCTACGTCTTCAACCAAATGGTTTTGCCATAATTTTTCATACATGGTTTGAGGGGTATTAGTTGTCATGTTATGCGTTCTCAATTTGTTTACAGATATAGTCACCTACTTCACTGGTGGTTTTTGCCTTTGTTCGCTCATCAGCTGGTAAAAGGTCCGCGGTTAATATGCCATTGTCCAAGGCGTGAGCAACGGCGTCTTCAATAGCTTTAGCAGCTGCATCTTCATTTAAACTATAACGTAGCATCAGTGCAGCGGATAAAATTTGAGCGACAGGGTTAGCAATGCCTTGACCTGCGATATCTGGTGCACTACCGCCAGCGGGTTCGTACATACCAAAGCCTTGCTCATTCAAGCTTGCTGAAGGTAATAAGCCCATGCTACCTGTGATCATGGCACAAATGTCAGACAAAATGTCGCCAAATAAATTTGGACATAACATTACATCAAACTGGTTTGGATCGCGTACTAATTGCATTGCCGCGTTATCAACATATAAATGTTCCAATTCAACATCTGGGTACTCAACAGCCACTTCTTCAACCACTTGACGCCATAATTGACTAGTAGCTAGCACATTGGCTTTGTCTACCGAGGTTACCTTGTTATTGCGCTTTTGTGCGGCCTGAAAAGCAAGGTGAGTAATACGTTTTATTTCACGACGTGAATAAAACATCGAATCAAACCCTGTTTCTTCGTCGCCTTCACCTTTACGGCCTTTTGGCTCACCAAAATAAATATCGCCGGTTAATTCGCGAATAACCAGCACATCAAAACCTTGCTCGGAAATATCACTACGCAATGTTGATAATGATGATAATGCCGGCTGTAAAGTGGCTGGGCGCATATTACAAAACAAATCGAAATGACCACGTAAACCCAATAAAGCACAGCGCTCAGGTTGTTCTGTTGGTGGTAAGTTTGCCCATTTAGGCCCTCCCACTGAGCCAAATAAAATGGCATCGCTTGCTTGACAACCTTTCATGGTTGAGTCGGGTAGGGCATTGCCATGATTATCAATAGCAGCGCCGCCGATATCATAATCCTTGGTGTTAATTTCAATATCAAATTTTGTTGAAACGGCGGTTAATACCTTTTTGGCTTCAACCATTATCTCTGGGCCGATACCATCACCGGCTAAAATTGCTATGTTGGACATTATTGTAAACCTTATTACTCAAATTTTAGTTTTGCTAAGAGGAGTTTTTACTTCCCTTATCTTGTCTATCGTTATGTTTGCTTTGCTGATTTTAGATCGGCAATAGTCATGGCTCTGCGAATGCTATTTAATGCGTGGATAAGCGCTTGCCCCGATGCTTCTATAACATCAGTTTCTAAGCCATAGCCGTGGAAATTTCTGCCATTCCAAGTAACCACTAAATCGGCTTGTCCTAAGCCATCTTCACCAGATCCTTTGTTCGAAATTTTGTAATCACTGACGGAAAATTCAATATCAGCTGCTTGCTTAATGGCCTGATACAATGCATCAACAGGGCCATTACCAGTAGCCGCATGAATTTTACCTTCACTGTCGTCTCCCGATACTAATTTGATACTTGCCGTTGCAAAGTCACCATCACCACATTGCACTTTAATATTTTCTAAGTGGTAATAATCTTTAAAATCTTTTTGCTGCAATTTAAAGACTAAGGCTTCTAAATCATCATCAAATACTTGGCCTTTTTTATCGGCTAGCGCTAAGAAATCAGCGTAAAGTTGCTCAAGTTCATAATCACTTTCTTGGTAGCCTAAACTTTCCATACGGTGCTTAATTACATGACGACCACTGCGTGAAGTAAGATTTAGCTTAGTTTTTGCAATGCCAACACTTTCGGGTGTCATAATTTCGTAAGTATTACTCGCTTTTAACATGCCATCTTGGTGAATACCTGAAGAGTGGCTAAAGGCATTACCACCAACGATTGCTTTGTTTAATTGCACTGGCATATTACATAAGGTGCTGACTAGTTTAGAGGTGCGGGCAATTTCTTGATGATTTATATTGCTATGAACCCCTAATAACCCTTGGCGAGTTTGCATGATCATCGCCACTTCCTCTAAAGAGCAATTACCAGCACGCTCACCTATACCATTTACGGTACATTCAATTTGACGAGCACCTGCTTGGACAGCGGCCATAGAGTTAGCAACCGCTAAACCTAAATCGTTATGGCAATGCACCGAAATAATGGCTTTATCAATATTAGGGACGCGATTGAATAAATTGGTAATGATACCTTGGAATTCAAACGGTAAGGTGTAACCAACAGTATCTGGAATATTAACCGTTGTTGCACCTGCGTCAATGGCGGCTTCAACCATGCTACATAAATTATCGATAGGAGTACGGCCAGCATCTTCACAAGAGAATTCTACATCGTCGGTAAATTTACGGGCGTATTTTACCGCGTGTACAGCCATGGCTTGCACGTCAGAAAATTCTTTACGCAATTTTTGTTGAACATGTACATCCGAGGTCGAGATAAAGGTATGAATACGAAATTGATCGGCGACTTTCAATGACTGTGCGCAGGCATCAATATCAGCTTCCACTGCACGAGCTAACCCGCAAACTCGCGCATTTTTGATGGTGCGAGCAATTTGTTGAACCGATTCAAAATCACCCGGAGAAGATACTGGAAAACCTACTTCCATAATATCGACACCTAAGCGTTCAAGCGATAGGGCAATCTGCAGTTTTTCATGTACTGATAAGCTAGCATTTAGTGCTTGCTCACCATCACGTAAAGTTGTATCGAAAATTATGACATTATCTTTTGGCGATGAAGTGCTCATGTTTTTATCCTTTATATGTCTAACTTAGTTTACTAATTTTTAAATGCCAACTAACACATAGACGTAAAAAACCCGCGTTAGTTAGCGCGGGTTTTAATGAATTCTTATCTGTTTTTATTTTTAGAATATTATCTGAAAATGTTTTTAATAAGCAATAAAACCTAGCCGCGCACAGTGAGTACGAGGAGGTTGAGGAGAATATGCTTAGTTAATGTAATCATTTTATTCAGTAATTTCTTTGTTTAATAATTTGCTATGTGACTATTAATAGCGCATTTACTCTAAGACTGTCAAATGAAAAAAATATAACCGCTAGATGCTTTAGTTATATAGATTAAATTAGAGATTGATAGTTAAAGATTATATTCAACCTGCAAAGAAGCATTAAACTCTGTTTCATCATCAATATCATTCTCATAACTTGATTGACTAATATCGCCTGATAAAGTGAAGCGCCAGTTTCTATAATCATGCTGAACACTGCTTGATATCATCCAAACTTGCTCTGCAATGCTAGTAACCGTATTGCCAATAAGAGGGTTATCCGGGGCTTTGTCACTATTATCATAGTTGAGATCTAAAAAGCGTAGCTTAGTGGTAAGTCTGGTATTGCTGTTCAGTTGTGATATTGCACCTAACACATAAGTTTTTGCATCATTCTCATAAGTGCTACCAACAGTACGGCCATTATAACGCATGCCTGTTGAGTAGGTTGAGTGTTCATAGTAGCAATCACCAATTTTGTCTCTTTCGCCACAATCAGCCAAGCTGTCAGCTAATTCAATAAATACGGTACTCGCTTTGCCAAAAATATTTAAATGAGCATCAAAGCCAACTTGTGGTTGAGCTTTAGTTAAATAATTCAAGGTGTTTTCGTTACCATCTTCAGCAAATTTTTGTCCATAAAAGCTCATGGGCACATCAAATATACTGAAACTGTACCGTAAGTCATAACCGGCTTGTTGGTTAGCAGGATTTTGACCATTGTCTTCACACGCACCATCAATACCACAATTAGTTCTACCAATAAGAATATCCCAGAAAGTAGAAAAATTTTGTGAATGTCCTTCGCCGCCCCATTGCGCCAAACGAGTTAGGCCAACCTCTAAGTTTTTAAAAGGTTTAAAATTTAATCTAAACCCCCATAGCAGTGTATCTTTGACCGTGCGTTCATCATCCATTTTTCCCATAAAACTAGTGACAGTCCAAGGAATATCAAACTCAGTAAAAGGTATAATGAAAGGCTCGGCAGATTTACGTGATATAGACAAGGCTGTAATGGGTCTGGCATTGTTAGTTAAGCTTAAACTCGTATCCCATGTTGGCCCATACCAACGATTTTGTTGACCAAATGAAAGTACCCAGTTTCCCAGAAAAGCAGCGACATAGCTTTCATCAAAACGTGTTTTATCACCGTCAATTGGATTCTGAGTATAACTTGGAGCTATTTTAGCAGCAAAATTATCGAACATGATGCTTGAATGCATAGCAATACTTGTTTTATCACTTGCTGTATCGCCAAAGCTAGTAAAGCGCTTATTTTCTATTCCTACTTGAGCTTTAATACGAGTTTGATTTTTTTTCGCTAGTTTAAATTGATGATTAACATAATAGTAAGCGTTTTTTTGACTTGTGGTTAAACTGGTAACATCAATGTTTTTCAGATCACGACTAATGTCATGCCACATTAAGGGGTAAGTCGTTACTGGCGTGATTATTTTACCTGTATCAGCGAGTAATTGAATGTTGGCTTTTAAATATATATCTGAGGTATCTATCCAAGGCTCAGCTAAAGCAGAAGTTGCTATAGCAAAACTACTAAAGAGAAAACATTTAGCGAATGAATATTTAGAGAAAAACATGTAATGAAAGATCCGTTTACTGGTTGATAAATTATATATTTGAAGGAAAAGGATTATACGTGTTTTCATAATGTTTATATAGGTTTAAAATGTAAGTATTATTATTCATTGCAAGTTGAAAAACCTATGCCAACTAAGCGTTATTTGTTTTATATTTCCCAAAACTATTCCTATGCTATTTTACGACCATTACAAGAAGTGATACTAGCAAGAGGTGATCAAGCAGCTTGGTTTTTAGAGGGAAGTGAAGTTAATGGCAAATTTTTAACTGTTGATGAAAAAAGGTTGTTATCAATAGATGAAGTGCAACAGTACAAAGCTCATGTTGTGTTTGTGCCAGGCAATGTTGTACCTGATTTTATCCCGGGTAAAAAAGTGGGCGTTTTTCATGGTTTTAATGCCGGTAAGATAAATCGACGTGGCAAGCAAGATCACTTTAATATTAGAGGTTGCTTTGATTTATACTGTACTCAAGGTCCTAACACAACTGAAGAATTTGAAAAATTAGCCAACAAGCACCAACATTTTTCGGTAAAGCAAACAGGCTGGACAGCGTTAGATCCTTTATTTGATTTAACAAAGGTTAAACAAAATACTAAGCCAACCATTTTAATGTGTTCAACCTTTTCCCGTGCGTTAACTTGCGCTCCTCACTTGTTCGAAACTGTTAAACAGTTAAGTGCTTCAGGAAAATGGCAATGGCTTATTCAGTTTCATCCCAAAATGCCAGTAGAGGTTATCGAACAATACAAAAGTCTTGAGGGTGAACATCTATCATTCATTGAAACAGATAATGTTATTCCATTACTACAACAAGCAGATGTCATGGTTTGTGATACATCATCTGTATTAATGATGTTTTTAATGTTGAATAAACCTGTGGTTACCTTTAATAATATTTCTCCTAAAGATTATATGATAAATATAAGTGATAAAGGTAGATTGGAAGAAAGCATTGAGTATGCACTATCTTACCCTGAAACATTGCAAGCTAAAGTTAAAGCGTTTATTGATGATACCCATCCCTATGTTGATGGCGAGTCTTCACAACGTGTTCTAGATGCAGCCGATGAATTATTAGCGGGTAAAAATATGGCTAAAAAAAGTAAGCCTCTTAATTTGTTAAGAAAATTTAAAATGCGTAAAAAACTAAATTATTGGAAGTTATGGTAAACACTTTGTTATAAAGAGCTAAAGCATACTTTGAAAATAACTTTCCATCTCTTGTACTGTTTTAGCGTGAGACATTTTTGTGGCAATGGTTTTTTGTGCATTGTCACTTAATTGTTTCAACAGCTTGGTATCTTTAACTAACATGCGTATTCGATCAGCGATGGCTTTCCCTTCACCAATAGGAACAACATAGCCGTTAATTTGATCTTCAATGATTTCCATGGCACCTTCATTGGCAGAAGTGATCACAGGTGTACCAACAGCGAGTGATTCAAGAACAACCCGTGGTAAGCCCTCTCGCTCTGAAGGTAATACTAGTACATCACATGCTTTTGCTATTTGTGGTACATCGGAACGAAAACCTGTTTGAATTATTTTATCAGCCATACCTGTTGCGTTAATGTTGCTACTGTATGGTTCGCAATCGAAGTTGTCGCCAACAAGTACTAACCTAATATTGTCAATATCTTTGAGCTCTTTCATGGCATCAAGCATATATTGCATGCCTTTTTGTGGGCGCGGGCTGCCAATACAGACAATATTAAAATTGTTTTTTTGAGTATGTAAACTGCTTAATTCAACAGCCTCATCTGAATACCAAGCTAAGTCATGCCCCTTATAAATAGTGATAACATTGCTTTGGATAGCATTTCGCATTTTAGGTTTTACGTATTTGGTAACCGCTTCTGATACGCAAATAGCGCCATTGATACGAGGGTGCAGCATACATAAATAATTAGAAATATCACTTTTATATAGGCCGCCAGTGGTACCTCGATAGGCAATCATTTTTGCTTGGGTACCAATACAGCCAAATGCCGCATTTGGAATGCCTTTTGACTCAGTGGCGTAAACTATATCAATAGCATTTTCTTTAATATATTGATGGACTTGCTTAATAACCGCCCAACTGTGTTTTTTTAACGACTTTAATTCGATGACCTTTAAGTTGGCCTTTTTATATTCATCGTAATAAGCATTAGTTACACAAGTCATTATGGTGACATCATGCCCAGCTTTGGCTAAAGCAATATAACACTCAGCTTCAGGGCGTACGGCATTGTAAGATCGGCCACGGTTAGGGATCACTAATATTTTCATCGGCTAATATTCCACTTAAGTACTTTATCTTTAAAAGAGTAAGTGCTATCCCCAGTTATCCATAGAACTGCGACGACGGGCAAAAAACTTAGGCAAAATAAGGCCTAAAATTAGTCCAATGCCTAAGACAATAGCGCCATTGAAAAACCATTGCTTTTTAATATTAGTGTCTTGATCTTTGACTTTACTTTGGGTTTGTTTCAGCTGTTTTTGAATTTTGTTAAACTCGGTTTCTAGTTTCGCTTTTTCTTGGTTCAGCATTTCAACTGTGCTTTTTAATTCATTTATCTCGCCATCTAGTTGTGCACTATAGTCACTGCCGCTAGCTAATTTGCTATTAAGATCGGCGACAACAAATCGGAGTCCAGGTTGACTGGTAATGTATTTAGATTCAACCCAAGTGATGCGATTTTTATCATCAACTATTTCGCTATATCCCTTGTCTGATTTTCCTGTTGTTTGGATTTGAGCGCCAGCATTTATCGTACCCAATATACGGTAGTTTGTGCCAGGGCCTGCATGCATGAATATTGATAAATCATCTGAGATAAAAGCTTGAGTATTTTCTTGTGCTTGAACAGAAAAAACAGTCGCAAAAAGAATGAAAAAACCGATGAGATTTTGTTTAACTACTCGTATTGCTTGTAGTTTGAAAGAAAGGCATTGAATATTCATGAAACAACCACTAGATATAATAAATCATTGAAAGGAAGATATTATGTGTTTGCTGCCTTGATATCAAGTTAAGATTAGGAATCCGTTGGTGTCTTGGTAAACAAAGTGTATGCTGTGGCAAGTTTGACAGAGATTAAAAAAGAGTAACGATTTCGCCAATGAATACAGAAATAGAACTTAAATACTTGTTATCGCCTGCTGATGCAGAAAATCCTCATATTGCCGACAAAATAACGGCGATGTTTAAAGAGCAAAAGATTGATTTTCACTACAGTGAAAAGAGCCTAATAAATGATTACTTTGATAGCGAAAACCTTGCTTTAAGAAAAATGGATATCGGCTTGAGAATTCGAACTCAAGCCGACCAATATGAGCAAACAGTTAAAACTGCAGGCAAAGTGGTCGATGGTTTACATCAAAGGCCTGAATACAATGTTGATATTGATAGTAACCAATTAGCCTTATCCTTATTTCCAGAGGATATTTGGCCCGAAAACACAGATATTGCCTTGTTGCAGGAAAAAATGCAGGTTATCTTTAGTACAAATTTTACTCGTCAGGCTTGGGTTGTTAGCCAAGGTAGTAGTGTCATTGAGTTAGCCTTAGATAGAGGCACTATCAATACGCATGTAAGCCGAGAATTTTTGACTATTAACGAGCTTGAAATAGAGCTTGTGGAAGGCGAACAACAAGCGCTTTTTAAGTTAGCGGAGTTATTAAAGACAATAGTGTCTATTGAACCCGGCAATTTAAGTAAAGCTGCACGCGGTTATGCATTATATAATAGCCAATAAAAGTAATGGTCAATCAAATTATTAACAACAAATATCTTTAGCAGTAAAATAGAGATCCTTCAGGTGAATAGAATAGAAAATGCGATGAATAAATGCTTCATGGTGAGTGTAATGTTGATGATGGTCACCTGCAATCAAATTAGCGCAACACCATACTCCTTACCAGTAGAAAACTCGCGATTAATCGGCGCAATGCAAAAGCATAAAGTGCTTAAAGGAGACTACTTTCAAAAAATAGCTGAGCAATATAATGTTGGTTTTTTAGCCTTGATGTCGGCAAATCCAGGTGTCGATCCTTTTTTACCTGAGCTTGACAGCGAAATCCTTATTCCTAGCGCGATGTTATTACCTTATATAAAGCATGAAGGTATTGTGATTAACCTACCTGAGCTGCGTCTTTATTATTTTGTGCCAGAGGAAAATACTGTACATGTATTTCCAGTAGGGATAGGGAAAGAAGGCTTAGCAACGCCAAAAGTAACAAGCTATATTAGTGACAAACGGAAAGATCCTGTTTGGCGACCAACTCAAGCGATGCGTGATCGTTATTTTGCGGAGCATGGTAAAGAGATGGCGACAGAGTTTGCACCAGGGCCAGAAAACCCTTTTGGTAAATATGCATTACGCTTAGGAAAAAGTGAGTATTTGATTCATGGCACCAATAAACGACTTGGCATTGGTATGCGCGCAAGCTCAGGTTGTATACGCATGTTTGATGAAGATATTAAGTGGATGTATGACCATGTGCCTATTAATACCAAAGTAAGAATTATTGAGCAACCTATCAAGATGTCATATGAAGCGAATGAAAAACAGTTGATAGAAATACATGCACCCTTGTCTATAGACTCTACACCTCAAAGGGTTCAAATCACCGAGGCTGTTAAGCGCTTTATTGGTGACAATCAAGCTTTTTGGCAACAACTTGTCCCTGTTTTTGAAAGGCCCCATGGGTTAGTCGTTGAGTTACAAAAATAGTTTTGCTCATTATGTCAACTGGACTACTATGTTGATCACTCAGAGGTAATTCAATAGGGGATTTTATGCGAGTTTTTTTCAATAAAAAAAGCCAGTAACAAGTTACTGGCTTTTTTATTATATTGTTTCAATAATCTTAATAGATTATTAATTGCTGTACATTAAAGTGCAACAATGTTCTCAGCTTGCGGGCCTTTTTGACCATCAGTAACTGTAAACTCAACTTTTTGACCTTCAGTTAATGTTCTGAAACCTTCGCCAACGATTGCGTTGAAGTGAGCGAAAACGTCAGGGCCATTTTCTTGTTCGATGAAACCGAAGCCTTTTGCTTCGTTAAACCATTTAACTGTACCAGTAGTAGTAGACATAACTATATCCTAAATTTTTATGAGTAATGATGCTTTTGACAAATTTATATAAAACAAAGATGAAAAAGCGGGTTTGCTAAAAAGTGTTGCTATTACTTATAAAACAGGACGTGCTAGCTCAAATAAAGAGATAATAACAGCGAAATGGTGTACAAAAATATAAAACGAACTTTAAGCGAATTGAATTATAAAGCGGTGGTAGTTGATGTCAACACTTAGCGATAATTTAACCAAAAAATGAAATAGGTGCCAGCATGCTTATTGGCGTGACGAAAACTTCAAAACCCCTTGTTTAGTAAATAAATATTGTTTCAGCATGTAAGAGCTTATTGCTGTTTGTATATAAATTATGCGTGACTGGTATTTTATCTTCATGGAAATGGAAAAATAGAAAATAACCTTTATATTATTTTTTGATAAAAGTCACATTTATTATTACGAATGTTTTCGCACAGTTGTTTTCCTGGTTTCTAAGCTATAAGCGTTGTCTGTTATACATTCAAGTGAGAATGATTTTCTATATTATTACTAAATACTCCTCACAGAAGAACCAGTAGTAAGTGATTTTGGTAATAAAATCGCTTGTTCTAGCTTGTAACCCCCTTGTAAAGTTTTTATCACTGCTTTATAAATAGTTGTCACTAGTGGTTTTTATCGCTGGGACTAAAACATGTTCAAATGCTCAAAGAAGCAATAAATATGAATAATTATAAAAACTATGAAAACCAAGACTGCTTTTATATCTTTTTAAAGGTAGCTCACAGGTTAATAGAACAATAAATTTTAGAAGGAAATAACATGTCTACTCAATTTCGTGCTACTACGTTAGCCCTAGCTGTGGGTGTCGCGTTAGGCGCAGCACCCTCATACGCTGCTGAAGCAGCAAGCTCAGCCAAAGAAGAACAAGTAGAACGTATCGCTGTTGTTGGTACGCGCTCTGCACCTCGCTCTGTTGCCGATTCACCCGTTCCTATTGATATAGTTGGTGGTGATGAATTAGGCAAAAATGCCTCCTCTGATATGCTTGATATGCTACAAGCGGCTGTTCCGTCATTTAATGTGCGTCAGCAACCTATTTCAGATGCTGCCTCCTTTATTCGCCCAGTAAACTTGCGTGGCCTGTCTTCAGACTCAACGTTAATTTTATTAAATGGTAAGCGTCGTCATCGTGCATCAGTTATTGCATTCCAAGGTGGTGGTGTTAATGATGGTGCTCAAGGGCCTGATATTTCGGTGATCCCTTCCGTTGCTTTAAAGCAAGTTGAAGTCTTGCGTGATGGTGCGGCGGCACAATATGGCTCAGATGCGATTGCTGGCGTGATGAACTTTGTGCTTAAAGATGCTGCTGATGGCGGTTCAATCTCTGTGCGTCATGGTGAGTATTATGAAGGTGATGGTACGCAATTAGTGGTAGATGGCAATGTTGGTTTACCTTTTACCGATGATGGCTTCGCTAATCTGTCTTTTCAATATAAAACTGCAGATGCGACTAGTCGTTCAGTGCAACGCCCAGATGCTACTGATTTAATTGGTGCAGGAAATACTTCGGTAAATGATCCTGCACAAATTTGGGGCAATCCTGAGATTGATGATGATATTACTATTTTTGGTAATGTAGGACTAGATCTTGGTGACGATAAAGAATTCTATATGTTCGGTAACTACTCAGATCGCATAGCAACGGGTGGTTACTATTACCGTAACCCTCAAGATCGTGGTGGTGTGTTTACAGGAACAGATGCTGACGATAATGATATTCATTTAGTGGGTGATATGGATGGTCTAAATAATGGAGTTGCTTGCCCTAGTTTACCTAAATTTGCCAATACAGATAATATTTTAGACGATCCTACGTATCAATTAATTGCGGATCCTAATACGGCTGTTGGTCAAAATTGTTGGGCATTTAATGAGTTATTCCCTGGTGGCTATACACCGCAGTTTACCGGTGAAATTAACGATACCTCATTAACTATGGGGACGCGCGGTGAAATTAAAAGTGGCTTCCTAAAGGATGCACTTTTTGATATCAGTGGCTCAGTAGGCCGTAATAAATCTACATATACTTTAGCTAATACGGTAAATCCTTCAATGGGGTCATTAAATAATGACCAGCCTAATAATGCCTTTGAAGCGGGCTCTTATATTCAATTAGAAAAATCCTTTAATGCAGATTTAACTAAGGGGATTGATATCGGCCTAGATGATGATATGAACTTTGCAACGGGTATTGAATGGCGCCAAGAGAGTTTTGAAATTATTTCAGGTGAACAAGCTTCATGGCAGCAAGGTCCTTTAGCGACTCAAGGTTTTAGTGTAGGCTCTCATGGTTTTGCGGGCTTCTCACCAGAGTCTCAAGGCATTAATACTCGTCAAAGTATTGCTGCTTATGTTGATGTAGAAGCTTATGTGACTGAAGATTTATTACTAGGAGCAGCGCTTCGTTATGAAGATTTCTCTTCGTTTGGTGATACTACTAATTATAAGTTAACAGCGCAGTATCAACTTACCGATGAGCTATCACTACGTGCTTCTCATAGTACTGGTTTTAGAGCGCCAACAGTTGGTCAAGCTAACGTAGTTAATACCCAAACTTCACTGGTCAATGGTGAGCTGATTCAATCGGCAACTTTTCCACCTACACATCCTGTATCAGTGCAAAAAGGTGGTGTTGAGCTAGAGCCTGAAGAATCAGAAAGCTTTGCAATCGGTCTTGTATATCAAAGCGGTGACTTCTTTATGACGGTAGATGCTTATCAAATTGAAGTAACTGATCGTGTAGCACAAACAGATAAATTCTTTATAGATCAGGATGATGTAGATGCATTGCAAGGTGAGTACCCAAGCCCAGAATTATTATTAGGTGGCTCGATTACTTATTTTGCTAATAATTTCGATACTAAGACCCAAGGTATAGATGTCGTAATGAACTACGGCATGGAGTTAATGGGCGGGGATACTAAGTTAAGTTTAGCTTACAATTATAATAAAACTGATGTAGAGAATCGTAAGCCAACTATCGATCCTAAGACTGGTCTACCTGTTTTAGATGACGATGGTAATTTAACGTATGCAACATCTGACTTTAAAGTTAGACGCTTGGAAGAGGGGATTCCTGAGCACAGAGCAACGCTTACTTTTGCACAAAGCTGGGAAGATGTGAGTATGTTTGTTCGTGGTAATTACTTCGGCGAATGGTTTGCAACCCATGCAGATGAGCCAGATGTCGATAGCTCTTATGGTTGGTCAGAAACAGTTGGCTCCTCGTTTACGTTAGATGCGGAAGTGAGTTATTTTGTTAATGATAACTGGACTCTATCAGCCGGTGCTAACAATATCCTTGATACAGATGCACAAGAGCTGCAGAAGAATGGTGGCGCTTACGGTGTTGTCGGGGCTAAGTTCTATGAAAGTGGCCCATTTGATTACAATGGTGGCTTCTACTACGTAAAAGCACAATATAACTTCTAATTTAATCCACTTAAATGAAGTTAACAAAAACCCTAGCAATTGCTAGGGTTTTTTATTTTTAAGCAGAGTTATTCTATATTTCATTGATTTTGACAAGGACGCTACATGGATGTGGCTTATTAGAGAATGCAGGAGCACATTCTCCTGAGTAACCATTCTCTGCAATCAATGCCTTGCCTTT
>JAPHTO010000142.1 GCA_026196955.1 Colwellia sp. | reverse complement strand
TAACCGCATTAATACTCATCAAACCATGAGCTATTTCAGCATCTAAACGGTCAAAAATTGGCTCACCCAACCCCACAGGTACATTACTAGCAACTACGGTTAATTTTGCACCAATAGAATCTTTAGCACGCATAATGTCACGTAAGTGTTGATCAAGCTGTTCCAGTTTAGTGCTATCAGGAAAGAAAAACGGGTTAGACTCAACTCCTACCCAATCAATGTTTTGCCAATCAAGTGGCGCATCGTTTTCTGCTGTTGCGCTAATAGCGCCAATTTGCGTCACACAGGCTTGAATTTTCATACCAAATTTTTGTGCTAAGTATTTTTTAGCAACAGCACCGGCAGCAACACGCATTGCTGTTTCTCGTGCAGAAGAGCGACCACCGCCACGGTAATCACGCAAACCATATTTTTGTGTGTAAGTATAATCAGCGTGCCCTGGGCGAAAGCTTTGGGCGATATTGCCGTAATCTTTAGAGCGCTGATCAGTATTTTCAATAATTAAACCAATTGGGGTACCTGTGGTTTTTCCTTCAAAAACACCTGACATAATTTTGACTTGATCAGCTTCATTTCGAGCCGTGGTAAAACGTGACGTACCAGGACGTCTTCTATCAAGATCAATTTGTAAATCCGCCTCACATAACTCTATTCCCGGCGGACAACCGTCAATAATAGCGCCTAAACCTAAGCCATGACTTTCGCCAAACGAGGTAACAGTGAACAACTTTCCAAATGTATTGCCTGACATTTTAACTCCAACACTTTTACTTTAATAACTAAATAATAACTACTTTAACGCAGCAATAAAACTTGCTGCATGCTCAACTAATTGTACCTTGTTTAACATAAAGACCCCATGTCCACCTCGCTCAAAAGTAAGCCAAGTAAAAGGGACATTAGGGTATAAATTTTTTACATGTACCTCAGAGTTACCTACTTCACAAAAGAGTAAACCTCCATCATTGAGGTGTTTCGCACTTTCTGCCAATATTTTTCTTACTATATCTAACCCATCTGAGCCACAACCTAACCCCATTTCTGGCTCATGAAGGTATTCAGCAGGTAGAGAATCAATATCTTGTTGATCAACATAAGGCGGGTTAGTCACAATTAAATCATAAAGTTGCCCTTCAACCCCAGAAAAAACATCAGACTGAATTGGAATAACTTGTTCGCTAACGCCATGATTCTCAATATTGATTTGCGCTACATTTAAAGCATCAATCGATAAATCTACAGCATCTATCTCTGCGTCGCTAAAATAACTAGCGCATGCGATAGCAATACAGCCACTACCTGTACACAAATCTAGAATTCTTTTTGGCGCTTTATTAGCGGCAATATAAGGAAAAAATTGATGTTCGATTAGTTCACCTAAAGGAGAACGAGGTATCAGTACACGCTCATCAACATAAAAAGGTAACTGAGCAAAATAAGCAATATTAGTGATATAAGCCACAGGAATTTGCTCTTCAACACGACGGTTGAATAAGGCTAGAACATTCTCTTTTTCTGTTTCTATCAATCGACAATTCATCAAACTGCTGTTGACTTCTGAAGGTAATGATAAGGCGTACATAACCAAGGTATATGCATCACTAAAAGCGTTATCACTGCCATGGCCGTAAAATAATTCCGCTTGATTAAATAAGGTTGCACCATAACGGCAATAGTCGGCAACACTGTGTAATTGGCTGGTTACTGAGGTTAACTTACTCACAGAATATTCCTAAATTTTTGAACATGGGTATCGCTCTTTAAATAATCTACTTGTAAAGGCTAACAGATATTTTTACACTGCCGCCATGAAAAAGAGAAACATAACGAATAAATTACTAAGTGTAGACGATAAAAAGCTCTTTCAAGAGACTATTGGCAAGGTCAAGCCGATAATGGCTGACACAATACACTTTGAAAAAACAACCAGCAAGCCTAAAACACGCTATAGTGAAAAAAATCCTCACAAAGCACTTGCTCAGTTCCATTTTTCAGATGAGTTTGAACCTGATTTATCTACCCAAGGACCGATGAAGTATGTTCGTGAAGGTGTAAATCACTTCGAAGCTAAAAACTTGCGTCGAGGCTTTTATCAACCTGATCTGATTTTGGACTTGCACGGTTTAGATCAACACCAAGCTAAAAAAGAATTAGCGGCACTATTATTTGCCTGTCAAAAAGAACACGCTCAATGCATCTGCATAATCCACGGCATTGGCTCAAAAGTATTAAAAAATAAAGTTCCACATTGGC
>JAPHTO010000044.1 GCA_026196955.1 Colwellia sp. | reverse complement strand
TTGAAAAGATCTCATTTACCTTATTAACACTAGAGAGAGTAAACGCAACCATTGTTCCATTACCATTAGATGCTGGCTCACCATCAAAGGGAACTGTGAGAGCTAGTTTTGAACTACCTCCTTCAAATTCCCAAAAAACCACTTTATCTGATTTATATATCTGTGTGCCACCAATTGCGCCCAATATTTCAAAGTAGAATGATTCTGCTTTTTTAAGATTATTAGTACCTAATGTAGTATGAGAAATCATAGGTTAAATCCACCAGATGCAAAACGCTCAATAAGGGGCTGATAATAGTTTGATAAATTTCCACTGTTAAACATAAATATACGCACGATAAATACGCAAATTAGCTACGTATTAAAATACTTAATTGAAACACTAAACGCAAATCAAAAAATATACCTTACGCTAATAACCAAATACACCTAACGCTGTGCAAAGCGGAGAATAACAGTTTGGCTAAACTGGGCGAAGCGCGAGCCAACTGTAAATTTTCCGTTTAAGCAACTTGTTATATCTAAATGCATTAAAACTCGTAATTAAAACCAACATTAATACTATCCCAGCTTTCTGAATTAGTAGAAAAAGGTTCCCAATTAGGTAGGATCTGGTAATCAACAAACAAATTGACACTATTAGTAACGTTATATTTTAAGCCTAAGCCATAAGTCAAACCACTTTCAGTAAAAGTAAAGTTTGAAGTATTAACTCCTATTAACAGACCTTCTGCATTGACAATTGAATCTAATATCTCCTGCTCGATTTTGGTTTTTGAGTAACCAGTCGTAACATAAACATCAAACTTTTCATTAATGGGATATGATGCCTTAATTAATACAGACACTTGATAATCAATATCTGTATCAACCCCCTCATCTGGAAAATCCCTAAAATCATAATTAAATGTATTCCCTGAAGTACCTTTTGAAAAACGTGTTTCAAGTGAAAGATAATTATTGTATTGATATCCCGCTACTATACCTACCGTATTAAAATCACGCCCTGCCGATGGTAAAGATATTTTTTGTGCTGTATATACCCCACCTATGTACCAACTATTATTTTCTGTAGCCAATATTGGGGAAACATAAGTAGACGTAAGAATTGTGAGTGCTAGAAGTATTGTTTTTTTCATTTTAAGTCCTTTTAGGTAGCTATATCGCTTTTTAAATATTGATTTTAACTAAAATCAATATTTTAGAATGTCTAAATTGTGTTCAGGTTTTGTAAGAAAATGTAAGAAGCATATAAACTGCAACCATAAAATATAACGCCCTAGTTAAGGGGTGGCTAAAATAACGAACGAATTGAGGGAAGCCAACTGTATTTTGTTCCACTTGAACAGCTTGTAATGTTTTTACTGCTTAATTTTAAATAACTTACGAACAAAAACAGCAATAATTAATAAAACCAATAATAAAGTATAAAATAAGTAATGGCGCTGTAAGCTTAAACTCTAAAAAATTGCCTTTTTCCTCAGCTCTACGCACAGCTTCTTTACGAAATTCTTCAGTATAAGCTTGGGTTTGTTTCTTAGTCATATATCACCTCAATGTTAGACATAATCTAACTATAGAAGGTGTCCACTAATTGTGGGGAACACTGGCAGCTAACGCCCAAATAATGGGCAAATATCAGTTGGTTAAAATAAGCGACGAAGGAGCAAAAACCAACTGTTATTTGTGATCTTCCCCCGATAAAGTGGACGCCATCCACTTTTCAATTTACTGCTAATTCATATTCAGCAGGTGTTTTATATCCTAAACTTGAATGTAACCTTTGTCTATTGTAAAAGCAATTAAGGTAACCTTTTGATCTTGAACGCAATTCATCTTCACAAGAAAAGGAATGTCCTCTTATCAAATCAGCTTTTAGCGAGTGGAAAAAGGATTCAACCTCAGCATTGTCAGTACAGCAACCAGGGCGATTCATGCTAGCCTTAATATCGTTCTTGAGTAAGAATTGCTGTACCACATGCGCTCTATATTCAGCCCCTCTATCCGTGTGAAAGAGCACCTCACCTTCAGGTTTACGCTTCTTCAATGCAAGGCGTAAGGCTTTCATTGTGAGTTTCGTGGACTTATTCACCCCAAATGCCCAACCGATAATACGACGAGAAAACAAATCAAGCACAACCGCCAAATAATGCCAACGAGAGCCTACTTTTAGGTATGTTACATCTCCAAACCATTGCTGATTAATACTCGTTGGTTTATCCACTCCCCTTCTTTTATTCTCTATTTCCTTATAGAAAAACTTTACTTTGGCCGGTTTGCTGTAGGTTTTAAGTGCTTTTGCTCTCAGGCCATTTTCACGCATTAACCGTGCAATACGCTTTTCACTAACACGAACACCTTCCCGCTTTAACGTATGAAAAACTCTTGGGCTGCCATAGGTTTCTCGGCTAGCCATAAAGACTCGTTTAATATGCCCAAGCAGCTCTATATCCCTCAGCGCTTTCGTTGAAATTGGCCTATATCGCCATGCATAATAGCCGCTGCGTGATACCTTCAGCCATGAGCATAGGTATTTTATACCTAGTTTTTTTCCGTATCGTTGGATGAATCCAAATCGCTCTGATGGACTTCCGCTAGATACCGTTGCCACTTTTTTAATAAGTCATTCTCCAGCTTCAAACGTTCATTTTCTTTTTCTAGCTGCTTGATTTTGTTTAGTTCTTTCTTATTTGGTAGCTTTTTCATGAGTTCGTTATTGCTGTTATAGCGCGGTTTGCTTAAAAATTTCCCTTCCCGATATTCTTTACGCCAACGACTGAGCATAAACGGATGAATATCGAGTGCTTGAGCAACATCCTTTGACATGACATGGTCTTTTAAGCTTAGTTCGACTGCTTTGATTTTGAAATCGACTGGATAAAACCATGTCTTTTTAGGTTGGGTATATCTAGGCATTTTAGCCTCCTCAATGTGATGAGGAGGTGTCCACTAAAACGGGGGAACTACAAAGTCCCTCTTGAATTGCTTGTTAGGCATTTTTATCCAGTTGTTTTTTAAATATTAGACCTAAACAACAACCATATATACCAAACTGCATTAGCAAATAGAAGCTTTCCATTAATGCGAATGACCAAGGTTCCAGCATGGTTTGTTTGGCTAAAAGAGCTAAAACATGTGATGTCCAAAAGAACAGGCCCAATACTGTAGAATACTTTAGCCCACGTTTGATACTGGAGCCTGAAAATTTAACAAAAGGAAATAAAAAAGAAAGCACTAGTCCTTGAATTAAAATAGTTAGAAATCCCAAGGAAAAACTTGGTTCACCATTGAAATAGCCAAAAGATTTATATTCATTTTCAAATAAAACCACGTGCCAGATTACAGCTAAAGGAAAAGTAGTAGCTGTATAAGCTAATGTTCCGTATATAGTCGATTTATTCATCGAAACTTCCTAAATGCCTAGACATAATGACTCCCCACGAGGTGCTAGCCTCCATTATCGTGGGTTAGCTAAAAGCCAGAGCCATAATTAGTTTGTTATATAACTAAATAGCGGA
>JAPHTO010000023.1 GCA_026196955.1 Colwellia sp. | reverse complement strand
CTCGGTATGCAAACACCAGAGCAAGTGCATCAAAAAAGCCAACCGCTTGCGCGATTGGCTTCAACTTAAAAAACTGTCAACGTATTCTAGGACGAGACATTCTAATACTCGCAACTAATCACTCATTGCTTTAACTTATTGAAGCATTAATTTGTTCTAACACCCGTTGAGGATCTGTAGCTTTAGTAATTGGGCGTCCGATCACCAAATAATCAACTCCGACATTAATTGCTTGCTCTGGTGTCATTATGCGCTGCTGATCATCTTTCGCAGAGCCAGCAGGTCTGATACCTGGTGTAATTAATTTAAATTCTTTCCCAAGCGATAGCTTTAATTGTTCAGCTTCCCATGCTGAGCATACAACACCATCTAAACCACTTTGCTTGGTTAAGTTAGCAAGGAAGTCAACTTGCTCAGCGGGTGTTTTGGTTATGCCTAAACCGCGTAAATCATTTTCTGACATACTGGTTAATACAGTTACTGCAATAAGCAAAGGTGCATCATTACCATAATTGACTAAAGCCTCTTTCGCTTTAGTCATCATTTGGCTGCCACCACTGGCATGAACATTAACCATCCAAACACCAAGATCTGCCGCCGCTGTTACAGCTTTGGCAACGGTATTAGGGATGTCATGAAATTTTAGATCAAGAAAAACATCAAACCCCTTCCCTGTTAGCGTTTTTACAAACTCAGGCCCAAAATAAGTAAACATTTCTTTGCCCACTTTCAACTTACAATCACTTGGCGAGATTCTATCGACAAAGGATAAGGCATCATTTTTTTTATCAAAGTCTAGGGCGACAACTACTTTTGGATCTAACATGGGGCTTCCTATTTTCAATTCTGTTTCCTTCGACAAGCTCAGGACGAACGGCTGTGATTTTTTAAACTAATAATAACATTAAGTTAGTTGGCTTTATCTAATAAATATAACGAAACTATCATTCATTAATAATTATTCCTTTCAAAGTCCTACGATTCAAGAGCAAAGAGAAAGCACGGAGCTGACGGTAGTCAGTGAGTACTTTCGATGCCGCTATTGTGCTGTAGGATAAAGAAAGGTGAAATTATTCGCCTTCTAGGCCTCTGACAGGTTTCAATTGTTCCCACTCGTGACAAGAAGGACAAGACCAATAATGAGTTGAACTGTTAAAACCACAATTACGACAACTATACCTGTGCTTAACCTTTAAATACTCACTAATTAACTCTCGAATTAAATATAAACTGGTATTATTAACGTCTAAATCTGGCTGGTTCATTTGCATTTTAACAAAATGCTTAAAGCCGCGTATGGTTGGTCTACGCTTAAGTGCCGATAGCATAAACTCTTTTGCTTTTTTGTGACCATGCTTTTGTTCAACATGACCTAAGTAGGTAATTAATGCTGTTGAGCTGGCAGTCTCATCATAGACTTTTTTAATAAACTTAAAAAAATCATCCGCAGCATCAAGATCCAAATAACATTGATGCATTTGTTCTATGACATCAGGAAAAAACTCTTTATCTTGCTGATAGATATCCTGATAACATTTACATGCTAACTCACACTGCTCATGATTTTCATAAATTTTTGCCATCAGCCAATTTGCACGGCATGAATTTGGATCAAGCTTTAAAGCTTGTTCAAGCAGTTCAATAACTTCAATAAACTTATCTTGCTCAAATGCACTGGTTGCTTGCTCACAATAAAAGTTAGCTAAGGTGTGTAATAAACGCTTGTCATTTAACTTTATAATGAGCTTTTTATGATTAATGCCTTGATGCCAATCTTTGGTTGATTGAAATATCTGTAATAGATAGGTTAGCGACTTCAAGCCGTAATCATCTGACTTTAGCAACTTACTAAACATTTTCTCAGCGCGATCGTATAGCCCTGCACTTAAGAAGTCTTTACCTAACTCAAAAACGGCTTGTTGTTTATCTTTCGTAGGTAAATTGCCATGACGAACCAAATGTTCATGCACTTTTAATGCTCTATCAAGCTCACCACGCTTACGAAAAAGATTTGCCATAGCAAAATGCGCTTCAACACTGTCATCTTCTACTTTCAAGGCATCAAGAAGAGAGTCTATAGCTTTATCTTTTTGGTTAGATAACAAATAATTCAAACCTGTAGAATATTTAATAGATAAATCTTGCTTAATGGTTTGATCTTTTTGCTTAATACTATTACGTCCCATAAACCAGCCATAGGCCATCGCAACAGGAAGTAGTAAAAAAAGTAGCTCTATCATTATATTACCGACACTTTAGGCTTCAGTTGAGCGATTTTTGGCTAATGCTTTTTTGCCCTTGCGAACTAAACGCCACAAGATTGTAGCCAGCAAACCAAGTACAAAGCCAATAGCAGTAAATAGACTTACTGCCGCTGCAATAGAGAGCTCTACTCTGGCAAGTAAATAATTCAATGAAATAATTTGCTCATTTTGACTGCCAAAAACAAAGGCAATAGCGAGTAAAATTAACACTAAAAAAAGAGTGAAGTAAATTCGCACGTTGAAAAGTCTCGCTTGAAAGAGTTAGATAAAATTGTAGACAAAAAAAACGGCATACAATGTATGCCGTTTATTATCTAATTTTTTTAAGCTTATTACAATTAAATTGCAATATGCTTGCAATTAAGCTGCTGAAAGATTAACTCTTTCTCGCAATTCTTTACCTGGTTTGAAGTGAGGTACGTATTTACCACTTAACTCAACTGACTCACCAGTTTTTGGGTTTCGTCCAACTCTAGGAGCACGATAATGTAATGAGAAACTACCAAAACCTCTAATTTCAATGCGGTCACCTTTTGATAAAGATTGCGCCATTAATTCTAAGATTTCTTTAATCGATTGTTCTACATCTTTAGCTGATAAATGAGATAAATTATCGGCTAATTTTTCAATGAGTTCTGATTTGGTCATTTGACCTCCAGTATTCACCTAGCTTCGCGCTAATGGATTTAATATAAGAGGAGAATAAAACAATTCTCCTCCCCTAGTCTCTTTTAAGTTTAATATAAATTTAAAAGAGTGCAAAGAATTAAAAACTAATAACTTTTTGACTAAAATTAGTTTTTAGCGTTTTTAAACGCTGCAGCCATTGCACTTAAACCAGTTTCTTCAGCTTGGTTCAAGTTATCCATAGCTTCACGTTCGTCAGCTTGGTCTTTCGCTTTGATAGATAAGCTAATAGTACGGTTCTTACGATCCACACCCATAAACTTAGCTTCAACATCATCACCAACTGATAATTCTGTAGATGCATCTTCAACACGCTCAACAGAAATATCGCTAACGCGTAAGTAACCTTCAACACTTTCAGCTAACTCAATAGTAGCGCCTTTAGCGTCAACAGCAGTTACCTTACCTGTAACAATAGCACCTTTTTTCTTATCTGTCAGATACATATTGAACGGGTCGTCTTCAGCTTGTTTAACACCAAGAGAGATACGCTCACGCTCAGGGTCAACTTGAAGAACGATTGCAGTGATTTCATCGCCTTTCTTATAATCACGAACAGCTTCTTCACCGCCATTCCATGAAATATCAGATAAGTGAACTAAACCATCTATGCCGCCATCAAGACCAATGAAGATACCGAAGTCAGTAATTGACTTGATCTTACCTGATACTTTGTCGCCCTTGTTGAAGTTTTTAGCAAACTCTTCCCAAGGATTAGCGATACATTGTTTAAGACCTAAAGAAATACGACGACGTTCTTCGTCAATTTCTAATACTAGTACTTCAACAGTGTCACCTAAGTTAACAACTTTAGATGGGTGGATGTTTTTGTTAGTCCAATCCATTTCAGAAACGTGAACTAAACCTTCAACGCCTTCTTGGATTTCAACGAAACAACCGTAGTCAGTTAAGTTAGTTACGCGACCAGAAAGTTTAGAACCTTCTGGGTAACGGTTAGCAATTGCT
>JAPHTO010000098.1 GCA_026196955.1 Colwellia sp. | reverse complement strand
TTCGGACAGCGTTTGTTGGTCATTTTTACGGCGTTATCACCTTTTTATGTGGAACAACCACATTACAAAGGCTCTGCCTTGTATAAATACCCAACAAAAAGCTGCAAAAACAATCTCGAAAGATCAACAGACCCAACAACAGCATACAAGGAAAAGGGTAATTAACAATTATACTTTAGTTTGAAGTGATAAGAATAAAGGCAGCGGGATTAGGATCACTGTCTTGGCGATGAGAGGCTTGTTGGTGCCTTGCTAACTTTATCGGTCAATGCCTTTAATTGTCATTGATACCATGAAGTTTGTTTAGGGTGTGGGTCAATATATTCACCACACCCTAAACAGTACTGAGATTATTCGCTCGTTAGTGGAGTGCTAAGTTGCGAGTTACAAAGTTAATTGGTCTTAAATCTTGATTGTAGATAATCAAATACAGCGCGAATACCAAAAGCTTCTCCACCTAATGGACGACCCGAAAGAGCACGAACATTAAATGCCATTACGTCAAAGTGTACCCAATCAATATCTTGATCAACAAACTTTTGCAGGTATAAAGCGGCGGTAATCGCACCACCAAATGGGCCTGTAGAGCAGTTAGTCATATCAGCAATAGTGCTTTTAAATAAGTCATTGTAGGGCGTGTATAATGGCATACGCCATACAGGGTCGGTGATTTTACTACCCGCATCAATTATGCCTTGGGCAACGTCATCACTGGTTGAGAAAAATCCGGGTAATTCTGTGCCTAAAGCAACGCGCATAGCGCCAGTCAGTGTGGCAAAATCAATAATGAGCTCTGGCTTGTCTTGGCTAGCTTCACACAAAGCATCCCCCAACACTAAACGGCCTTCTGCATCAGTATTATCAATTTCTACGGTTAAGCCTTTGCGTGTGGTAATAACATCCCCAGGGCGCAGCGCATTGCTTGATACGGCATTTTCTACCGCTGGAATTAATACCCTAAGGTTGATAGGCAATTGATGTGACATGATCAGCTGTGCTAAACCAAGTACATGCGCTGAGCCGCCCATATCTTTTTTCATATTACGCATGCCAGCTGCGGGTTTTAAATCTAAGCCGCCGCTGTCAAAACAAACGCCCTTACCAACAAGTGTTACTTGCGGATGTTCTTTATCACCCCAAGACAAATCAATTAAGCGTGGCTGGTTGACACTTGCTCGTCCAACGGCGTGTATAGTGGGATAATTTTCTATGAGCAGCTCATCACCGATTATTTGTTTTACCTTACCGTGATAAGTGTCTGCTAAATATTTTGCCGTATCGGCTAAATTAACAGGCATCATATCACTTGCTGGGGTGTTAACGAGATCGCGAACTAGAGCTGTAGCTTGTGCATACTTAAGCGCATTATCAACTAGGGTTTGCTCACTTACCGATAAACTTGGTAGCGACTTGTCTGTTTGGGAGGTTTTATAGGCTGAGAATTTATAAGCACCTAGCAGCCAAGCAAAACAAATAGCCTGCTGATGCTCTGGCGCAGAGTCCAACACATACTGCCCTGAGGGTAATTGATTGATTAAATCACCACAGGCAAAATAATGGTGGCCGTCATCAACAACAAAAATAGCAAGGCTTAAGGCTTTATTTTCATCGGTTGAAAAATTTGGCAATAAGGCTAAACCTTCGCCAGTGTAATTAACTTGTTGTAGCCAGTTTTGATGTGCCTGACTTTGTGCAGAGAGCCATTTAGCGTATGTTGCTTTTTCGATAATAATAAGGGGTGTGCCAGTATTACCGACGTTAAGTAATGAATTCATAGAATATTCTAATGCTGATAGGGCGATTTTTTCATTGTAACCTAAGCAGAAAAGGATGAAAACTTTCATCTAACATAACGATTTAGCAGTGAAAATCGCTGATATGACCATAGGAGGAAAGGTCTGCTTGAAAGACTAAAGAATTAAGTCTCTCAATTGTATTTTGTCCGTTTTAGGCTTGTGGTTAATTTGTGCCAGTAGTAATTCTGCCGTCGCAATAGCATCGTTTAATGCGTTGTGGCCGTGATGTGAAGGTAAGGCATATTTGTCACGTAAGCTAGAGAGACGAAGCTCAGAAGGGTCGTAAGCAACATCGCGTTTATCGAGTTGGCGCTTAGCTATAACCAGGGTATCAATAATGGGAAACTCTGGTGCAATACCGTAAAGCTCTAGGCAGGCTTGTGTTAAAAATTGCCGTTCAATACGGGCAAAATGCACCAGCATGACCTTCCCCGCTAAGGCTTTTAATAACTTTTCAATCACTAGGCGTAATGGCTGACCTTGCTCTTTTTGGGTATCGGTTATTTGATGAATAATGACATTGCTTTCTTCGAGTTGCGCCTTAGTTTTGATGATTTGATGATAGCAAGAGTTCAGCTTAATCTGCTCATCCTCCATGGCGACAAAGCCGACACTGAGCAATTTGTCGGCTTTGGCATCTAAACCGGTGGTTTCAAAATCAAGCGCCAAAATTGGCAGTTGCTGTATTGGGGTGTCAAGCGAAGGAAAAGGCACAGACAAAAAATCTTTAAGCGGCCCATCAGGTGCTTTTTTGAGTAGCCGTTTACGTTTTGCCTCATAGCCAACGAGGCTGTTAAATAATGAACTTATGGGCATTAGAAACTTGCCTGTCTTGAGTCTTGTAAGGTTTTAATGACCTTAAAGGCATCTTTCAAATGCTCGCGTTCTAACTTAGATAGTTCTTTAGGTGATAAATAGTTGTCTGCTTCATGGCCTTGCATCAGTTTTTTGGCTTGGTGCTTAACCCTGAGCATACCTAAAAATTCATAGGCGTCGATTAGGTTCTCTGCTGAAGATTTGGTGATTGCTCTTGTACCCGCAGCCTGTTGAATACGCTCTATTGTATTGACTGCACTGACGCCTTCAGAAAGCGCATAAATACGGGCGAGGTCAACAATGGGGGCAATGCCATTATGTTTTAAATCGAGAGTGGCTTTATGTTTACCATTTTGTTTGAGAACAAAATCACGGAAAAAACCAAGTGGGGGACGTAATCCCAAAGCATTTTTAGATAAGTGCGCGATAAACAAGCTACTTTTTTTCGTTTTCTTCAGTAAGTTTTTGCGAACCGATTCGAGTAATTTAGCATCGCCACAGATGGTTTCTAAGTCGAAGAAGACACTGGAGTTTAGTAAAGCTTTTGGGCTCGGGGTATCGACCCAGTCGTCAAAATACTTTTGCCATTTTTTAACTGGTTGTCGCCATTTGGGGTTGGTAGCCATGATGTCACCCGGACAGTAAATGAAGCCACAATCAGCTAAACCATCGCAGACAAAGTTAGCTAAATTTTCGAACCAAGCGTCGTCATAGGGTTTCATGGAATCACATATGATGATGGCATTATCTTGATCTGAATGAGCGAGTTGTTCTTGCCTTGCTTGTGAGCCTGCAGCAAGCCATGCATAAGGTACTGGCGCTTGACCATATTTTTCTTCAGCCATTTCGATAAGGCGTTTGGTAAAAGCCATGGTGATGGCGCTGATACTTTTGCCAACATGATCGGCACTGGCGCCCAATTTCGCCAAACGAATTTGCAGTTTGG
Organism: Colwellia sp.; assembly: GCA_026196955.1. Classification (GTDB taxonomy): domain Bacteria; phylum Pseudomonadota; class Gammaproteobacteria; order Enterobacterales; family Alteromonadaceae; genus Colwellia. The sequence continues at coordinate 21,743 of JAPHTO010000098.1, read as the reverse complement.
GCAGCAAGTCGCTGATCTCTTTGAGCTCAGCAAGGCTTTTGGCTTTATGAATAATACTAGAGAAGTTAACGGCGTTATGGCCTTCATTATTCATCAGATCGGTGACGGTCACCATGCCAACCACTTCTCCCTTTTTAGTCACAGGGAGATGGTGAATATGTTTAGCGGTCATTGCCATCAAAGCATCATAAGCATTACTTTTTATATCGATAGTGCTCATATTGCGCGTCATGATTTCACAAATGCTGGCGCTGATGGGCAAGCCTTCGGCGACACAACGACGGCGAATATCTTTGTCGGTTATGATGCCGATAGATTTTTGATTATCTAGCACAACTAAACAGGAGTAACCTTGCTCTGTCATTTGTTGCGCAGCTTGTTGAATACTCTTGCTAGCATCGATACCAGCAACAGGAGAGTGATAGAAATTACTGACAGAAGTATTCATTAAGGTAGAAGAAATGATGGCATCTTCATTCACCTTTGACATTTTTAGCTTAAGACGTTCGGCAGAATTATGATTAAAATAATCACTTATACTGGGGTATTTGTTGCCAATGTCACGTAAAACGTCGCAATTAAGACTATAAACCAAGCTGTCTTCATCGGTTTTCACTTGCCGACTGACTCGTTGTTCATCCTGAGGAGATTGTAAAACTTTTTTGCAAAATTCAGTGCATAAGTCACCTTCACCTAAACGGGAAACCAGTTCTTCATCACTGGAAAGGCAACTTAGCGCGCCTTTACGAACAATGTATAAACGTGGCTCATCAACGCCATTTGGCGGTAATGTTTCGTCTTTGCGCACATAATTAATACTTAATTCGCTAATTAAATGCGCCAGTGCAGGTTGAGGCAAACTATCAAAAGGAGGGATGCCTTGAATGAAGCTCGCAATTTCAGAAAGTTCAGTGTCCATTTTGATGTCCTAAAGCCCATCCGACAAATTAACCTCTAATTTAGAGTTGTCTATTGGCTCAGTCAACCGTTGAAGTGAAGATATAGACTAAAGTTGCACTTGAATTAACTTTAGCGCTTGAAGCCGCTAAAAACATGGAGAGTGACGTCTGAGATTTTCCCTATCTCCCTGTTTTATCAGCTATCTAGACTAAAGTTTAATACCCGTAAAAAAAAAAGCTTGTTAGATTTATTGACAGTTGAAGTTGAATATGGATTTTTGTCTTTGTTAATAAAAGCAGCTGACAGAAATCTATATCCACACTTTTACTACTGATTATTACTAATAAGCCTAATAAAAATACTCACGTTAATGTGAAATAAAGGCTACAACATCGCTAGGAGACTATTGTGGAAAATAAAGAAACCTATTGGTCGGAGAATCTTCGCCTTATCTTTATATGTCTTGCAATCTGGTTTGCGGTTTCATTTGGTTTAGGTTTACTACTTGTAGAGCCGCTAAATGCAATTCGTCTAGGTGGGTACAAACTTGGTTTTTGGTTTGCACAGCAAGGTTCTATTTACTCATTTCTTGCCTTAATTTTTTGGTATGGTGCCAAAATGAATAAGCTTGATAAAAAATACCATTCGGAGGGTTAAGCATGGATGAGTTAAAACTATATACTTACATTGCCGTATTTGGCACATTCGCCTTGTACTTCGGTATTGCTTGGTGGGCTCGTGCGGGTTCTACCAGTGATTTCTATGTAGCAGGTGGTGGTGTAACGCCATTTCAAAACGGTATGGCAATTGGTGCCGATTGGATGTCAGCTGCATCATTCATCTCAATGGCGGGTTTGATTGCTTTCTTAGGTTACGGTGGCTCAGTTTTCTTAATGGGTTGGACAGGTGGTTATGTACTACTAGCAATGCTTCTAGCTCCGTACATGCGTAAGCATGGTAAGTTCACAGTACCTGAATTCATCTTTGATAGATTCTACTCTAAAACAGCACGTATTGTTGCGGTAGTTTGTTTAATTATTGCTTCGTTGACTTACATTATTGGTCAAATGAAAGGTGTTGGTGTTGCCTTCTCTCGCTTCTTAGAAGTTGATTACGGTTTAGGCTTAGGCATAGGTATGGCCGTTGTTTGGGTATATGCGGTAATGGGTGGTATGAAAGGTATTACTTATACGCAAATCGCACAGTACTGTGTAATGATTTTTGCTTATACAATTCCAGCGGTATTTATTTCATTACAACTTACCGGTAACCCAATTCCACAATTAGGTCTAGGTAGCACATTAGCCGATGGTAGCGGTGTTTACTTACTTGATAAGTTAGATATGGTTGTTACCGATTTAGGTTTTAAAGAGTATACAACGGCTAATTTAGGCGGCACGTTAAACATGTTTGCTTATACAATCTCTCTTATGATTGGTACAGCAGGTCTTCCACATGTAATTATGCGCTTCTTTACGGTTCCTTCAGTACAAGCGGCTCGTTCTTCAGCAGGTTATGCGTTAGTTTGTATCGCATTGTTATACACTGTTGCTCCAGCTGTTGGTGCTATGGCTCGTTTCAACTTAATGAACACTATTGAACCTGCTGCAGGTGAAAATCTTGTTTATGACGAACGTCCACAATGGTTTAAAGACTGGGAAAAAACTGGTTTATTAAAATTTGAAGATAAAAACGGTGATGGCAAAATTCAGTACACTGCGGATAAAGCGACTAATGAAATGGTTAAAGTTGACCGTGACATCATGGTACTTGCTAACCCTGCAATTGCGAACTTACCTAACTGGGTTATTGCTTTAGTTGCTGCGGGTGGTCTAGCTGCTGCACTGTCAACCGCTGCGGGCTTATTATTAGCAATATCCTCGTCAATATCCCATGATTTAATGAAAGGGGTATTAACGCCAGACTTGTCTGAGAAGAGTGAGTTATTGGCGGGTCGTATTGTCATGACCATAGCAATATTGATTTCAGGTTACTTAGGGCTGAATCCGCCAGGATTTGCCGCCGGTACGGTTGCTTTGGCTTTTGGCTTAGCAGCATCAAGTATCTTCCCGGCGTTAATGATGGGTATTTTCTCTAAGAAAATGAGCGGTACAGCAGCCATTGCAGGTATGTGTTCTGGTATCGGTGTAACAATGCTTTATGTATTCCAACATAAAGGTATTATGTTCATCCCAGGTACATCATTCCTAGGTGATATGGGTCCTAACTGGTTCTTCGGTATTTCACCAAATGCGTTTGGTGCAGTAGGTGCTTTAGTTAACTTTGGTGTAGCTTTCGCAGTACTTAAAGTAACAGGCCCAGCGCCAGCGCATATTCAAGATATGGTAGAACATATGCGCTTACCAGGTAAAACTAGTGCAGCACACGCTCACTAAGATGAAAAAACTTGATAGTTAATTATCGAGTATTGAAGTAAAAAATAAAAAGGCTAGATGACAATTTTTTAAAGAGTCCTCTAGCCTTTTCTGTTAAATTAACTTCCTTGTTAAATAAGAAGAAATGAATATGAATAGACACCTTAAAGTTGCTTTTATGGTTGCCCCTTTTCTTGCTGTTCTTGGCTATATTGGCGCTGATTACTACAATGAAAGTAAAGCCAATAAAACAAAAGTAATACAATTAGTACCTGAAGGGCACTGTGATGTTATCAATAAAAGTTGTGTACTAAAATCAGGTGATTTTAAAGTGAATGTTTCAGATACAGAGGGCGTGACAGAGGTGAACTCTACCTTTCCGCTAGATAGCGCGACGCTCTTTTTGGTGGATAAGGCTGACAACATGACCTCTTACCCGCTAGGGATGCAGAAAAGCCCATACTATTGGCGCAGCAATACGGCGCTACGGGGTTTTGTTAGCAATAAAGGCGAAAGTTATAAGTTGCGTTTAATTGCTAAAATAAAGGGTGGTCAATATATCAGTGAGTTTTATACGCAAACCACTAAGTAAAAATCTGCCATTAACCCTACTGACTTCAAGCCGTCAGTAGGCGTCTTCCTCTTACGCTATCAATTCATTAGCTATTTAATCGACAGACTTTTTGATTAAAGGAGTGTTAACTAATAACTAACAGCGCCATAGCCTAGTCATTAATTGCTTGTCTCTACGTCTTACTCAAAACATTGATTTAAGAAATCAATAAAGACTTGGCGTGCTCATTTTTACTCGTTGCAATAAACTTGTGCCATTGCTGAGTAAATAACCCCTTAAGTGGCTCGCTCTTTCGGTTTTGGTGTGCATTGAAGTACCATAAGCTGTTAATGAAATAAGCAAAAGCCAGATAATGATTGAATAACCCCATCTTTATATTCACGGCAGGCAGCAGACGTTGATACTGATTGATGATCATTGCTATTTTTTCATCGGCAATATTATTTATGGCAATAAACATCGCCAAGTCAAACTCAGCTGGTGCAGTGCATGCGCATTCAAAATCAAGTAACCAAGGATTGCTCTTTTGGCTTATTAGGATATTGCTAAAGTTTAAGTCACCGTGGCAGCATACTTTATGCTCAGTGTTGCTTAATTGAGCCGTTAGCTGCTTTGCGAGTGCAGATAGTTCAGCTTTTTGAATGCTAGAGCAATGTGCTTGATTAATGAGTGCTTGGCTTACCGTTGTTGGCACTAATTCAGTCGCTTTTGGCGGGATGAGATGGCATTGCACCATTAATGTTATAGCGATTGAGGCTTGTTCATGTATGGGCGTCTGGCTTAATGCTAAGCTTTCCCCAACAATATATTCGGTAATTAGCCAGTGTTTATCATGATACACAACTGTTGGGCTAATATTTTGCTCAGCAGCAAGCAGGCTAATCAATGCTTCGTTTGAGTTAGCTACTTGCTTGGCAAAAAATGTTTTCTTATCGGCGTTTACTTGGTAGCACTGGCTACTGAGACCTGCAGAAATAGGCACAATAGTTTCAATATGTTCAAAACAGCTGAGTGAGCGCAACGATTCTATCATCAAGACTCGCTATTCACTGTTTGGTTTAAATTGATTTGATTGCTTTTGGACTGTTTATATAACCCATGCCATTTTAGGTAACCATAACCGGCAATAACCACGTAAATCATAAATAATACCGCGGTTGGCATTAAGTCTTTCTCTATATATAAATGGATAGAGACAAAATCAATTACTAGCCAATAAAGCCAGTTTTCAAGCACTTTTTGAGTGACTAAATACGTGGCAAACACTGCAAAGACAGTGGTGAAGGTATCTAGGTAGGGAAAAGCGGCAGGGGTAAAATTGGCCATGATATAGCCAAGCGCAAAAGAGAGCACAGTTAAAGCCGTACATATTTTGACATGCCAGTTGGCTGATAAAGAGATCACCGCTAAGCCGCTGCTTTGCAGGTTAGCTTGAGGGTGGTTATTTTTCCAAACCCAATAACCGTATACCGCCATCACTAAATAGTAAATATTCAGCGCGCTATCCATCAGCAATTGCACGTCATAAAAAATAATCGTATATAGCGCTGTACTGATAAAGGCCGCAGGCCAGCACCAGAGTGAGCCTCTTGCCGCTAAAATTACATAAGCCAGAGCAAGCAGCATGGCGATTAATTCAAACCAAGGTAAGCCGGAAAAATACGCTGTCATAGCATTCATTAGCTTTCTGCTTCTACTTGTGAGCGATCACCATTAATAAATTTACAGACAAACACCGCAGCGCCTGTAGTGCTATGCACATGTTTGATTTCAGCCATGACCTTGCTTACCGCGAGATCATAATCGCCAAAAACTTGTGTGCTCATGCCATTAGTCACAACCCTTAAGCCTTCAACTAGGCGAAGACGTTTGATAAATGCCCAAATTTCGCTTTTGTATTGCTCTTCAGCTAGCGGGTATAAACTTAATTCAATAGATATTTGCATGGTTTATCCTTGTGTTTTTCATGCTGAGGGAGTTACCCCTACAGCATGTAATATGGCGATACTAAAACTGATAATCTAAAGTAACACCAAAGACGAGTGGCTCAGCTAATTGGCTATATTGCTTAGCAGTATACCCATCTCTTGGATCATTACCAAAATAGAAACCGCGGTTGGCGTAATCTTCATCGGTTAGGTTGCGCGCCCAAAGTTTAACTTGATAATCATCACCTAAGTAACTCAATGAAGCATTAACCAAGGCTACAGAGTCAGACTTTTCCGTGTGACTATCTGAGAAATAGAACTCATCTTTACCATCAACAGAAATATTAATTAACCAATACTCGCTTGGCATAATATTCATGCCAAGATTGAATTGATAGTTTGGTGCGTGAGCCTGCTCGCGGCCACTTAAAGAATCACCGCTGGCGTTAATGAAATCATTAAACTCAGTATCAAGTAAACCTAAAGAGCCATATAATTCTACTAAGTCATTAATTTGCCAATTGGCTTCAACTTCGATACCCATATTTGAGCCGGTTGCTGCATTGCCTAAATAAGCGATAAATTCTGAGCTGCCATCTCCTCGAACTATCGTTTTAGAGCTTTTCACTTGCACATCTTTTCTGTCCATAAAGAACACAGCCGTGCGTATAAAGGCAGCATTATCAAGTAACGAAACTTTATAACCTAACTCGTAGTTTACTAGGTATTCTGGATCAAAAGTGCGTAATTCGCTTGGCAGGCTACCATCAGTGTTGGCGCCACCGGCTTTGTAACCACGGTTGATTGAACCATACCAAAAGCTATCAGAATTTTGTTGGTAACTAAGTACTAACTTACCGCCAATCATAGTGTCATCAGAGTTATCAATAAAAGGGTCTGAATTTTTATAATCAGCATTGCGTTGTTCAACGCGAAGGCCAGAGGTTAACGACCATTGTGCATTTAACTGGCTATCTAGTTGTCCATAGATGGCAACGGTTTGGGTATCAAACGCTGAAGAAAAGTCATTGTCTAAATAGGTGTACTGGCGATGTAAGTCTTCATCATCCTGTTTGAAGTAAAGACCTGCAACCCAATCAGTTGTGCCGTTGAATAGCTCGCTACCGCTATTAGAAATAACTCTTAGTTCAACGGTTTGTGTTGATCTGTCACGAAAATAATGATCGGTTGATGAATATTCCCAATAAGCAAAATCTTGGTTTTCAATATTTTCAGGAGCGGAAATACCCACATAAGCCCAGTCTTCATCATAACCATAAGCAAGATCAGAATCTGCGGTACTTAATAGTGCTTTTAACGTGAACGCCTCAAAACCTTGGTATGTAAAATCAGCGGAGAAAGCAGACGTTTCTTGGCGATCAAATCCCGGCTGATCTGAGAGCGTTTCACGGGTGTTATCTAATGAAAAAGCGTCGTAGCCATTATCGAAATCAAAATAAAAAGCGGCTAAGTCTATGGTTAAGTCTTGGCTTGCTTGGATAGAGAGCTTTCCTCTAATACTGGTTTCGTCGCGGTTGTTGGTATCACTCTTACCAAGGTAAGTATTATCAATAAAGCCGTCACTTTTATATTGATTGGCCGCTAAGCGATAATTAATTGTGTCTGAGGCGGGGCCTGATAACGCTAACCCTAAGCCGTAGCTATCGTAGTTACCGACATCTAATTTAACTGCCCCTTCAAATTCATCAGTAGGAGCATTGGTGGTGATATTGATCATGCCTGCCAGTGCATTAGCGCCAAAACGCGTGCCTTGTGGGCCGCGAAAAATTTCCGCTTGTTGGACATCAAAAAGGCTGGCTATGCTACCAATGCCGGTAAAATCTATGCCGTCGATGATCACGCCAACAGAGGGGTTAATCGGCTCATTAAATTGGCTACGTTCACCAATACCGCGAATTTGATAGTAGCGCGCGCGTTGTGAGCCGCTGGCAAAATTAACATTAGGACTAACAGCCACTAATTCTTCAAGGTGTTGGGCATTACGCTGATTTATTTCAATGTCAGTTAATACAGACAGTGATGCGGGGGTTTTCAACAAGTTTTGCTGACGAAAGTCACTGGTCACGGTAATGACTTCAACATCTGTTGATGTTTGCGCTTCATTGGCGCTGGCACTCAGGCTAGCAAAGATTGCTGAAGAGACAGCAAGGGGTAAAATTGATTTGGTAAAATTCATAAAGATCTCATAAGTATTAAGTCAAGTTATACTATGGGATCCGGCACTGGGAGGTCATCTTAATAGACTGTGATACGATCACTAACCATTCCTACGCCGGCTATTTAGTCGCACTAAGTACGCTTAAATTCCCGTCCAGGTTCAAAGGGTTTGTTGATATCATCAACATCTCAGCGATTGCTTATTTATAATGACTAGCAATATAAATAAAACCGCACTCCTTGGTTCGCGGCGGAGTCTAACAAACTTTTTAGAGTGATGCTCGGTTTTTCAGCGATAAAATAGCTAAAAGTCGTATTTATCTATGTGTATTATCTTGCTTATATTGTTAAGGTTAAGTGTTTTTGTATAAACTCATTAATCTTGTTTTTTCGTTTATAGAGACTTTTTATGTTCCCAAATTGGCAGTTGGTCAGTATAAGTTTAATTTACATTGGCTTGTTGTTTTTAATAGCCTATTTGGGGGATAAGTATCGTCATCAATTAGCGAAAAAAAGCCAAGGGATTATTTATGCGTTAACACTGGGGGTTTACTGTACCTCGTGGAGCTTTCTTGGAACAACGGGGCAAGCTGCCACTAATTTTCTGTCTCATATCCCCATTTATATTGGACCTATTATTCTCTTTGTTTTTGCTTGGCCGTTTATTCAACGAATTATTCGGGTGAGTCTAAAACTTAATTTAACGTCTATTGCTGATTTACTCGCCGCGCGTTTTGGTAAATCACACAACCTTGCCATCATAGTAACGATTGTCGCGCTTGTCGGCACTATGCCTTACATTGCTTTGCAATTAAAAGCTATGGTGTATACGTTTCAACAATTACAAATAGATCAAAGTCTTAGCAGTTGGCATATTGGCTTGGTTGTCAGTCTTGTTTTGGCCGGTTTTACCGTATTGTTTGGTATTCGTAATATTGATGTTACCGAGCGCCATCCCGGTGTTATGCTGGCTATTGCGTTTGAATCCTTGGTTAAAATCATTGCCTTTTTAGCGGTAAGTTTATTTGTTTGCTTTTGGTTATTTGATTCCCCCCTTGATATTTGGCAGCAATCTGGTGCCAACTTGAAACTTGAACAGCAAATGAATGTTGAAAACGTTAGTTCAATGCTGGCAATGTTAGTGATTGTTATGGCGGCGTTTTTATCACTGCCTCGTCAATTTCAAGTGATGGTCGTTGAATTAAAAGATCAAAAAGACACTTGGCTTGGCCGACGCGTATTTCCAATTTATATCTTAGTTTTTGCCTTTTTTGCAGCTCCCTTGGGCTTGGCTGGTCAGCTACTCTTAGGTGATACTGTGCCATCAGACTCCTATGTTTTATTTCTGCCAGGCGTGGGAGAGCAAACATGGTTAACCTTATTTACCTTTATTGGCGCCGTGTCTGCAGCTAGCTCCATGGTGATTATTTCAGCCATAGCATTAAGTACCATGCTCAGTAATGAAATTGTTTTTCCACTGCTGTATCGTCAGCAAAAAGTTGCACAAAATAATTATGATAACTTCAGGAAACGCTTGTTGAACATACGCAAGTTATTAGTTTTGTTTGTTATTTTATCTGGTTATGGTGTATTTGTGATGGCATCGCCTGACACCTTATCCTCGTTAGGTGAAGTTGCCTTTGGCGCCTTCGCCCAACTTACACCGGCGCTTGTTGTTGCCTTTTATTGGCGGCGTGCGAGTTTAATGGGGGTTTATGCTGGCATTTTGATCGGGTTTATTTTGTGGCTATCATTGAATTTTTTACCTCAATTTGGCTTGTATGCATCACCTTTTGCAGAAGGGTTACTACCTGCTAAAACAACAGCAACATTGTTTAGTTTGGCGGCGAATATTATTGTCATGTGGGCCTTGTCACAGATAAGTCGACAAAGTGTGCAAGAGCGCGTGCAGGCGTCACTCTTTTTAGAGTGGCAATCTCCTTCAATGCTTACCGTAGAAAAAAAGCGTCAATTAGATATAAAAGAGCTTGAGCTATTAGCATCACGCTTTGTCGGCGAGAATAAAGCGACTTCAAGTTTTAGCTTGTTTCAATCATCTAACGATAAAAAGCAATTGGGTAATGCAACATACAACCAAATGCTGCTACAGCATACCGAAAATACCTTGGCGATGGTGATGGGGGCTTCCTCTGCACGCTTGGTGCTATCTTCTGCCTTGGATGGTCGTGATATTGCACTAGATGAGTTGGCTGTATTGGTAGAAGACGCTTCAAGTCAAAAACAAGCCTTTTCACAAAACTTACTGCAAAGCGCTATCGAAAATGCTGGCGAAGGTATTTCGATAGTGGATGAAGAGTTAAAACTCGTCGCTTGGAATAAGAAATATCTAGACTTATTTGAATATCCCTCTGAGCTTATTTATGTTGGCTGCCCAGTGGAAGTACTGATCCGCCATAATGTTAAGCGTGGTTTATGTGGTGCAGGCGATATTGATAATCAAGTGTTCAGGCGCCTTGAGTACTTACGCCAAGGAAGCCCTCATAGCTCAGAGCGACAACAAGCCAATGGTCAAACCGTACGTATAGAAGGTAACCCGTTGCCTGGTGGCGGTTTTGTGATGATGTTTTCTGATATCACTGCTTATCGTCAAGCCGAGCAAGTGTTGAAAGAAGCCAATTTAGATTTAGAAACTCGTGTATATGAGCGAACACTGACTTTGGCAAAAACTAATGAAGCGTTAGCGAAAGCGCATGAAAAAGCAGAGCAAGCCAATATTGCTAAGAGCCAATATTTAAAGGCCTGTAGTCATGACTTGATGCAACCGTTAGAAGCGGCACGACTATTTACCTCGGCGTTATCTGAGCAAAATAATTTAACAAGCGATCAACAGCGGCAAGTCGATAATATTGATCGCTCGTTAAAAGCCGCCAATAATTTATTGGCTGATTTGGCAGAAATAGCTCGCCTAGAAAGCGGTAATATCAAGCCTCACATTGAGGTGTTTGCTTTAAATGAGCTGTTTGAAGATTTAGCCCAGGAATTTTCAGCCTTAGCTGTTGAGCAGAATGTTGAATTCAGACTTGTTACCACTAAGGTATGGGTGAAATCAGATCAACATTTATTACGACGTATTATTCAAAATTTAGTGGGTAATGCCTTTAGGTATGCCAGCCCAGGTAAGGTATTACTTGGCGCTCGTGTTTTTGATGAAAAAGTGATCATTCAAATTCTGGATAATGGCCCAGGCATTCCTTTAGAGAAACAGGTACTTGTTTTTGAGCAGTTTACACAACTAGATACGCCAAACAATCAATCCGGAAGAGGTTTGGGCTTAGGATTAAATATTACCCAGTCTTTAGCTCAGTTATTAGGGCATTCACTGAGTTTGCAATCACGAGAAATGCAAGGTTGTAAATTCTCTATTTCAGTCAAGAAAGCTTGCAAGTTAACACAAGCTCCTAAGCTATTTACGCCCGCTCCAAGCATGGGGCTAAAAGATATTACCGTGTTGTGTATTGATAATGATCCTGATGTGTTAAGTGGTATGGTCGAATTATTGTCTGCGTGGCAGTGTAACATCTTAGCTGCTGACTCCCGTGAAAGTGCTCTTATTGAGTTTGAAAATCATCAAAGCGATATTGATATTTTATTGGTTGATTATCAGTTGGGTTATCAGGCTGGCCTGCCCGTGGGAGAGCAAGCGGATGGTTTAACCTTGATAGCCGATATTAGAAAACAATGTAATCACTATATTCCTGCTATTTTAATTACGGCAACAACGGAAACGGGGGTTGAAGAAAAAGCAATGTCTGCTGATGTGGGCTATATGCGTAAACTAGTAAAACCTGCTGCCTTAAGAGCGATGATGAGTGCTAAATTAGCGCAAAAATTGCGAGCGGACTATGTTGATTAACATCAACTCGCTTTAATTAGGTGAGTTGTGCCTTGATATTCTGAGGCATAACTCACTATGTTCTATTGTTATTTTGTCTCAAACCCTGCTTCTGTCAAATCAAGTTGACTGATTGCAATTACCGCTTGCGTACGGTTGCGTACATCTAGCTTGCGAAATATAGCTGTGGCGTGCGCTTTAATAGTGGCCTCAGAAACATTGAGATCATAAGCGATTTGCTTATTAAGTAGCCCTTGGGCAAACATCATTAAAATACGGTATTGCTGTTGAGTTAAGCTGGCTACACGCTCAGCGATGTCACCATTATTACTATCAGTTTGTGCGCCTTGGAATGATTCTGGTAACCATACATCACCCGATAAGACAGCCATAATGGCGGTAAAAATATCATCAACAGGGGTTGATTTTGGTACAAAGCCTGCGGCGCCATAACTCATTGCTTGGCTTATCGTACTGTGATCTTCATGAGCAGAGACAACAACCACGGGTATTTGTGGAAAGTGATTACGGACATGAATAAGAGTATTAAAACCATGAGCGCCAGGAATATTCAAATCAAGCAACAATAAATCACTGTCGTTATTTGCTTGTAACTGCTGCTCTAACTGGTCAATAGTTTCAGCCTCTAACCATTGGGTTTGGTTTAGTTTGGCTTTTAAAGTCCCTAATAGTGCTTGTCTAAACAAGGGATGATCATCAGCTATTATAATTTTTTCTGGCTGAATCATAGAAAACTTCCTCAATTGATAAGCTTTCTATTCTAACGGAAAATACAATTATAACAAATCTTACTTGTCAACCACGGCAACTTATTTTAGCTTGGTCATTAAAACACCTTGTCAATATCTGCTCTACCATGGATTCAACGATAACAGAGCCTATTTTTTGTCGCTAAAGAAACCTGATCGCTATATAAAAGAAGAAAAATTACAATAAGTTGTATTAATTTGATCCTTATCAATAAAAACACTAATGAGAATGATTTCTATTTGAGTTTTAAGTGTTACACTAGCCGCACTTAAAAAAACATGAGCCTAGTATGAAAACCTTATCACCGATCCATTTTGCGATTATTAGTGGCCTATCTTTAGCCACGCCTTTATCCATTCATGCCGAAGAATCAAATGCTACTGACAAAGAAACTGAAGTTATAGAAGTGAGAAGCTTGAGACAAAAGCTTGATCAAGCAGGGCGACTTAAAGATGTTATTCAGCAAACTGAAATTCTTGATGCCTTGACCATTGAAAATAAAAATGCCTTAAGCTTAACGGCTGCAATTAATAATGAGCCGGGCGTGAATGTGTCTAATGAATGCTCAATGTGCGGTGTAAAACGTATCATGCTTAATGGTATGAAAGGTGAGCATACAACGATATTGGTTGATGGGTTACCAACACATACGTTAATTTCTGGTTTTTATGCCGTTGATGCAATAGCAACCACAGGCGTTGATAGAATAGAAGTTGCTCGTGGCGCTGGCGCTTCATTAATAGCACCAGAAGCGATTGGCGGTACAGTAAACATCATTACCAAAGAAGCTTACGAAAACACAGCGGCCTTTGATTATGCCAAGGGCTCACATGATTTCACGGCAATGAAAGCGATGGCGACAGGTATTTCTGAAGACGGTAAAACAGGCATTACACTCATTGGTCAATATGACAAGCAAGATCAAGAAGATCATGATGAAAATGGCGTGAGTGAAGCACCCTTTATCGAGAACTTATCATTAACTTCTTTTATTAGCCAAGATATTTCTGATGCTAGCAATATCCAAGTACGTATCTCTAAAGTGCAATCCGAAATCTTTGGTGGCCCTATCCTGGGTGATGTCGTTAGTTCAATCGGCAGCGCACTTGCTGGTTACGATCAACACGCATCAGAGCAGCTATTTGTTGATGACGATGTACGCAATGATTACATAGGAAAGCCTTGGGAAACCACTGAGTGGATTGATACATCACGCGATGAAGCTTATATCAAATACTTAACCGAATTAAGCGACTATACCATTGCCGAATTTGCCGTTAGCTATGCTAATCATATTCAAGACTCTTTCTATGAAGGTATTGATTATCAAGCAGAGGATACCATGTGGTACGCGCGAGCAAAGTTTGACATGGAATTAACAAGCGAGCACTTCATTACGTTTGGTGTCGATTCTCGTCGCGAAGAAATGCGCTCAAACACTGATGCTTTAGAAGCCGTAGCGGCCTATCAGTCAGATGCTTTTGACTATAATACCACAGGTATTTTCTTTCAGGACACTTGGACACCTAATGATAAGTTTGAAGTGGCTGTGGCGCTACGTATCGATAATGTTGTTGCTGATTTTATTGACCCTGAGAAAACAGGCACTGAGATTGATGAAACATTTATAGCACCTCGTGTAGACATTCGATATTTCCACACGGATGAATTAACCTCTCGTTTTTCAACGGGTCGAGGTTATCGTGCTCCCTTGTCATTTTTTGAAACCGATCACGGTATTTTAGATGCAGAGCTAGGGTATCAAATTGATATTGATTCACTAGAAGAATCAATATCAGCCAGTTATTCATTAAGTTATGACAGTGAGCTTCTTGCCCTTACCGCTTCAATAGCACACTCTAAAGTGGATAACTTAGCGAGCTTAGAAGAAACTGCTGACGGCGTACCTTTACTGACTCAATTAGAAGATAGCGCCGCTGTGACAACATTTGACGTGACCGCTGGCTACAATGTTACTGAAAACTTTACTGTGAATATTGGTTTAGAAAAGTTTGTCTACGACGATAATTTTAAATCTTCTTATGCCATTGCGCCTGTTGAAGAGCGGGCAAGCATTGAACTTCAATATGAAAAAGACAACCTAAAAGTTTTCTGGTCAACGGTTTGGTTTGGTGAGAAAGATCTTAACGATTATGGTTATGAAGGTTATAACAAGCTTAATGATCCCACAACAGCTAAAACATTAGTAGGAGAAGCCTTTTCTACCTCTGATATTAAGGTGCAATATCAATTAACCGAGCAAACAAAAGTATACGCGGGTGTCTCAAATGTTTTTGAGCAAACTCAAATAGATAGTGGCGATACACCATTATTTTATGATGCTGCTGGCGGTTATGATGTCGCCTACATTTACGGTGCTTTACATGGCCGTGAATTATACGCCGGCCTTGAAATAAAGTTATAAATAATGGTGTTTACCTCCTCTTTTCACTTATTTATAAAGTTAGTTGTGCTGATAGTTATCAGCACACTAACACTTTGTGTCACCTTACAAGCAGCGCCATTCTCACTGAAAACACTTAAGGGTGAAAACGTGATGGCGCATGTAAATGGCGCAGCAACCATAACCATGATATTTCAACCGAATTGCAGTTGGTGTAAAAAACAAGGAAAAACACTCGCAGCAGTATTTGAAGAGTGCCAAAGCTCTGTGAATGTTTCGTTAGTGGGCGCTAAGGGAAGTAAAAGCCAGCTTAGAAAAGCATTGAAGCATTATCATAAATCAATTCCTGCTTATAAAGCCGATAGTCAGTTTTTGCGCACTATTGGTGGATATCAAGCTTCCCCTACAACGCTGATTTACGATGTTGATGGTCAGCTAATTACCAAAAAACGAGGTTTTATTTCTCTTGAAAAATTAGCCCAAGCATTGAAAATTATCTCGCAGGGTGATTGTTTAATTTAATGTTAAAACCATAAAGCGGGAAGTCTACAATTAAAGTCAAAGTGAGTAGAAGGCTATTGATTCTTCTTATTTGAATGATTTTGTATTAAAGAAAAGTAACAGGAAGCCTTGAGCAGGCTACCTGTTATACCAAGTGTATTATAATGAGGTCGCTATTTTTTAGGCGCTTTAGCTAATACTGCAATTAACAGCTGCCAGTATTGCTCAACGGTGGCAATTTCGATTTTTTCATCCGGTGAATGCGGGAATTTGATCGTTGGTCCAATGGAGACCATATCCCAGTGAGGATAAGCGGTTTTAAACAAGCCGCATTCTAAACCCGCATGTATCACCATAACCGCAGGCGTTTTGTCGAATAACTCTTGGTATGTGTCACTGACAGTTTGCATAATGGCTGAATCTGAATTGGGCTTCCAACCTGGGTAGGCGCCTGAAAATTCAATATTGGCACCTGCTAATTCAAACACAGATTGTACCGTGCGCTGGGTTTCCAAACGTCCGTCATCATGCAAGCTTCGAATCAATACCAAGGCATTAAGCTTTTTCCCCCGCGTATGAACAACACCAAGGTTTAATGAACTTTCTACTATACCTTCAATATCATCGCTCATGCGTATTACGCCGTTAGGACAAGCATTAAGTGCACGTAAAATATTGCTTTGGGTCACTCTGTCCCAGCATTGCTCAAAGTCTTCTGGTGAAATGAGTAACATATCAAGATCAGTTTCAATGGCGCTTAAATTGTTTTTAATCGTTGATAAATATTGTGCTAAAGCAGCCTTTAAAGGCTCTATTTGTGCTTTATTGACCACAAAGCTGGCATTGGCTTCACGTGGAATAGCGTTGCGTAAACTGCCGCCATTGAACTCGGTTAAGCGAATATCAAAGCTATTGCTGGCATCCAGTAAAAATCTGATCAGTAACTTGTTGGCATTGGCACGGCCGGTATGAATATCTACACCTGAATGTCCGCCTTTTAAGCCAGAAATAGATAAGTTAAAGGCTTGGCTATCATTAGGAACATCTTCAAAGTTCAAGGCAAATGTTGCTGAGCCATCAATACCGCCGGCACAACCCATATACACTTCCCCTTCTTGCTCAGAGTCAGTATTAATTAGAATGTCACCCTCTAACCAGTTAGGTTGTAAGCCAAAAGCGCCACTCATGCCTGCTTCTTCATCAATGGTGACAAGTACTTCTAATGGACCATGAGGTATGTCATCACTTGCTAATACAGCTAACGCAGAAGCCAAACCAACACCGTTGTCGGCACCTAGTGTTGTCCCTTCCGCAGTGACCCAGTCATTGGTATCAATGATGTAAGGCTTGATTGGATCGGTTAAAAAATCATGTTCAGTATCGTTGTTTTTTTGCGGCACCATATCCATGTGTGCTTGTAAAATAATCCCTTTTCTATCTTCCATGCCCGGGGTTGCAGGTTTTTTGATTGCTAAGTTGCCCACTTCATCTTCTTTGATACTCAGGCCAAGCTCGTTAGCCCAAGACTGGATCCATAGCGAAATTTTTTGCTCATGTTTAGATGGATGAGGAATACTGCAAATTTTTTCAAATAATTGCCATAAACTGCTTGGCTTAAGGTGTGATAGTTTACTCATAACGGTGTCCTTTTGTAGGCGGGAGTTTTACCTGAGAATTGTCATCAAGGCTCACAACCTACGTTTATTTATAGTGAAATTAAGTAATAAAAACGGTTATTTATCAGCCATTAAAAATTGCCATTGTTCATTAAAGTCGTCGCTGGGTTTTCTTTCAAAACCAGAGCGTACATATTGACTTATTTTACCTTCAGCAAAAGATACTAATATATTTGCTAGCGCTTGCTCACTGATAGTGAAGGTTTTGCCTTCACGTAATTTACGCTCGCGCAATACTTGCTTAAACTGGGATTCAAGTTTTTCAAAAAATTGATGTACGCGTGCACGTAAGCGTTCATTTTCACCCATTAGGGCATCACCCGATAGTATGCGGCACATACCGGGATTGCGCTCAGAAAAAACCAATAACACATGCAGAATGTGGTGACAGCGCACTAACGTCTCTTTGTGATCGGTTAAGATTAAATTGATACGAGTAAAAATAGACTCTTCAATAAAATCAATTAATCCTTCAAACATGCGCGCTTTGGAGGGAAAATGTCGATACAAAGCCGCTTCAGAAACGCCGACTTCGCCAGCGAGTTTAGCTGTGGTTATACGCTGGCCGGGACAGTCTTGAAGCATTAACGCCAAACATTGTAAAATTTGCTCTTTACGACTAGGTTTGGTGTTAGTTTTTGGGGCTGTGGTCATAGTGTCTTGTACTCTTAGGTTATTGTTCTTTTCATTCGTGTGTTCAAGTCGTGCTTATATTTGCTTTGCGGAGCTAACTCTTTTTTGCCAAAAAATGTTGGTTAATTAATGAAACCAAATGGTTGGCAACAATTTTTTTGTTTGCCAAAGGGATTTCTGTTTTATCAATCGCGCTAAATAGGGTGAGAGCATTATTGTCGCTGTTAAACCCTTGGCCTGCTTTAGCAACATCGTTTGCGGCAATCAAGTCTAGGTTTTTACGCATTAACTTACCACGTGCATAGTGCTCTACATTTTGTGTTTCAGCGGCAAAACCCACCATAAAGGGCTTGTTTTCTAAACTAGCAACATCAGCAACAATATCATGGTTTCTCACTAGCTCGAGTTGCATGGCATCTTTGCTTTTCTTGATTTTTTGACTAGCAACATTGGCAACGCGATAATCAGCCACTGCGGCACAAGCAACGAATGTAGTGCTGCTTGGGGCAAACTTCAATGCTTGTTGATGCATTTCTTCAGCGCTGTTTACTGAGATTAATTTACAACCCGCTGGCGCAGGAATAGCGACTGGCCCTGAAATTAAGGTCACTTTAGCGCCAGCACGAACAGCCGCATGTGCGATAGCATAGCCCATTTTTCCTGAGCTATGATTGGAGATATAGCGTACGGGATCTATGGCTTCACGGGTAGGCCCGGCAGTAATGAGCCAGTGTTGATTGTCTAAGTATTTATCGGCAAAAAAATCACTGCTTAAGGTGACAAGTTCATCAACTTCTAACATGCGTCCTAAACCAACATCGCCACACGCTTGTTCGCCACTGCCCGGCCCCCAAATATGGCAACCTCGCTCGGCTAATTTTTCGGTATTTTCTTGTGTTGCTTTTGCATGCCACATTTGTTGGTTCATTGCCGGCGCTATGGCGATGGGAGCTGTAGTTGCTAAGCAAAGTGTTGACAGTAAATCGTTAGCCATGCCACAAGCAATACGGGCAATAATGTCGGCCGTTGCGGGGGCAATAATAATAATATCAGCCCATTTAGCTAGTTCAATGTGACCCATAGCTAACTCTGCTTGGGTATCAAGTAAGCTGTCGGAGACCGGGTTTCCCGAAACCGCTTGTAAGGTGAGTGGGGTGATAAAGGCCTTAGCACCTTCGGTCATCACTACACGTACGTCAGCTCCTTGCTCTTTCAAACGGCGTACTAATTCCGGTGTTTTGTAGGCAGCAATACCGCCACTGATACCAAGAACAATTTTTTTGTCCTGTAGAATTTGCATAATCTGCTAATCTTAAACTTATCAATAGTGGCGATAAGATAACACTTATTCATATTTTTGAAAAACATAGCGGCAGGAAAATCCGATCTAAAACAAAGCAGGGAGGCAACTTATGTTACCAGTAAGTTTGTTAGATAATGGTGAACAGTCAAGTTCACTATTAAAAAATTGGCCAGAAATGGAAAAGCCTAGGGAGAAGCTTTTGCATTTAGGATCTCACAGTTTAAGTGATGCTGAGTTGTTGGCAATATTTTTAAGAACAGGCGTGCAAGGTTGTAATGTCGTTGACTTAGCAAGAACTTTATTAAGCAACTTTGGCAGTTTGGCTAATATTTATCGAGCCACTGAGCATGAGTTTTGCCAACAGCGTGGTTTAGGGCAGGCAAAATATGTACAGCTACAAGCGTGTTTGGAAATGTCTAAACGTTATTTAGCAGAGCAATTACACCAACAACAAGGTAGTGCGTTAACCTCTTCACAGGCAACACGCGACTACCTCATCAGTGAATTACGTCATGAAAGTCGAGAAGTGTTTGCGGTACTTTTTTTAGATAACCAGCACCATGTCTTAAAATTTGAGCGATTATTCTGGGGAACCTTAAATGCAGCAGCCGTTTATCCGAGAATAGTGGTAGAGCATGCATTGAAGCATCAAGCTGCGGCAGTAATTTTAGCGCACAACCACCCCTCAGGCGTTGCTGAGGCTAGCATGGCGGATAAGCATATTACCCAAAAACTTGAGCAGGCATTACAACTGATTGAGGTGAGCGTTTTAGATCATATGATTGTCGCGGGGAATCAGTGTTACTCCTTCGCTGAAAATGGTGAAATATTATCAAGATAGGTTGAAAAAATTATCAATGCCCGTTACTTTAAGATAGTTTGAGTATATAGTGAATTAATAGCCCCCGAGTGCAATATAGAAGGATCCTCTTATGACCGAGAATAGTTATGATGAGTTGGAGCGCCGAAAATCTTTTCGTCTTGATATGGAAAAAGAGTTAGTTGATATCATTTGGACGGATGAAGAAGGGCAGGAAAGAACGAAAAAAATAGCGTGTTTAGATTTTGCCAGGGGGGGATTGAAGCTTGATTGCGACATTACCTTGCCAACTCAAACGAAAGTGACCGTTAACTTTAAATCAGCAAATGCTAACAACCAAAAGTTGTATGGCAAAGTATTACGCTGTACGAAACAAGATAATGGTTGGTATGAAATAGTGCTTACTTTAGATTAATAGGCTAAATAAGCAAGGCAGACAAATTGGACTATAATTAACCCTGAGCCTTAGTTCTTAGCGTTAATTAATAACTAGGTAGTGTTTAGGAAGAAAAGAATATGATGATATTAGTGGGTGGCGAAAAAGGTGGCAGTGGTAAAAGCTGTTTAGCGCAAAACTTAGCTGTATATTTCGCCCGAAATAAGAACGCCATAGTGTTGATGGTAGACTGTGATCCCCAGCGTACAACTTCTGACTGGATACAAGCTCGAAATAGCGACCCGTCGTTACCAGCAATCAATTGCATTCAATTGTATGGGAAAATTCGCAACGACTTACTTAGCTTAGGTCAGCATTATGATTATGTTATTGTTGATTGTGGCGGCCAAGATAATTTAGCTTTACGTGCGGCTATGTCTGTAGCCAATCACGTGGTTATTCCATTACGTCCAAAGCGACGTGATTTGAAAACAGTACCTCATATGGAAGACATGCTGAGTACGTGTAAAATGGTTAACCCAAAAATGATGGCTTCTTTTGTCATAACGCAATGCCCATCGTTACCGAATCAAGCTAGCCGTATCCTTGAAGCCAAAGAAGTGTGTAGCTCTTATGGTATAAATGTATTAAATGCAGTGACATTTAACCGTAATGTTTACGATGATAGTGAAGAGCAAGGCTCGTCGGTTATAGAAATTGATCCTAATGGTAAAGCCGCGGGTGAGATGATAGCAATTGCTGAAGAATTATTAGCAATGGAACCGGACAATGCCCATGAGTTTAACTGATTTAAAAAAAGGCAAGGACAGTAAAGCAACAAAGGAACAGTTTACCGTCGATGATTTTATTGCTGATGCGGATAATTATGCCAAAGGCGCCCCGCAAATAGTGAGTAGTGATGATCGTGGTAAAATGAATTTAAAACAAGCGATACATGATGCTAAGCGCATGATTGAGCAAAAGAAAGCGGCTAAGGCACAAGGCAAGCCGTTTCGTCGTGCAACGTTCACGTTAAGTGAAAATACTATTGAGCAGTTACAGCATCTCTCTGAAGATACAGAGTTAGCTAAGTCACATATCATACGCATTTTAATTGATGAGCTATCAAATAAAGAACAAGAAGAGCAAATTAGAAAGCTATTCAAATCAAATGTTGGTTGAAAACTTGGCAACTTGCTGTGTTTTTATCAGCCAATCAAGTAAAAAATGAACAAAAAAATGTTTAAAACTCAACTATTCGTTGAGTTTTTTTGTTTAATATTACTCTAAGCCACTGATTAGTAATACATAAAACAAATATCTCTGCTTTTTGTTATTTAGGGTAGCATTCATAAATCAGTTTCACTATAATATGCCACCTTTTTCAGGATCCTGAGGCGACGGTCTTGGGGAAATATAGCTCGAGCTGAAATTAATTTTGGAGTGACTCA
>JAPHTO010000051.1 GCA_026196955.1 Colwellia sp. | reverse complement strand
TCCGCTATTTAGTTATATAACAAACTAATTATGGCTCTGGCTTTTAGCTAACCCACGATAATGGAGGCTAGCACCTCGTGGGGAGTCATTATGTCTAGGTATACAAAGGATGGTTCAGTGAAATTTTTAAGCGTATTAATTTTATTTATTACTTTTCAAGTATCTGCATTTAATAAAGATGGCGTTGTAGTACATATTTTGCCGGATAAATTAGTCCTATCAAGCAGCTGTGTAGCGAGGGCTGATATTCAATCTAAAGAATTTTCACTTTTATACGCTTGTAAAGACTCACGAAATACAATGTATTTTTATAATTTTCGTTTAAATGATGTCGATTTGGTTGCTGAGTTTAAGAAAGATTCTACGGATGTTGAGGTCAATAAAAGCCAATTTAAATCTTATACTCTTTATGAGTTATCAGCTAAAAATGCAGATAATAAGCCAATAAAATTTGTTTCTTATTGTACCAAAGAATTATGCCTTGATTTAGTTAGTGATGATGACTATGAAAAATCAATTCAAGATTCTATTACATCACAGTTACGTGGTTAGTATTTATAACAAGGCGCTCAAACGGAAAAATTACAGTTGGCTCGCGCTTCGTGCATTTTAGCCTAACTGTATTTTTCCGCTTAGCTTAGCGTTATTTTATTTATTCAATAGAGTCGTATAACTAAGTTAGCTATTTGTATATTGTGATAAAGTAGTGGCTTGAGAGTGATGGGATTTTTTTAAATAATTATTGTTTGATATAGTCTTTTAATTAATAAATATCGCTGGCTTAGATAGGTAACTCTGATGAAAACAACATTCCAATTAGTGTGTATCATATTCACAACATTCATGAGCTTTAGTTTGTTAGCAACAGACTTACAGGTTGGAGAGTATGCGCCAAACTTTAAATTACAAGCAACTACTGGCGATTATTATCAACTGAGTGATTATAAAGATAAACAAGTAGTCGTTTTAGCTTGGTACCCAATGGCTAATACTCGAGGATGCACTTTTGAATGTAAGTCACTGGTAGAGAAGGGGCATTTAATTAGAGAGTACAACGCGAGCTATTTTATGGTAAGTGTTGACCCTTTAGATGACAACAGAGATTTTGCCAAGAAAACAGGAGCAGATTTTCCCATGCTAAGTGACCCATCGAAAGAAACTGCTAAAGCATACGATGTGTTGAATTTTATGAGAGTTGCAAGCCGAGTTACTTTTTACATATCAAAAGAAGGAAAGATATTGAAAATAGATGAGGACATCAACACGAAAACTGCTGCAGAAGATATAGCGAAGCATTTAAAAGAACTTGGTGTAGAGTTAGCTACATCTATGTAAATAGTGCTAATGTTAAGCTTTTGAAAAACCAAAAGACGAACCCGTAATATCCAAGAAGAATGAATATTCTCGGACGGGCATTAATGAGAAGTCGCTATTATCAGCTTTAAGAGAAACAACGAACAGAGCAACCTTAACCGCTTGAGGATAAAAAATGTTCATAGCTAGAGCGCAACCTATACGATTATTATTCGTGGCTGTAATGTTTTTTCTGTCTAGCTGCGCCACGATGAATCTAGACTACGAAGAACCCAGTGTCGAGTTGATTTCTTTTAAGGTTTTACCAGCTAATGGCTTCGAGCAGAACTTTGCAATTGGCTTGAAGTTAACCAATCCTAATGATTTTGAATTGCCGATCAATGGAATTAGCTATCGACTTAACGTAGCAGGAGAAACTTTAGCCCATGGTGTTGCCTCGAATATCCCTACAGCAGGAGCTTATGGTGAGTCACGCTTTGTTGTTCCTGTTTCAGCTAGTTTAATAGGAGGGTTCAAGGTGATAAGGGCGTTAATGTCTAATCAAGGACAGGATATCAGCTACCAATTGAAAGCCAAATTAGATGTCGACATTCCTTTTGTGCCTGTGTTGACTGTCATTGAAAATGGAATGCTTCCTCTTGGTCAGAAGGCTAAAAAGTGAAACTTGTAGACATAAGAAGGATATAAAATAGCATTTTTATGGTCTTAGTTAGTATTTCATGTTTTATCATCTACTTTATATCAATAACTTTATAACAATCGAAAGCATGACACGTTTTTCTTTAGTAAGCGTAGATTTAGCACAAAAAGTAAGCCTGCTAAGGCAAGTTAAGAGAGAGTTTTATTTTAGATACAGTTCGCTTTATTAGTTGATTTCTCAGCGATTTTTGACAATAAAAACAAATAGCAAGTCACTCAAAAGGACAAATAACAGTTGGCTTTTGCTCCTTAGTCGTTTATTTTAGCCACTATTACTAAGCCCGATAGTTGGGGGTTGTGTGCAAAGGAGTCTGCAATTGAAATATTTAATCACGTTTATTTTAGGTATTGTTTTAACGCAATTAATTATATATGCGTATTATTTATCTCATCTCTACTCACCTATCCTTAGCTATATATCTTCGTCATCGAACCTAAATAATAACAGTCCAGTGTGGTTTTTGCTTATGCTTCACAACTCGATTATTCCATTATTAGTATCACTATTAATCGTGTCACTGTACAAAAAATTTTTGCCACAGTTACCTTTTGATCTATATGCTATGGGTTTAATGCAACTACCTGTTACTTTTGTTATTTTCCGCATCAATGGTGTGCCATTGAATTACAATTCAATTTATGAAAGTGTTCACTCTATTGCTACTTTTATGGCAGGTATTTCCGTTTTCATTGTATTTGTGACAATAACTGCATATAACAAGCAAGTTAATAAGAACAATTAACCGTTGGTTTTGCTCATGCGGTTTACTTTTAACCCACTATGATTTTCTCTTAATAAGGTGTTATAAAACGATGAGAATTTGGGATATACATCCGGGTTATTTAAATCAATATAGCTTGCTTGGGGAGCATAGGGAGCTTCATGGGTTGGTTTCTATATTGGTAAATAAAAAAAAGGGGTATTCTCAACATCCAGAAACATTGCGGTGGGTAGGGTACGGTTGGGCTATTAAGCATAGGCACAAAGAGCTTGTGCGTGAGATGGAATTGAGAGGTTATAAAGATAAGTCTCCAGTTAGAACCAGAACAAATCACGGAAAATGGCCATCTACCTATATTGATAAACCTCATGTTCAATTAAGTTTGCTGAAAGAAAAGTATCAACATAAGGAAGGTGGTCGGATACCCTTGCCTCGCAATGAACAAGAGCTTTGGAGTCATCACAAGTATTCAATCCTTGCTCGTGATCCGAAAAAATATAAAGAAATAGGAGCGAGGGTTGCTATAAAAGGCGTTAGTTGTGAAGAGCTAGCATTAGAGCTTGTTGAATTATTAAGAGTAGAGCCTAGCGAAGGTGGAATTCGTAATGCCTTACAGCATATGTGGGGTTATGTTTCAGGTGTTTCCAATTACCGTGGAAATATTGAAACCTATTCATTGAAAAAACTCTTAATGCTTATTCAAAAAAATGTTAGAAAGTCCAATGACCCCTATCTTACAAACTCAACCGCGTTAAGTGACTTAATGGTTTGGTTATAATCAAAATAGCGGTGAATTATCAGTAAAAGACTGTTTGCTTTTTTGGTTATCAATATGTGAGTTAACCATGTTTAATGTTTCCACTATAAAATATGCGCTATCACAGCGTAACTTAGGTATTAGATGAAATTAAAAATTTACCAAATTGATGCGTTTGCAACACAGGTTTTTCAAGGAAACCCCGCCGCCGTATGTCCATTAAATGCTTGGTTGGATGATGAGGTGCTTCAGAAAATAGCGGAAGAAAACAATTTGT
Source organism: Colwellia sp. (assembly GCA_026196955.1). Classification (GTDB taxonomy): domain Bacteria; phylum Pseudomonadota; class Gammaproteobacteria; order Enterobacterales; family Alteromonadaceae; genus Colwellia. Next base: position 27,268 of record JAPHTO010000051.1, on the reverse strand, counting down.
CTGAAACCGCTTTTTTTGTTCAATCGGGGGATGAAATTCAGCTACGTTGGTTTACACCAGCAGAAGAAGTTGACTTGTGCGGACATGCAACTTTAGCATGCGCTCATGTGTTATATGAGCACTTGGCGTATAGTAAACCTCAGATTATTTTTCAAACTAGAAGTGGAAAACTAGTTGTGACCAAGGAATATTCAGGTTTTAGTATGGATTTTCCTGCAACAGCTCCTGTTGAGATCAAGGCTAATATTCCTTCCGCTTTGCTTGATGGGTTAGGAGATATGAAACCGCAAAAAATCATGGCGGCTTTTGACTATATTATTGTTCTTAACAATGAAGATGAGGTTAAAAGGCTAAGCCCTGATTTTTCAAAATGGTTAAATATTGATTTGAGGGGAGTGATTGTGACAGCAGCAGGAAAAGATGCTGCTTTTGTTAGTCGCTGTTTTTTCCCAAAGTTAAGGGTTAATGAAGATCCTGTAACGGGCTCAGCGCATTGTGAATTAACCCCTTACTGGGCCGCTGTGCTTCAAAAAAATACGCTGAGTGCTAGGCAAGTCTCTTCTCGTAGCGGCTTTATTGACTGTGAATTAAACAAAGACAGAGTTATGCTCACCGGCCACGCTGTGGATTACATGATTGGTGAAATAAGCATATAGCTCTCGTTTAATACTAAAAACGCAAACCGCTTTTTTGTTCGTTATACTTTTATTGCTTGCAGAGCTCATGGGCAAGGTTGTACGTTATCGGGCAAGTTCTTAAGCACAAGCTTTGAAAACAGCTCAAGTGCTTGGCGGCGTGGAAAAGTACGGCGGTATACTAATGAAATTCGTCGATAAGTATCAGGAAATTGAAGTTCTCTTGTGATGAGACTCTCATCTCTGGCTGAAGCCGTTTTCATTGCTAGTGCTGGTATTAGTGTCGTGCCAAACCCGGCTGCAACCATTTGTAACAGTGTTTCTAAGCTAGCAGCACGTAAATCAGCCATATCACCTTGCACATCGCGCTCTTGCATATGACAAATTTGCATCGTTTGCTCAGCAAGGCAGTGACCTTCTGCAAGTAGTAGCAAGTCTGCGCTGTTCAAATCGGCTTGTATTATTTTCTTTTTGGCAGCAAGCGCATGGTTTTTAGGGTGAATCAACCAAAATGGCTCATCAAATAAAGCAATGGATTCAAACTCAGGCTCTTCAACTGGCGTAGCAATTAAAGCGGCATCAATTTCGTGCTTGCCTAATCGCAATAGTAATGTGTCTGTAAGCTCTTCTGTTATCACCAATTTTGTTTGTGGGTACTGATTTTTAAGTGGCTTTAATATGAGTGGCATCAGATACGGACTTAATGTTGGAATAACGCCCATGCGAAGAGGCGCCACGAGTGGATCTTGGTTTGACTGAGCTAGTTGATGCAATATATCGGCTTGCTCTAACACTCGTTTTGCCTGCGTAACAATAGCATCACCTAAAGGCGTGATTTCCACTGAGCGTTTGGTACGCTCAAAAACCGTGATGCCCAACTCCTCTTCTAACTTTTTTATCTGACCACTTAGGGTTGGTTGACTCACGAAACATCGTTCGGCTGCATGACCGAAGTGGCCAGTGTTCGCGACGGTTACCAGATATTTGAGATCTCTAAGGTTCATATAGCCGTATTTATATTTTCTAATAGATTTAGTCTATTAGTTTAGTATAAATTAACGATTTCAACAATGTGTGTGTTTGCCCTATTATTTTATACATGCTAGGTAGCAGCCCTGGCTTAATAGCCATAGCAGTGGCGAATGTAATTTGGCAATTTAGGAGCATACTATGAGTAATAAGAAAAAAATTATGACGACGGCGGCAGGTTGCCCAGTCGCTGATAATCAGAACTCCATCACGGCTGGAGCCCGAGGTCCGATTTTGATGCAGGACGTACATTTATTTGAAAAACTTGCCCATTTTAATCGTGAGCGTGTGCCTGAGCGTGTAGTACATGCTAAAGGGGCTGGCGCCTATGGCACTTTTAAAGCTACCGCTGATATTTCGAAATACACTCGTGCTAAATTATTTGAAAAAGTTGGCAATGAATGTGAGATTTTTGTTCGGTTTTCAACGGTTGCAGGAGAATTGGGCTCAGCAGATACAGTGCGTGATCCACGTGGGTTTGCCGTGAAGTTTTACACTGAAGAAGGCAATTGGGATCTCGTCGGCAATAACACCCCTGTTTTTTTCATTAAAGATCCAAGTAAATTTCCTGATTTTATTCACTCTCAAAAGCGTCATCCCGTGACAGGTTTGCGTGATGGCATTATGCAATGGGATTTTTGGTCATTAAGCCCAGAGTCTATGCACCAAGTTACCTGGCTGTTTGGTGATCGCGGTATTCCAGCGACGCTAAGTAACATGGATGGTTTTGGCAGTCATACTTTCAGCCTGTGGAATGACAATGGTGAGCGTTATTGGGTGAAGTGGCACTTTAAAACACAGCAGGGCATTAAAAACATGACTGTTGAAGAGGCCGCTAAACTCGCCGCTGAAAACCCTGATTATCATCGCCAAGTATTGTTTGAACAGATAGAAGAGGGTGAAAATCCAAGCTGGTCTGTGAATATACAGCTCATGCCTGAAGCTGATGCTGAGAATTATGGTATTAACCCTTTTGACATTACTATGGTCTGGCCCCATGCTGATTACCCATTAATTGAAGTGGGCACCATGGAATTAAACCGTAATCCAGTTAATCATTTTGCTGAAGTCGAGCAGGCTACCTTTGGCCCAGGAAACCTACCTCCGGGTTTTGGAGCTTCGCCAGATAAAATGTTGCAGGCGCGTTTACAGGCTTATCCAGATGCACATCGTTATCGTGTGGGGATCAATCATGCGGCATTAGAGGTGAACAAACCACGTTGTCCTGTTCATACTTATCATCGTGACGGGAAAACTCGATTTGATGGTAATGGTGAGTCTACGCCGGTATATCAACCTAATAGTTTTGATGGCGCTGTAGATGATGCTAGTTATCGTGAGCCTCCTTTGCGCTTAAGTGGTGATGCCGATCGATACAGTCACCGTGTTGGTAGTGATAACTACACCCAAGCCGGTAACTTGTTTCGTTTAATGGACTCGGCCGCCCAACAGCGACTTATCAACAATATTGTGGGCGCCATGCAGAATGTGCCACGTGAGATACAAGAGCGGCAGATTGCTCATTTTTCTAAGGCTGATCCTGCTTATGGTGCTGGTATTGCTGCAGGCTTAGGAATTTAACTTGAGTTAAATAAAATTAAGTTGAGGTTAGCGTTAATCGTTGCGAGGTACTGAGTTGGTACTTCGCAATTTTTATTTATAAGTTCCTATTCAAAATAAAGTGTGTGGTTACTTTCGGAAATGATATCAGGAGTTAATATCGTGCAGGTTATTGCTTGTTCGGTTTCACTTTGATTTACATTTTAGTACACTATTATCAACCCTTTATTAGGCATTATGTTGCCATCAATTATTAATGTAACTTGGATACATCATGAAAAAAACAATCAGTCTAATACTCGCTATATATGCGCTTACCGCTTGTTCACCTAAGGTTGGTAGCGAAGAGTGGTGTGCCGCTATGAAAGAAAAGCCTAAAGGAGATTGGACAGCAACCGAGACTAAAGACTTTACCAAACACTGTATTTTTTAATCTTGTATTCAAGTTAACTGCTTCTTTTCTTGTTATGGCGTTAGCCACTGAAATTTAGGAATATAGCTTATGCAACTTAAAAGTGTGCTACTCACTATTCGTCCTTCATTTTTGGTATTAACGCCTGCCTGTGTCTTTTTAAGCTTAAGCCTTTCGTTGGCAGCTCACTCGTCAATTAATCTGCTAATGTTTTTCCTTGTCTTAGTTGGCGCGACTTGTGCTCATATAAGCGTAAATACCCTGAATGAATACCATGACTTTAAAAGCGGACTAGATTTACAAACGATCAGAACGCCTTTTAGTGGCGGTAGCGGTGCATTACCAAACAAGCCAGAGCTAGCAAGTGTCACTTTGATAATAGGCATAGTGGCCTTGATGATCACCATTGCTATTGGCATTTATTTTATTATTAATGTTGGCAGTCAGCTTCTTAGTGTTGGTATTGCCGGTGTTGCATTGATCGTAACTTACACACAATGGATTAACCGTTTGCCCTTGCTGTGTTTAGTTGCACCAGGATTAGGCTTTGGTACCTTGATGGTTATCGGTACTTATATAGTGTTAACGGGTGAGCATGCCCAGATTGTATGGTTAGTCTCTTTTGTTCCTTTCTTTTTGATCAACAATCTTTTGTTATTAAATCAATATCCTGATATTACTGCTGATGCTAGTGTCGGACGAAACACATTTCCCATTGCATATGGCCTTAAAAAAAGTAATCTTGTTTATGCTATCTTTATGATATCGGCATATGCATTGATCTTGTTTTTAGTGATCAGAGGGGACTTGCCAAAAATGAGTCTCCTTGTGTTTATTTCAATGCTATTTTCTTTGTTCTCGCTTTTTGGCGCAATGAAACATTCATCTGCTATTGGTGAATATCCTATTTATTTAGCAGCAAATGTAGTTGCGGCAATTTCAGCTCCTTTACTCCTTGGTATATCGATTATTTACGGTTAACAGGGATTATTTATTTTAAATTTTGACAGTGATTATGGGGTACTTATGAAAATATCAGGAAAATTTGAGGTAATACTAAACCCAATTGACTCTTATGCGACTTCGAAAGATGGCATTAAACTAGGCCGTATGTCCATTGATAAAACTTTTTCCGGTGAATTATCGGCAACAAGCAAAGGAGAAATGCTCAGCGCACTGACTTCCAAGGCAGGATCTGCTGGCTATGTTGCTATTGAGTTGGTTACCGGTGAATTAAACGGTAAAAAAGGGAGTTTTGCTCTACAGCATTTTGGCACTATGTCGAATGGAGAACAAAATTTGCTCTTAGAAGTTGTTCCAGACTCTGGCGTTGGAGAGTTAGCAGCCTTGACTGGAAAAATGGATATTACTATCGAAGATGGACAACATTTTTATACCTTTGAGTATGAACTATAAAAATTGCGTCACTGTAATTTTGTTTATCCCTTTTATGTTGAATATCTAGTTAAGGCTAGAAGCTTGTTAATAATCAACTCATTAAATGAACACTAGGTGCGTTATGAAATTTTGGCTACTGCTTTTATGTTTGGCATTTACTGCACTACCTGCTTTTTCAGCGGATGAAATAGCCCCTTTTACTACGGATGGGTGCAGCGCATTTCCTGATGGTACTTTTGAAGAAGAAACGCTATGGCTTGCTTGCTGTACTGCTCATGACTTTGCTTATTGGCAAGGCGGTACTTATCAAGAGCGCGTGAAAGCGGATAAATTATTACATCAGTGTGTCAGTGATGTGGGAGAGCCAATCATTGCAGAGCTAATGCTAGCGGGCGTTAGGGTTGGCGGTACACCTTATCTTCCTACTAAATTTCGTTGGGGGTATGGCTGGCCATATCCAAGAGGCTATAAAGCGATTACTGCCCAGGAAAGGCAGAAAATCGCCGCTCAATTACAGCTAATGCAGAACAAGACGGTATTCCGTTATTAGGGGTAAGGATGAATATACAAAAAAATAACTGCGAAGGTGGCTGTGCATGTGGGTATGTACGTTATTGCATTACGGCTAAACCACTCATTACTCATTGCTGTCATTGTCGTTACTGTCAACGTCAAACAGGCACAGCTTTTGCCTTAAATGCACTCTTTGAAGCAAGTCATGTTGAAATTATCACTGGCTCTGTTGATGAATTAATGACGGACTCACCTAGTGGTCGAGGACAAAAAATCGCCCGTTGTCCTAAATGTGAAGTTGCGCTCTGGAGTAATTATTTCATGGGTGGAATCAAAGATATGATACGTTTTATTCGTGTTGGCACCCTTGATAACCCAGATCAGTTTCCTCCTGATGTTCATATATACACAGAATCAAAGCAGCCTTGGGTCAAGCTAGCCACTGATGATGCTATTTTTACTAAGTTCTATGAGTTTGAAAAAACATGGACAGCTGAAAATGAAAATCGAAGAAAGTCATTGCTTGCTAGCGCTCAAAATGAAAACAGTAATGATTGAAAAATATTCAATCTATAAGCATGAGGTTGCTGCCCTCGTGCTCTATGTTAGTGTTACCAGTACTAATAAGCACCTCAAGTAAGAGCTCACTAATGCCCTAATCAGATGCATTAGCCAAGCAATCATTGCCAATTGTCTATATCCATCGCATCCTTATTAATTATCGTGATGTTAAGCATAAACTATCAATATTTAAAAAGAATATAGTTGCTAATCATGCCTATATAATCTTTTTAAACGAGTGATTAAAACAAGTGTTTAAAAAATATTGCAATTAACTTCCTTTCAAGGCACACTCAGTCGTCTATTATTAAAAGGCACCGCTAAATAGCGCAGCCCAATAGCATAAGAATATTCAATTAGTCAGATGGATACCGTATCGGTTTGGCTTACACAAATAAATCATCAAAACATCAACACCACTTTTTAGGTGAAGGAGACAAAGTATGATATATCAAGGCAAGAGCCTTAGCGCCCAGTTACTAGAAGACGGCATTGTAGAGTTAAAATTCGATGCTCAGGGATCAGTAAATAAATTTGATCAAGCGACCTTTGTAGAATACAAAGCTGTTGTTGCAGCAATTAATCATTGCAGTGAAGCGAAAGGCGTTATGGTGACGTCTGGTAAATCAACATTTATTGTTGGTGCTGACATCACTGAATTTTTAGGTTCATTCGCGCAGCCTGAAGACGCATTAACTTCTTGGGCAAAAAGTGCATCTGACGTATTTGACTCATTTGAAGATATTCAATTACCCACTATCGCCGCTATTAACGGCATCGCATTAGGTGGTGGTTGTGAAATGACTTTAGTCTGTGACTACCGAGTTGCTGATACTAATGCCAGCATAGGTTTACCAGAAGTTAAATTAGGCTTAATGCCAGGTTTCGGTGGTACGGTAAGATTACCAAGAATCATAGGTTTTGATAATGCTGCTACTTGGATGTCAACGGGTAAAACATTTAAGCCTGCGGCGGCAATGGCGCAAGGTGCGCTTGACGCGGTTGTTGAACCAGAAAACCTACGCTCTGCAGCGATTAATATGCTTAAGTTGGCTATTGAGGGCAAGCTAGATTGGCGAGCAAAACGACAACCTAAGCTAGAGCCACTAAACTTATCTGAAACTGAAATGATCATGTCTTCAACAACCTGTAAAGGTATGATTGCCGCTAAAGCCGGTAAGCATTATCCAGCGCCAATGGTGATGATTAACACCTTAATAGCTGCTGCTAACTTAGATCGTACAGGTGCCATGGCTGCGGAAAATGCAGGTTTTGCCAAACTAGCAAAAACGGATGCGGCAACAGCGCAAATTGGTTTGTTTATGGCAGACCAAGTGATCAAAGGTAAAGCGAAAAAAGCGAGTAAGCTTGCGAAAAAAGCGGTTAATAAAGCCGCCGTGTTAGGTGCAGGCATTATGGGCGGCGGTATTGCTTACCAGTCAGCATACAAAGGCACGCCTATCATAATGAAAGACATTAATGATCAAGCGCTTGATTTAGGATTAAATACCGCTGCAGGTATATTGACCAAGCAAGTTGAACGCGGTCGCATGAACGCTAAAAAAATGGCGGGCGTATTAAATAACATAACGCCAAGCTTAAGCTATGATAGCGTTAAAGATGTCGATATTGTTGTTGAAGCGGTAGTTGAAAACCCGAAAGTTAAAGGCATGGTTTTAGCCGAAGTTGAAGGTGTTATTGCTGAAGACGCAATTTTAACCTCTAATACTTCTACTATCTCAATTGATTTATTAGCACAAAGCGTAAAACGTCCGGCAAACTTCTGTGGTATGCACTTTTTCAATCCGGTAAATAAAATGCCGCTAGTTGAAGTTATTCGCGGTAAAGATACTTCTGATGAAACGGTTGCTGCGGTAGTGGCTTATGCGGCAAAAATGGGTAAATCACCTATTGTGGTAAATGACTGCCCAGGCTTTTATGTAAACCGTGTTTTATTCCCGTACTTTGCAGGTTTTAGTCAATTAGTACTTGAAGGTGCTGACTTTGTTGCTATTGATAAAGTCATGGAGAAACAATTTGGTTGGCCAATGGGACCTGCCTACTTGCTTGATGTTGTTGGTGTTGATACTGCCGACCATTGTACAGGTGTTATGTCTGCTGGCTTCCCAACGCGTATGCAAAAAATTGATAACGACCCAGTAAGCACCTTATATGGCAATGAACGTCTAGGTCAGAAAAATGGTAAAGGCTTCTACGATCATATTAAAGATAAACGTGGTCGCCCAGCAAAAGTGCCAGCACCTGTTGCCTATGAGTTATTTGCACAAAACTGTGCTGATCAAAAAGACTTTAGCAGTGAAGAAATTATTGCTCGCATGATGATCCCTATGGTCAATGAAGTGGTTCGTTGTCTAGAAGAAGGCGTAGTAGATACCGCCGCTGAAGCAGATATGGGCTTAATCTATGGTATTGGTTTCCCTCCATTTAGAGGGGGTGCAATTCGTTATTTAGAAACACTTGGTTTAGATAACTTTATCGCCATGGCCGATCAATACGCACATTTAGGCGAGATTTATCAAGTAACTGATGGCCTACGCGAAATGGCTAAAGCAGGTAAGTCTTATTTCACTACTGATGTTAAATCAGCTTAAGCCGAGGAGAATTAAAATGAATGAAGTTGTAATTGTAGATTGCATACGAACTCCAATGGGTCGCTCTAAGGCCGGTGTTTTTCGTAATGTTCGCGCTGAAGCATTATCAGCACACTTAATGAAACAAATTTTAGTACGTAACCCTGCACTCGATCCAAATGACATTGAAGATGTTATTTGGGGCTGTGTTAAGCAAACTAAAGAGCAGGGGTTTAACATTGCACGTAATGCCTCATTACTGGCTGGTTTACCAAAATCTATTGGTGGCGTAACAGTTAACCGTTTATGTGGCTCTTCAATGGAAGCGTTACATCAAGCAAGTACCAGTATTATGTCTGGACAGGGTGATACCTTCCTTATTGGCGGTGTTGAGCATATGGGTCATGTGCCTATGATGTACGATGTAGATTTTGATCCTGCCTTGAATAAAACCATTGCTTTAGCCTCGGGTAATATGGGGTTAACAGCGGAATTATTGGGTAAGCAACACGGTATTACCCGTGAAATGCAAGATGCTTTTGGTGCACGTTCACATCAAAAAGCGCATGAAGCAACCTTAGCAGGCCGTTGGGACAATGAAATTGTTGCCACCCAAGGCCATGATGCCTCAGGTGCGCTCACCTTAGTTGAACATGATGAAGTTATTCGCCCTGATACAACGGCTGAAAGCTTATCGACATTACGTCCAGTATTTGACCCTGTTAACGGTACAGTAACCGCAGGTACTTCATCAGCTTTGTCTGATGGTGCCTCAGCAATGTTAGTGATGTCAGCTGATAAAGCCAAAGAGCTTGGCTTAACACCACGCGTGAAAATTCGTGGTATGGGGGTTGCTGGTTGCGATCCATCAACTATGGGTTATGGCCCTGTGCCAGCGACGAAAAAAGCCTTAAAACGTGCTGGTTTGTCAATTGAAGACATTGAGCTATTTGAATTTAACGAAGCCTTTGCTGCTCAAGCACTTTCTTGTGTAAGAGCATTAAAAGTTGAAGATAAGTTAGATGATAAAATTAACTTAAATGGCGGTGCAATAGCATTAGGTCATCCACTAGGTTGTTCAGGATCTCGTATTTCAGGCACGCTTATTAACTTAATGGAAGGTCAAGATGTTAATCTTGGTTTGGCCACTATGTGTATTGGTTTAGGTCAGGGTATCGCAACGGTCTTCGAACGAGTTTAATTAATCCAAGTTATCATTGCTAGTAGTTATTTATGCTGCGTTGAAAGTACTCACAAATTATTCGGGAAATAATTTGAACATCCGAAGGATGGCCTGAAAGGCGAAGTACAGGATGTACGGAGTAATGACTAGCGTCAACTCCGTGCTTTCGCCTTGCCTAAATAGCTACTACCCTCGATAACATAGGTTAATGCTCATAATTATTTTGTGAGAATTTTAATGTAGAGCTTTAGGGGGAGTAACGTCAATTCCGTACTTTTGCCTTGCTACTAAAGTTTTCAGCTTCAATATTAGAGCTCTTTAATTATCTTCGAGAAAAGTAATTAACACTTACTAAGTTTCGAGTAATAAAAAACCAGCAATTGCTGGTTTTTTATTTAGGATAATCTGTGTTGATTAAGCAAAAGATTCTTGTAGTGGTGGTACTACTTGTTTCTTACGGCTAAGTACGCCATCAAGCCATACTTTGCCATCGGTAGTGGCTTTACCAAATGCCGCTTGTGATAAGTTATCATTATCACTTACTACTAGTAACTCAGAGCCTTCTTTCATAATGTCGGTTAATAATAATAAAACACTATGGCGATTACCTTCGGCTTTAAGTTTCGCGATATCAGCTTCTAAGTCCGCTTTCATGTCATCGAAAATGGCTAAATCAATAACTTCTAATTGACCGATGCCAACAAGATTGCCGTTCATATCAAAGTCTTTAAAGTCACGTAACACTAAATCACGTACTGGTGTGCCTTCAACGGCAGATTTTACTTTAAACATATCCATACCTAGCTCGGTTGGATTTTCAATACCAGCAATCTCGGCTAAGGCTTCAACACACTTTATATCAGCAGTTGTACAAGTGGGAGATTTAAAAATAACCGTGTCGCTTAAAATGGCGCACATCATGGCACCAGCAATATTTTTAGGGATTTCAACATTGTGAAAGTCATACATCATTTTAATGATGGTATTGGTACACCCTACAGGACGTACCCAAATTTCTAAGGGCGTTGAGGTTGTGATATCGCCTAATTTATGATGATCAATAATACCCAGTATGGTTGCATCATCAATATCATCAGGGCCTTGAGTACGCTCAGAGTGATCAACAATGTAAAGGTTTTCACCTGCATAGCTAGTTTTTAGCTCAGGTTGCTCAAAGCCAAATTTGTCTAAAATAAATAAAGTCTCTGGGCTAAGTTCACCTAAACGAGCAGGAACGGTTTCCTCACCTAAGGTAGTTTTTAAATACGATAACGCTATCGCTGAACAGATTGAATCTGAGTCTGGGATCTTGTGACCAACAACATAATTCGGCATAAAAAGGGCTCTCCATTAATTTGCGGCATATTCTACCAAACTCTTTATTGATTGGGTATATAGCCAAAAGTCTAGTTAATACTATTATTTATGAGTAATGATTTTATAAAAAAATAACTTTATGAAATTTAGAGAGAAAAAAGAAAAAATCAGTTTAAATGTTTACCTTTTAAATAATCAATTTCCAGAGAATATATTTTTTTACACTAGTCTTAATAGAGGGGATATCGTTTCTCATTTAACTATAAATGAATAAATAGGAGTAAATGATGTTTAAGAAACTTGTTTTTTATTTATTGTTGGCTGTTTTCACTGCCATTGTTGTAAAATTTAGTTTAAGTATTTTCTTACCAGTGGAGTCATATGCTTATCGGCAAGTAAAAAAAATTGCGCCAGTAGTGAATAATCAATTACTGCCAATTCATCAACATATCAAAGACAGTAGTAGACCAGAAGACCCCTTCGACTTTCCCGTTAAGCTTGGCCAACACGGACCAATAAACAGCTTATATGCTGGTAATATTCAATACCCTTTTTATTGCATGACAGTTGACTCAGGGTTAGGGCAGCCTTTGGTGGATAATCAAGCGGGTTATGGTGTTCCTGTTTATGAAAATCTTGCCCAACCAACGAAAATTATTGGTTATTCTAAAGACTGTAATATCGCGACAAAGATGCAGTACTTTGCTTTAAATAAGCATGGCGACGTTAATAAGTTAACCTCGTTTGAGTTAAAGAATTTTGCCGCAGAAACTTCAGATAGAGAGTTGTTAAGAGTTGAGCAAGGCACAATAAATCGATTTATTTACACCATTGTCATGCCAATTAACGTTAAAGAAATTGGCGCTCGCTTGTCAAAGTCACAATGGAATAAACGGCTAATTTTTCAATTTAATGGTGGCTCTGGTATTGGTTATCGTCAAGGAAAACAAAAAGCAGCCCGAGTGATTGCCAGACAGAAACAGCAATTACTCGATGGTTATGCCGTTATTAGCTCTAGCGGTAATAAAACCAGTTATACCTACAATATGTTATTAGCAGAAGACACAGCAAGGCGGGTAAAAAAACACTTTGTCAGTTTGTACGGAGAGCCTTTATATACCGTTGGCATTGGCGGCTCAGGAGGTGGCTTAGCACAATATTTAATTGCTCAAAATAGCACTGGCATCTTAGATGGTTTGATCCCTCTTTATTCTTACCCTGATATGATCAGCCAAACCACGTATGCATTAGATTGTGATCTGCTCAATAATTATTTTACCTTTCGAGCGAAGAAAAAATCTCACTGGCTTGATTGGCATAAACGCCAAGCCGTAGAGGGCATGAATGCCCTTAATGATTTCCCGCAACGAGCAGGTTATTTACAACCAGTAAATCAAATTATGGCCGGTTTTGTGCCTTCATTGCCCAGTGGTAACAGCGAATGTATCAATGGCTATTTTGGCTTATCAAGCTTTATCAATAATCCAAGGCAAGGCTTTTTACGTGATTTCTTTCATCAGGATGTTGTGAAAGAAGTTAAGTGGAGTTTTTGGCAAGATTTAGTCAGCGTTTTAGGGGAAGACGCCGCTGGTTACGGTTTGTCAACGTGGGATAATATTGGTGTTCAGTATGGTCTACTAGCGCTACAACAACAAACCATCTCAATTGATGAATTTGTCGATCTTAATAGCAAAATTGGTAGCTGGAAACCACAAGCTGATATGACAGCCGAACATATAATTATGCCTTTTGGCCGAAAAATACCCTTATGGTTATCATTATGGGGTAATCAAAATATTACCCCTGTAACCCAAGGTATAGCGAGCAGACATAAAGGCTCGATAAAAGCGATGCAGGCAGCTTATCGAGCAGGGCAGGTATTTATTGGAAAAGTTACTTTGCCCATTATTGATGTCCGTCATTACCTAGAAGATGATTTAGATATGCACCATGTATCAGCGTCCTTTTATTCGCGATTAAGAATTACTGAGCAAAATGGCCAAAGCGATAATCATGTTATTTGGATAGCAGATAAAAACTATAATCCTACTACTTTAGCGTTTAAACGTATGGATGAATGGTTGTTAGCATTACGAAAAGACCCTAGCATTTCTGTTGCTCAAGCTAAACCACAAGGCTTGTTCGATCAATGCTTTGCTGCTAATGGCGAAGTGATTTTTAAAGGGGAAGATATCTGGGATGGCAAGTGGAATAATAAACATGAAGGAGAGTGTCAAAAAATATATCCCATGTACAGTACTAGCCGTATTCAGGCCGGCGACACTTGGTCTGGTGATATGTTTAAATGTCAGTTAATGACGGTGAAACAAGCGATAGCGCAAGGTCTATATAAACCCGTGGATATGAGTCCTTATCAAAGACAATTGGAAAATATTTTTCCTGACGGGGTGTGTGATTACAGCCAAGGAGATCAAGGACGACCTAGTGACTTATAACCGAGTATGATAATGAATGTTTAGCTAGTCTTGCAAAGCGCAAGACTAGCGATAGGAAGGCGGCGTTTATTTATAATAACTTAAACACTTTTCAACTTCGTTTTTCGAGCCCATGATCACTTCAACACGTTGATGAATACTGGTTGGTTCAATATCCATTATACGTCCTTGGCTTGTCATGGCTAAACCACCAGCTTGCTCAATTAAGAATGACATTGGGTTAGCTTCGTACATTAAGCGCAGTTTATACGGCTGTTCGGCTTTTTTGCTATCTGCTGGGTAAGTAAAAATACCGCCGCGACATAAAACACGGTGGATATCACCTACCATAGCGGCAATCCAACGCATGTTGAAATTTTTATCGCGAGGGCCAGTATCACCAGCAAGTAAATCATTAATATAGTTTTGCATCGGCTCTTGCCAAAAACGTTGATTGGACATATTAATGGCAAACTCTTGCGTGTCGGCAGGTACTTGTACATTACGCTTCACTAAAAGATAACCACCATGTGTTCTATCTAGTACATAAAAGTGCGTACCGCTGCCTGTAGTCATTACCAACATGGTTGATGGCCCGTATAACACATAACCGGCACAAACTTGTCTATTACCCGATTGCTTGAACATATCTGGATTGCTAGCATCCATGTGCTCAGGCGCTTCATGGATAGAAAAAATAGTACCAATTAGCGAGTTAATGTCGATATTTGAACTACCGTCTAGTGGATCAAAAGAGACGATATATTTACCTGTGTGCTCACCTGCAACAGAGGAGTCCTCTTCTTCTGATGAAATCGCTTTAACAAAACCAGACTCAAGCAGAATATCTTTGAATAATTCATTGGCAACGACATCTAATTTTTTTTGTACTTCACCTTGGATGTTTTCATCTAAGGTTGAGCCCATAAGGCCGCTTAAGTGCGCTTGGCTGACACGGAATGAAATTTCTTTGGTTGCCGCTAAAATAGTTTTGATCAGAGCAATAAGATCTAAAGGGACATTGTCTTGGCGTAGAGCAGGTGCGAGTCGTTGCATTGTGTTACCTAATAACGTTAAGATTGTATACTTTATAATATACGTTGATAATAAATGTAAATTTATAAACTATGAAAGTTTTTCTGTAACTATTTATTTTTACTTTCAGTTTAATTATAACAAGTTTAACTTTGCTTTCTAAAGCCTAAACTCAAATTTATTAGCGTTTATTTATTAATCATTTAAATTTGCATAAATATAAGTCTAACCCACAAGGAATAATAATGAATTTTGTCAATCGTTTGCTGTTTGTTTTGCTTTGCTTTAATTCAGCAATGGCATTTGCTGAAAAAGCACCGGTAAGTTTTAGTGAGTTTACCA
Organism: Colwellia sp.; assembly: GCA_026196955.1. Taxonomy (GTDB): domain Bacteria; phylum Pseudomonadota; class Gammaproteobacteria; order Enterobacterales; family Alteromonadaceae; genus Colwellia. Next base: position 12,257 of record JAPHTO010000051.1, on the reverse strand, counting down.
AAGACAAAACCTTACAGCAGGGGTATTTTTCTTTTTATCATGATGAAAGCCAAGGCAAAGTTTATCTGCAAATAGATAAATTTGGGCAAGAGTTTTTGTTTCAATCTAGTTTGCCTCACGGTGTAGGATCAAATGATATAGGCTTAGATCGAGGCCAGCTGGGTGATACCCGTTTAGTCAAGTTTGAACGAGTGGGGAATAAAGTTTTTCTAAAACAATTCAATACTTATTATCGTGCAGACTCTGATAATCCACTAGAGAAGCAAGCGGTAGATGAAGCTTTTGCTAGCTCAATTATTTGGGGGTTTCGTGTTGCTAGTGAAACAGGAGCATCAAAAAATAACAGCCCAAAAGTATTGATAGATTATACTCCCTTCTTGTTGTCAGATATCCATAATGTAGGTCAAAAGTTAAAATCGAAAAAGCAGGGTAACTTCAAAGTTGATGCTAGTCGGAGTGCGCTATATACAAAGCGTACAAAAGCCTTTCCTGAAAATACCGAACTTGAAGCCATGGTGACTTTTAAAGGCTCGGGTGCTGGCAGTTATTTAAAATCAGTTACACCGGATCCTAGTGCGGTCACAGTTCACTTACATCACTCTCTAATTAAACTTCCTGATGATAATTATCAAGTAAGAGAGTTCCACCCATTCAGTGGTTATTGGTCAATAGAGTATGCAGATTATGCGAGCAAGATAGATGAACCATTAATCAAACGTTTAATCCCTCGACATCGCTTAGCTAAGAAAAAAGGCAATGTAGGTGAAAAAGATAAGGTGGTAGAGCCAATTGTTTATTACTTAGATGCGGGAGTACCTGAGCCTATTCGCAGTGCACTAATTGATGGCGCAATGTGGTGGCAACAAGCTTTTGCAGAAATAGGCTATAGTGATGCTTTTCAAGTTAAGATGTTGCCTGAAGATGCTGATCCTATGGATGTGCGTTATAACGTTATTCAGTGGGTACATAGGGCTACACGGGGCTGGTCATATGGTTCTTCAGTGATTGATCCTCGTACTGGAGAAATTATCAAAGGCCATGTAACCCTAGGCTCTTTGCGAGTGCGACAAGATTATCTGATAGCATTGGGGTTAACTTCGCCTTTCTTTGAGAAAAATGCTGATACAAGTGCAATGAAAGCTATGGCTTTAGCGCGTATAAGACAATTGTCAGCTCATGAAGTCGGTCATACTTTGGGTATTGCGCATAACTTTGCAGCGAGTGTTAATGATCGAGCTTCAGTGATGGACTATCCACATCCATACATAACGTTAGATTCTGAGGGCGAAATTGACTTATCAAATGCCTATAAAGAAAATATTGGCGTTTGGGATAAGTACGTTATTGCCTATGGATATGGTGAATATGATGGCTCGGACAATAACAGTGAACATAAACAGTTAGCTGAACTGGTAACTGAGGCTAAATCAAAAGGTTTATTGTATGTCTCAGATCCCGATGCACGCTCAGCTGCGAGTGCGCATAATACTGGTCACCTTTGGGACAATGGTAAAAATGCCGCAGATGAATTAATTAGAGTGATGCAGGTTCGTGACAAAGCTTTGTCTAACTTCGGCATGAATTCTATTTCAGAGGGCACGCCATTGTCAGAGTTAGAGCAAGCGCTGGTGCCAATTTATAATTTTCACCGTTATCAAGTTGAAGCTGCTGTTAAATTAATAGCGGGTGTGGACTATGCCTATGAAGTAAAAAGCGATAATGCTGAAAGCTCAGAGAAGGCAGCAGTACATGCTGTACCTGTAAAAGTTCAGCAACAAGCCTTATCTTCATTGCTAGCAACACTTGATGCTAGTTTTCTAACTCTTTCAAAAGATATCATTAGCCTAATACCGCCAAAGGCTTACGGTTACTATCGCACCCGAGAGAGCTTTAGCTCACAAACAGGGCTTACCTTTGATCCTGCAACGGTAGCGCAAGCAAGTGCAAATCATACGCTAACTTTATTATTAAATGGCGAACGTTTAGCGCGACTGCATCAGCAAGCGAACCATTTGTTTACTACTGATAATAAGAGGCGTGATAAAAGTAGTCTCTTCTCTGCTAATGATTTAATTTCTCAGTTAGTGGATAAAACAATAAAGCAACGCCCAGAAAGAGGCTTGAAATTATTGGTGCAGCAACGTGTGAATCAAGAAGTTATAGAGCAACTTCTCAAACTATGGCATTCAAAAAAAGTAGTACCGGAAGTGCGAAGTGCTGTTTACTCTAACCTAGAGAAAATAGCCAAATGGTTAGATGATAATAATGATAGCCGTCACTATCAGTTGTTATCAGCTCATTTTAAGCTACTAGAACAGCAAATTGAATTTAGCTTAGAGCAAGGAAAGCAAGTGATGACACCTAAAAAGGTTGATATGCCACCAGGCTCTCCTATTGGGAGTTAGGTGAATAATCGATTAGTAGTAAGTATTAAAAATGACATAGCAGGAAGGAGCTGCTATGTCGCATGCTATGGGTAAATACCTGTAGCATTAAACTTTTTCTGATCGTAACTTAGGTGTAAACCAGCGTCGTAGTGTTGCTGTTCTAGTCAACACCACTAGGTTGCCAAGCAAAACAAAACTAAGACCGATGACTGTGTATTCACTCCAAATAAATCCCTCTACTACGGTGGAGATCAGTACGGCAACGGCTGGAAAAATAATGTTCGCGTAAGAGGTTTTATGTGCGCCGATGCGTGTCATTAAACTTAAATAGCAACCAAAAGCGATCACTGAGCCAAAAAGTGATAAATACAGCAATGAACTTAAATAAGCGACTTCAAACGAAAAGCTAAATTGCTTGCCTTGTAATATAACAGCTAAGCCAGTAAACATTGCACCGTATAACATACCCCAAGCATTCGCTTGCACTATAGGGACATTATTCTTTTGATTTTTAATCGATAACATATTGCCGATAGACGCCGAAAAAGTACCTAATAAGCAAAGCCCTAACCCTAAGAACGTTGCTGCGCCTAGTGCTATGTCTGTTAATTGCGGCCAAAAAAGCGTGACAATGCCAAATAGCCCAAAAGCACCACCCAGATAAACCTGCTTAGTAATTTTGGTGTTGTAAAATATTTTGCCGTTCACAATATTCATTAACATTAAAGTAGAAAAGGCAATGCAAGTCAGCGCCGAGTTGATGTGCTGTTGAGCGGTATAAAGCAGCAAATAGTTTATGCAAATAGACAAATTCCGAAGGCAGCGAATAAACCATGTTGCTTTAAAGAAAAAGCTAACGGCAATTGCTTTACTTTCGCAAAAAGAAACAAAATAAATGCTGCAAGCGCAAAGCGGTATGATACAGAAGCCTCAGGAGCAACATCACCGAGTTGATAATTAATTGCAATCCAAGTTGAGCCCCAGATAACCACAGTGACGAGGTATAGAAAACTATTGCTCATTTTTTACTCCGTTTAATGCTTAATTGATGATAGCTAGTGACAGTGTAGAGTTAATTTGTTTTAATAACATATACAAAATAATGAAAATGCAACCTATACAGTTTGAGTTGTTGACATACCACTTAATAATCTTAATAAAGTAAAATTTACCCAATGCGCTTACTCGATAAAACATCGCCGGCTTTTTTATATCAACAAGTAATTGATTTTGTTGAACATCAACAGAAAATAGGTGCTTTATCTCCCGGCGATAAATTACCGAGCTTGAGAAAGTTAAGTCGTCAGTTCGAAATAAGTGTGCCGACAGTAAAACAGGCTTATATCGAATTAGAGCGTCAAGGGCGTGTTTGTGCAAGGCCACAATCAGGCTACTACCTCACGGCTTTACAAGCGCGAACATTAAAACCCAGACCCGCAAAATGGTCGCATTGTGCGCCAACTACAGTGCAGTGTCGCAGTATGATTGAGCAAGTGCATGAAGCGGTGCATTTGCCTGATACAGTTGCCTTGGGTATTTCAAACCCCATACAAGTCAATCCACCAGATAAAACTTTAGCCAGATTAATGCGCTCTGTCTTATCAAGGGTTGCAGAAAAAGCAGTGAGCTATGGTCCGCCAATAGGGGATGCAAAATTACGTATGCAGCTGGCTTTTCGTTATCAAGATCAAGGCGTAGCAATTAATCCTAATGATATTTTAATTACCAATGGCGCCCAAGAGGCTTTGTCAATTGCGCTACAATGTGTAGCCAAACAAGGCGATATTATCGCGATTGAATCACCGTGCTTTTTTGGCATGATTGAATTAATTGAAACCTTAGGCATGAAGGCGTTAGAAGTATACACCTGTACAGAAGATGGTGTTTGTTTAGATGAATTAGCAAGTGCTATTAAGCAACACCCTATTAAAGCCTGCCTGTTTTCTACTGCGATAAATAACCCCTTGGGCTCAATGAAAACCGATGAGCAACGCCAAGCGATTGTCAGTTTACTTGAGCATAATAATATTCCTTTAATTGAAGATGATGTTTATAGCGAGTTGTATTTTAGTGAGCAAAAACCAAAGCCTGCACAGCTTTATTCTGAAAAAGGTTTGGTGATGACTTGCTCGTCTTTTTCTAAAACGGCTGCGCCAGGTTATCGAACGGGCTGGCTATTACCGGGTAAATATGAAGAGCAAGCGAAACGCATCAAGCGAGCACAGTCATGCTCAACGGCTATGTTGCAGCAATGGACTCTAAATGAATACATTCAAAGTGGTGATTATGATCGTCATTTGTGTGTTTTACGTAAAAAATTGATTTACAACTGTGAACGTATGCGGGCATTAATAGCTGAGCATTTCCCGAGTGAAGTCTGCATTTCAAAACCTCAAGGAGGCAGTGTGCTGTGGGTCAGGTGTCAGTCGCATGTCAATACTGGAGCCTTTTTTCAAGCGGCATTAGAAAAAGGCGTCAGCTTTGCGCCTGGTGTTATTTTTTCTCCGTCAGGAAAATACGCCAATTACATGCGTATCAGTTATGGTGTGCAGTGGAATGAACAAGTTGAAGATGCAGTGAAAACCTTGGGTGAACTAGTGTTTGATTATTCCTTTAAACAATTAGACCAGCAACAAGCGGTGCTGAAATCGCTTGATAAAAAGAGTGATCAGCAATGATGAATAGAGAAAATTCTACTCAAGTATCACTTAAATTATTATTGCCTTTGCTCGCCTCAATAATAGCGCTGTCACCGTTAGCGATTGATATGTATTTGCCAGCAATGCCAATATTAGCTGAGGATCTAGGTACCCAAATGCCTATGGTTCAAAATACCCTGAGTATTTACCTATTTGGTTATGCACTAGGGTTAGTGCTATTTGGCCCCATGGCTGATAAATATTCACGTCGAAAAATGGTATTGTTTGGTATCGGTGGCTTTTTAGTAGCGAGTTTACTGTTACCTTTTGTTAGTAATATCGAACAATTTTTATCGCTACGGTTTATACAGGCATTTATTAGTAGTGCGGCGACTGTTGTTGTTCCGGGAACTATTCGCGAATTTTATCAAAAAGATACTGCTAAAGGCCTCTCTTATGTGTCAATGATCATGATGGTAGCGCCCATGATTGCTCCTAGCATAGGTAGTATTTTATTAGTGGCTCATAGTTGGCAACTAATTTTTTATGTACTGGCTGCTTATAGTGTGGTTGTGCTATTGCTTGTTGCGAAATACTTACCTGAAATTGTGAGAAGCGCTACAGCACAAGAGGAACAAATTAGCTTTTTAACCCGTTATAAAATTGTCTTTTCTAATTCTGAAGCACGGTTAGATATTGTCAGCTCCATGATGATTTCTCTAGCTTTTTTTGCTTATATCACGGCGATTTCTTTTATCTATATGACAGTATTTAAAGTGTCAGAATTTAATTTTAGTATCCTTTTTGGGATCACGGTTGTGGCGTTGATGAGTGCACACTTTATTAATACCCGCTTAGTGGTTCGCAAAGGCTCAAGAAAGATGCTCTGGTATGGCTTGATCTTAGCGGTAATCGCTTCGACAGCATTGCTTTTGGCTAGCTTATTATCATTGCCGCTTGTTTTTACTGTGCTTGCTATCTTGCCATTAATGGGGAGCATGTCTATGGTTTCGGTAAATTCAGATGCGCTAGTGCTAACTAAGTTCCCAGAGCAATCAGGGACAGCTACTGCCGTTATCGGTACGTTACGTTTTGGTGTTGGTGCTTTAGCAGGACCTATACTGGCCTATTTTTATGATGGTAGCGCACTACCTTTTGCTGGCTTGATATTTTCTTCTGTGTTGGTAGTGCTATTATGTCAAATAACTATTTATCTTCTCGATAAAAATAATCTAGTTCAAGAAAGGAAATAATCATGAAAAAAGTGGCGGTAATTTTAAGCGGTTGTGGTGTTTATGATGGTAGTGAAATTCATGAAGCCGTACTAACCCTATTAGCCATTGAGCAAAATGGTGCAAGTTATCGTTGTTTTGCTCCGAACATTAGCCAACATCATGTGATAAACCACTTAACAGGTGAGGTCAGTGAAGATGAAAGCCGTAATGCGCTTGTTGAGTCTGCGCGCATTGCCCGTGGTGATGTTGAAGATTTATCTGAATTGCGTGAGCAAGATTTTGATGCCTTGATTGTACCGGGTGGCTTTGGCGCCGCAAAAAATTTATGTAGCTTTGCCCTTGATGGTGAAAACTATCAAGTCAATGAGCAAGTGTTAATTGCTTGCCAAGCATTTGCTAAAGCGGATAAACCTGCAGGTTACATGTGTATAGCCCCAGCGATGTTACCGTTAATTTATCCTAAAGGCGTACAGGGAACTATTGGTACTGATGCCGGTACTGCACAGTTAATTGGTGCCAGAGGATTAGTGCATAATGATTGTAATGTTGAAGATGTGGTTATTGATACCGCACATAAACTCGTTTCAACACCTGCTTATATGTTAGCAACAACAATGACTGAGGCAGCCAGCGGCATTAATAAACTGGTTAAAAGTGTTTTATTAATGGTGTAGAGATCATAGCTAGGCATGTTAATGTAGCATGGTGTAAATCGATAAAGAAAAAGCCCGATAACATTATCGGGCTTTTCTGTTTTTCTATGTCGTTATTAGCATACAAGGCGATGTTAATAAAAAGTATCTTTCTTATTGTGAGCCTGTGGATCTTCGATGATCTCTTCAAATTCTACTTCAAAATTATTATTATTGCAGGTGTCTGCCATATAAATTTTACGGGTTGAACCGTCTATCCAAGTTACTGTTCCGCTACCTTTTTTACTGCCACACTTCATACCAATATGTATATCATTAAACTCCATAGCCCCTCCTAACGTTCAATTATTAAGATGCAAAGACTTAGACGGAATAATCAACTATTAGTTCATTTTGTTTGTTTTTCAAGCAAACAAAATGAACAGATTGATTGTGGGAAAAACCATCAAGAATTGCTGTTTTTTTATTCTTTGAGTGAATCATTATAGAAGCAAAAATAATCTTTGCTAGTGACTTTTAAGGAAAAAAGGCCACGCCAAGGGTACAACTTTTGCTAGCCCCCGTGACCGCTGGCATGCTGCTTAAGAACTTTTTGTCATAAGCGAATGCGAGCCAAGCAAAGGCAATTGCTTCGAGTTGGTCGCCATCAATATCTTTTTGATTAGTAAGAAGAAGTTCGTAGTTTGAGAGTTGTAATTTTAGTTGATGATTTATATGGTTTTTTAATACTAAATTATGAGCGCCACCGCCACAAAGGTAAATTTTAGCAGGCCTTTCACTCTCTAAGCTATGCTGTTTAATGGCATCAACGATGGCTTTTGCAGTAAAAGCCGTAAGCGTTGCTTGTATATCTTGCGGTGTTATTGTGTCGAAGTGACTTAACTGTTTTTCTAACCATGATAAGTTGAAATATTCACGGCCAGTGCTTTTAGGAGGTTTGAGCTGAAAATATTCATCCATTAATAACTGTGTTAGTAAGTTTTGATGAATTTTACCACTGGCAGCCCAATCACCGTTTTTGTCATAATTGTTTTTATCATTGGCATGATGCAATTGAAACCAATCATCCATCAGCGCATTGCCAGTACCAATATCATAACCAATAACGGTTTTAGCTGTTTGTGCAGGGAGGTAAGTAAGATTAGATATGCCGCCAATATTGACAACAAAAACATCATGACCTTTGTCAATGTGGCGTTCACTAAATATTTGCTGATGAAAAGCGGGTACGAGTGGCGCTCCTTGGCCACCTAATGCCATATCTTTACGCCTAAATTGTCCTATTACTCGAATATTTGTCAAGGTGGCTAATGTTTGGCAGCAGCCAATTTGCAAGGTAAAAGCATGCTTTGCTCTTGGTCTGTGCCGAATAGTTTGGCCATGACTCCCTATGGCGATAATATCTTCTGCATGCAATTGGGCTTGTTGTAATAACGAATTCACGCCTTTGGCAAATTGGTGTGCCAGCTCGACATCTAATTCAAAAGCACGATCAATTTCATTATCTTGAGGGTTATAAAGTGCAGTGATTTTCGCTGACATGTCGCCACTATACGCTTGGTAATAGCTGGCGTGTAACTTGGGTTGGTTTTCAGTATTGAAAGTAACTAAGGCTAGGTCGATGCCGTCGGCGCTGGTGCCTGACATCAAGCCGATATAATAATGCGGTTTAGCCGTTGTGCCCATTGTACTAATTACCTATTTGATTTGCGGGTTTATTCGTTTTTGAATCTTCATCCACAGTACTATGCTTTTTATCATTAGTCTTTATAGAAAATAGGGCACTTTTAGCGCCAGCCAGCTCTTTCAAACGTTTATTCGCCAGCGTATTAAAGGCGGCTTTATATTTTTTGGCAATCGGTTTGGCATCTGGTAATTTTACCGTTCTGGGATTACGGTGCACGCCATTAAGTAAAAACTCATAATGTAAATGAGGGGCTTGCGACATACCTGTTGAGCCAACGTAGCCAATGATTTGCCCTTGTTTTACTCGCTGACCTTTTTTCACTGCGCGTTTGGAAAAATGCAGATACTTGGTGACTATGCCATTACCATGTTGAATAAAAACATAGTTACCATTGTATTTATTATAGGTTGCGTGGGTAACTTTACCATTACCAGCAGCAACGACGGGGGTGCCAGTGTTTGCTCTATAATCTGTGCCTCTGTGCGCTTTCCAACGTTTTTGTATCGGATGAAAACGCTTAGGTTTAAAATTAGAGCTGATATATTTAAAGTTAACGGGTGCGCGTAAAAAGGCCTTACGCATACTTTTGCCATCTGGGGTGTAATATTCATCGTCGCTAAAACGTACTGCTTGGAATAAATCTCCTTGGTTGACAAATTCAGCCGCCAGTATATTCCCTGTACCTATATATTCGCCTTCAACATATTTTTTTTCAAAAATTACTTGAAAGGTATCGTCTTCACGAATGTCTAAGGCAAAGTCGATATCCCAACCAAAAATATTAGCGAGATTAATAATTTGTCCGTCTGTTAAACCGGCAGTTGTTCCTGCGTTCCAAAAGTTTGTGCTAATGGTGCCATAAGCAAAAGCTTCACGTATTTCAACTGTTTTGCTTTCTTTATGAGATTGATAGCTATCGCCAACAAGGTTGATATAAAGGGTATCGGTTTTTGATAGCGGGTATTCTAATGCCGTTATCTGTTTTTCATCATTATTGGCAATACGCAAGGTGTCACCGACGTTGATTTTTCTTAATAACTGACTGTCTTTTCCTTTTGCTGTACTGACTGCATAGGTGTCTTGGGCGGTAAATCCTAGGCGTTTAAAAATTCGTGCTAAAGAATCGCCACTGCGAACCTTGACCGTTTGCCATGAAATATTACTTTGTTGCTGTGAATTGACAGTATTTGACACATCGTCTGTACTAGGGAGCTGTTTGGTGGCCAGTGAGGGGATCTCTATAGGCTTGATAGCTTTTGCGTCACTTTCGTGAGGAGGTAATGCTACTTGATATCGTTTACCTATTTCTAAGCTTTGCTCATTAGGTTCAGTTTGCTTAGTGGGTAGTAATAAAAGTAGCAGTAATAAGGCGCAGACGGAGATGATAATAACGCGATGTTGTTTAGGCAATTGCAAAAAAACTTCTTGCAGGCGCTGAAAAATATTATGCAGGTGTTTTAACTGACGTTGGATGATTTGTTGTTTATTCACAGGGGCTTTTTAATAACTAAATTAGTACAATGGGTATAAAATACGACATTTATCGTTAACTGAAATCTCACTATAACAAAACTATAGCGAAACTTTGATAAAAATACGCCAAGATTTGCTATTAAGGTTTTATCCAAGCAGCAAAGTGCAGTAGAATTCGGCTATCGTAGTATTTTTATTAACCTCGGAGTCAAGTAATGACCGATGTCAGCCAAGCGTTTGCCGAACTTAAACGCGGTGCGGAAGAAATCTTAGTAGAAGATGAACTTTTAGAAAAATTAAAAACAGGTAAACCATTAAAAATTAAAGCAGGTTTTGATCCAACGGCTCCCGATCTACATTTAGGTCATACTGTTTTAATTAACAAGTTACGCCAGTTTCAGTTACAAGGGCATGAAGTTATTTTTTTAATCGGTGACTTCACTGGCTTGATTGGTGATCCAACAGGTAAAAATGTTACACGTAAACCGTTAAGCAAAGAAGATGTGTTAGCGAATGCCGAAACTTATAAAGAGCAAGTGTTTAAAATTCTTGACCCGGCAAAAACCACGGTTGCTTTTAACTCTACTTGGATGGAAAAACTTGGCGCAGCAGGCATGTTGAAATTGGCTTCTCGCCAAACTGTTGCTCGTATGATGGAGCGCGATGATTTTAAAAAGCGTTATGCTAATGGCCAAGCGATTGCTATCCATGAATTTATGTATCCACTCGTGCAAGGATGGGACTCTGTGGCCCTTGAGTCTGATGTTGAGCTAGGTGGTACCGATCAAAAATTCAATTTACTGATGGGTCGTGAGCTGCAAAAAAGTGAAGGCCAACGCCCACAAACCGTTTTAATGATGCCTTTATTGGAAGGTTTGGATGGCGTGCAAAAAATGTCTAAATCATTAGGTAACTACATAGGTATTACTGATAGCCCGTCTGATATGTTTGGCAAAATCATGTCAATTTCTGATGTATTAATGTGGCGTTACTATGAGTTATTGAGCTTTAAGCCAATTGAGGCCATTGAAGCTTATAAAGTAGAGATTGAAAATGGTAAAAACCCGCGCGACGTTAAAATTGATTTAGCCAAAGAATTGATTGCTCGTTTTCATGATGAAGCCGCGGCACAAGCTGCCCATTATGAGTTTATAAACCGCTTTCAAAAAGGTGCTATGCCGGATGAAATGCCTGAAATAGCATTAACCCCAGAAGGTGGTGAAATAGCCATTGCTAATTTATTAAAAGAGGCAGGTTTAGTGGGCAGCACGTCAGATGCGTATCGTATGATTAAGCAAGGCGCCGCTAAAATTGAAGGTGAAAAAATTACCGATCGTAATTTAGTGATTACAAGTGGTAGTAAAGCCGTTTACCAAGTGGGTAAACGCAAATTTGCCCGTGTGAGTGTAAACTAACGATTCTTACGGTTTTATTTGATGGTAAATAATATGGCTACAAGGATGTGGCTTATATGACATGGCTAAAAGTTGAATTGATTACCTGAAAATTAATCATTAGCAAAGCCAATAGCTTTAATTCGTTGTAAAAAGTTGTCAATTTCAATATTAAAATCACAGCTTCTTAACCAAGCTAATGCATCATCAATATTAGTGAATACACGCCTTTCATAGCTTCCTTCAGTTTGCGGAACTAGCTGTTCAAGTTGCATTTCTTTAGCGGCATTAGGGCTGTATATGTGGCAATCTTTTATGCAGCCAATGTCTTTGAAACGTTGACAATGCTTAACAATATGGGGCTCTATTTCAGGAACACCTAATTGCCAATCTTCAAAAATAGATAACATAGCCCATTTTTTTCCAACTAGGTGCGTTGTTTTTTCTTTGTATTCTTGCGTATATTGAATTGCAGCTTCTTCATTCCAGCATCCGCCAAACCACTGTAAGACATAATCGTTGTGTACGGCTATTTGCCACTGACCATGGGCAGGGAACATAATCTATATCCTTATGATACTAGTAGTACAATTGCTATGATTCGCATTTTAACGTTGCTTGATTATATAATTCATTAATATATTTTTCTTGTCAACGACTTAGCTAATACCAAGTGCATTAATTTATTGCCCACTTAGCGAGAATTAAAAGGCTTAAAGGCAAGGCATTGATTGCAGAGAATGGTTACTCAGGAGAATGTGCTCCTGCATTCTCTAATAAGCCACATCC
>JAPHTO010000001.1 GCA_026196955.1 Colwellia sp. | reverse complement strand
CCATCTTGACCCTACTTTTGTAGGTATGATGGACGAAGTTAAGTCATTGTTACAATATGCTTTTCAAACCAAAAACACTTATACAATGGCAATTTCAGCACCCGGCTCTGCGGGTATGGAAGCGTGTTTTGTAAACCTTGTTACACCTGAAGATACTGTTGTGGTTTGTCGTAACGGCGTTTTTGGCGCTCGTATGATTGAAAATGTACAACGTATTGGTGCCAACGTAGTGGTAGTTGATGGTACATGGGGAAGAGCTGTTGACCCACAAGCCTTAGAAGATGCTTTACAACAAACACCACAAGCTAAATTTGTCGCCTTTGTACATGCCGAAACCTCTACAGGTGCGCTTTCAGACGCTAAGACTTTGTGTGAAATAGCGAGAAAGCATAACTGTTTGACCATTGTCGACGCTGTTACTTCATTAGGTGGTGTTGAATTAAGAGTTGATGATTGGGGAATTGATGCGGTTTATTCTGGTAGTCAAAAATGTTTGTCTTGTGTACCGGGTTTATCGCCAGTAAGTTTTAGTGATAAAGCGGCAGAAGTGATTAAAAGCCGAGACAGTGCAGTGCAAAGCTGGTTTTTAGATCAGTCGCTGGTAATGGAATATTGGTCAGGGCAGGGGAAACGCAGTTATCATCATACGGCTCCTGTAAATTCTTTATATGCGCTTCATGAGTCATTAGTGATGTTGCAAAATGAAGGACTAGAGAACAGTTGGGCACGTCACAAAGCGCAACATGCAAAACTAGCTGCTGGCTTACAAGCATTAGGCATTGAGTTTGTTGTACCTGAAAATGAACGCTTACCACAATTGAATACGGTTCATATTCCTAAAGGTGTTGATGATGCAAAAGTCCGTCAGTTTTTATTAAATGAATATAATCTTGAAATTGGTGCTGGTTTAGGCCAGTTTGCTGGTTCAGCGTGGCGTATTGGTTTAATGGGCTATGCTGCTCGCAATGAAAACGTATTACTATGCTTAGCAGCACTTAAAGAAGCATTAGCTCAATAAGCACTGTCGCATAAAAAGCGTTACCAAGAGCCTGTGTTTTGCATACTTAACCACGGCTCTTGTGGCGCTAGCGCATCACCTTTTTGTAACAGCTCTATCGAGATATTATCAGGCGATTTGACAAAGGCCATTTTTCCACAACGTGGCGGTCTATTAATAACCACACCGCTGTTTTGTAAATGCTGACAAGTTTGATAGATATCATCTACTTCAAAAGCCAGATGACCAAAATTTCGACCACTATCATATTCTTCTTCAGAGCCCCAATTATAAGTTAACTCTATTTCTGCTTCACCAGCAGCAGCGGCCAAAAATATTAAGGTGAATTTTCCTTCGGGTACTTCATGGCGTCTTGTTTCAATTAAGCCTAGCTTATTGATATAAAAATCTAATGATTGTTCAACATCGCGAACACGTATCATTGTGTGCAAAAATTTCATTATTATTCCTTGAGTTTTTTAATTTAGTTTTTATGTAAATTCGCATATACCTTCGATAATGCACTAATTACATTATAGTTTGCAAGCGACACAGCTATAGCGGCTAAGAAGAATAAGCCAATGATAAGCATACACTTTAAACGCTTTGGCATGACTTTAAACAAGATTTGTTCAACCAATACTTCATGCTATAAAGCACTCGCTTTCATGCTAGTTTTTCCGCTGATTATATACACCGCATAGTGAGTAATATACATTAAACTAGTTGACAGGAGACTAGTGGTCTCTTATAGTTCAATTAAGAGACTGGTAGTCACTTAGGTGGTGGTATGAATTGGAAACGCGCTAGAACAGATGAAAAGAAAAATGAAAGAAAGGAAGCTATTTACGAAGCTGCCTATACGCTGTTTAAAGCAAATGGCTATGACAAGGTTAGTTTTAATGGCATTGCATCTGAAGCAGGGTTTACCAAATCTAATATGTATCGCTATTTTAGCTCTAAAGAAGAGATATTCTTAAATGTCTTTGCCAGCTTATTTGAACAGTGGTTTGAAGATTACTGCGCCCGACTGCAAAAACTTAATGAAGATGAAAGAGTCGATAATTTCATAAAAGCTTGGGTTCATTCATTTTTAGCTCACCCTAAGCTTATGGATTTAATGCCGATCCTTTTTTCATCACTTGAAAAAAATAGCTCTTATCAGCAATTACAGGCGTTTAAGCGGTTGTCAAAAAGCTTGCTGTATAGGATCACTTTGGAAATTGGCAGAATTTATCCGCAAGTGCAGGGGGAAAAAGCTTTTCGATTTCTCTCGCTTGGCTATGCGGTAACGGTTAACTGTTGGACTGCAAATTCACAAAGTGAGGCACTGACAAAGCTGTATCAAGAAGAAGAGTTTAAAGACTTGAAACCTGATTTTGAATATGACCTATCAGAATCAATCGAAATAATTATTCGAGGCTTAAGAGTGACATAACCCAATAGCTTTTATCGCTTTGCTATACCGCCAAGCGACACCTTGAATATCACTTAAATTAGTATGGAGAAATAGTATGTCACATCACACAGAAAAATCACTTAAGGCCAACGTACCGGCAAGCAAAATATGGCAAGTATTAGCAGACTTTAGCAGCGTTGAAAAGTTTGCTACAACGATTAAATCATCCCCTATCGTAGGTGATAAAACCAGAGGATTAGGAGCAAAACGCAAGTGCACTTTTGATAATGGCTCAAGCTTGGTGGAAGAGATTATCGATTATCAGGAGGGGCAAGGCTATCGAATGGTTATTTCTGAACATTCACTGCCGCTTGAGAGCATGTATGCGGAAATGCGTGTGAAAGCAATTGACGAAAACAGTAGTGAAATATACATGTCCGCTGATTTTGTTGTAAAAGGAGGAGTATTAGGAAAGTTGATGGGACACATGTTAATGCGTCCTATGATGAAAGGGGTATTTGCAAAGGTCATGAGTGGTTTGGCTTATCACAGTGCCACCGGAGAATGTGTAGGTGCAAAGTTGCCTAAAAACGAAACATTCAATAGCATCGTTCTTAATTAGTGTCATCTTCCTTTTTTAAACTCACATAAACCCTCAATAATACCTGCACCACAGCGCGGCTTTCGAGCCACGCAGGTGTATCATCCATGTAAAATCAACCAGTGATGCACACCTGCTTTACATTCTTTCGGTACAACTTTAATCGTTTCTGCTCAACTTAGACAACATTTTTCCATAGCAAATTAGGTGTGATTTGATACAGGATCGTTTGCTCGAAGCCTAAATAAGACAGTTTAGTGAATACTTGTATGATTTAGCAGTATGAAAAAGTGGATGTTAAATGTGTACTTAGCTCAGTACTTACATTTTTATTTACAAATATGACATTGCTATGGGGCTGAGTACAAGTAGTATTAGCAAAAGTGACCGAAGAGCTTGTTAATAAACTCAATATATGAGCGCCAATCATTATTTTAATATCTAATGAATGAGAGCAACGTCATAGTTAGTTATTGATTGTCTCTAATAAGTAAAAAAACATTCTATTAATAAAGCGGAAAGTAAAATGATAAAAATTTTAAAAACTTTTTTCCTGTTGTCGGCTTGTATTGGTTTACCTGTGGTAGCTTCTACTGTTGTTGAAGAAACTATTTCAATTGGTAAAGCCAATCATATTTCTATCGAATCTAAAGCCCTAGGAGAAACTAGGAGCCTGCTAGTTCACTTACCAGATAACTATACCAAATCAAACCAATCTTATCCTGTTTTGTATTTAATTGATGGTAATCGACATTTAAATCATGCAGTTGTTTCAACTCAGTTATTGCAGAGTCAAAAAAGAATACCTGAGCAGATTATTGTTGCGATTTTAAATAATGATAAAATGCACCATGACCCAGATATGGCAATCAGTAAATTCACCCACTTTGTCAAAAATGAGGTGATGCCTTATGTTAACAATAAATACAAAACGTCCGGATTAAATACCCTCTTTGGCCATACCAAGGCAGGCTGGTTCACCGCCGATGTTCTAGCTAATCATCCTGATCTTTTTAGAAACTATATTTTTGCAAGTGCACCTTTGCAAGATGATGAAGTAGATATTTACAACAAAATTTTGCTCAATGGAGAGAGGGAAAATGCTCATGAAAAATCGCTCTATTTTGCTATATCTAGTGAAGCCGATGAGCCCAATCGATATTCAGATTCATTCAACAATTTAGTAAGCTTATTAACGACGAACTCGCCTAAAAATTTAGATTGGCGTTATGAACATCTTACTGAACAAACTCATATGACAACCTCTATCCCTGCCTTATATAATGGCTTGACTCATGTTTTTAATAGTTACCAAGCCCCTAGTTTTGCTAATGTTAAGGAGTACTTTGATTTTGGTGGAATGCAAGGTGTAGAAGCGCATTATAAAACGCGTGGGAAGTTATACGGAACCACAGCCCAAATACCAGAAAATACATTACTCAAGCTAGCGACTATGCTTTTGAATGAAAGTGAGTATAAGAAGTCATTGGAGTTATACTTAGCTCTATTAGATGACTTTCCTGAGTCGGCAGCAGCATTTAGTGGTTTAGGGCAAGTTTATTATTCACTGAAGCAGTACGAAAAATCGATTGCGTCACATAAAATGGCCGTTGAACTTGCTAAAAAATTAAACCCTGTTTGGCAACAAAACCTTTTTCAAGATAGGTTAGATAGAGCTAAAAAAGAAAGAAATGGTTGATAATAGTGTTAAGTCGAAGAAAGCTAGGTGTTGAATATTGATGCGTTTTAAATCAATTAGCGTCTCGTAAAAAGACTGGGCATATGTATATGATAGTTTTACAAACAGTTAGTTTTTTAAAACCAGCAAGTTAATCTGTCTTTCCTAAACTTACACAAATCTTTGATAATGCAATCGCCACTGCGTGGTTTTCATGCCACGCAGATATATCAGCCATGGAGAATTAACCAGTGATGAACGTCTACCTTAAATTCTGCGGACACTATTTTTAGTAATTTTTACTACTTCAATGAGGTTCTTACCGGTAGCAAATTTAGTAAAATTTGATACTAGGCCAATATAAGTACCTTCAGCGATAGAAAGCTAGGAAAAATACTGGGGAGGTAGATCTTTATAAATTTCTGGTTTGTGCTAATAGCGAACGGCGAAATGCAATTAATCTCATAATATCAGCTTGTTATCGTATGTTTAATGAATACTCTTGTTACTCTTGTATAGTAGCTTACTGGGAATTTTCACTTCATTTCATGAACAAAAGGAAAATAACATTCATGTTTAAAATTTTTATTAATGCCCGTCACTTAAAAGCCTTTGCTAGTTGCGCCACTGTCTACTTTGCAATGATATCGGTGAACGCATGGGCAGGAGAAACTGAAAACTTTGTCAATAAGCTCAAAACACACTATGAAAAAACAAGGTCAATTAAGAAATACTCACTGAACTATCACTTTTTAAATAAACAATATAGATCTCAAGATTATTGGGATTATCAAGCACCTGACAGAGTTTTATCTGTACGAATGGTTGAAGTTGACCTAGAAAAAAAACACTTTTACGACAATGACATACTTTACTCTCCTGGTGGTCAGATACTTGATAGAGTTCAGTTCCAAAATGATACTCACAGCTATTACTATGAAAGAAATGGTAATTATTTAGGCAAGCGCTACTTTAATGAAGGCATGGATAATTTTGAGCGATTTGTAAGCTACAGTTCCTTGAATATCGACTTTCTAGCGATAAGACCTCTGCTTAACGAAACCAATATTGAAGGCAGTATTACCATTAGCCAAAATAAAACATCAGGAACAACAACCCTTACCCATAAAAATGCTAATGATCATATCGTCGATTATGAATTTAATAATACCCCCCTACAACTGTTAAAGATCAATAATAAATCAAGGCAGGCAATCTTTATCTATGATGATTACCAAACGACAAGAGGTCTCACTTTTGCTCGTTCGGTAAACAAATTTTATAACGGTGCAAAGGAACCCGCTTATATTAGTTTCAATGATAAATTTGAAATCATTGATGAGGTAGACGCGAATAAACTTAAATTGCCTCAAGGATATGGCCCTGAAGTTAAACCAGGTGATGGCATTTTAGTTGCAAAGGAAATAGCACAAGATCTTTATCTTGTTACCGACTCTGGTGGTTGGCGCAACAGTTTATTTAAAATCAATGGTGATGAAATAATGGTTTTTGGTGCCGCCGGATATCCAGAATTATCAACAAAAACAATGAAGCTTATTAGTGAAAGGTTTCCAAATAAAAAAATTAGCGCTATCCATGTGACCCATGCTCATGAATCTGATATTGCAGGCCTCAAAGTCTATGCTGAACATGGTATTGAAATTCTTGCCGATGAATATACTATCGCTGCCATCAAAGCATATCCCGACTTTACTAGTGATATCCATAAATTCAAATTCCGCGCTATCAAAAGTGAGCAAACTATTGAGGGAGCACGCTTTTATGTCTTAGAGAGTATGCATGCTAAACGGCAAAGTTTTGTTTATTTCAAAGATAAGGGGATTATTTTCCAAGCTGATTTTCTTAATATCGCTTTCGATAATACCATTCCCAAAGTAATACCCAATTACACTAGAGTTTTTATAGATTTTGTCCGTAGTAAACAGCTTAAATTGAACCGCATTGTTGGAAATTACCAAAATAATAATATTTCTGCTGAAGTTATGAATAAAACCTACGGCGCAATGATGTGACAGTATCGACCTCATGAT
>JAPHTO010000151.1 GCA_026196955.1 Colwellia sp. | reverse complement strand
GCGGAAAATATGGATAGATTCAGCTTCTAATTTTTTTAAATGAGTTAAATTCATGTGCAATGCAAAGGAAGAAAAAATTGTTGGTGAAAGCATGCCATACTGGACTACTCATTTCCATATATGAAACAATTATTAGTTTCAAACTATGTTATTTTTCCAGTATAGGGAATTTAGGTATTAGTAACTTAAACATTTATTAAAAATCATTTAAATAGTATTTCCCTGCATCAAACCTTTTAACTATTTGCAAAATACGCTGCTGCTGCTGATCGGTTAATTCATCTCGCCATTTATAAGCTGCCGTCAGTGGCGTTTTTTTAGTCGCATAATATGCAGAATCCTCTTTTCCCGTTGATTCTGCAATGTAATCTAAGGTTTCTTGCTCTAAGCTTAATCCAACTTGCGCAAATATTTCCGTTATCTTTGCTTTAGGGTTTCTACATAGATCTTCATAAATGAGTACAATCGACTTGTTGCCTTTAGCTGCCTTTAAAGCAAAATCGTTAATAATTCCCCAGCGTATCGCTAAGCGTTCTTCAGGCTCCATTAGCTTAATTTCATCTAAAGAAAAGCGAGTTTCACCACTTTGTTTGAGTAATTTATCGAATAAATCCCAATCTTCACTAGTAGGGATACTGCCATCAAATTGTTTCATGTTTTCACCACGAAATGTTGAGGCTATTTGCCCGCAAGGGTGGCGAATAATTTGTACTGCACATGCATCACTAAAAAGTTGAATAGCTGACATTCGACCTAGTGACTCTATGGATTTCCAGACAGTAACAGGCGCTTGCTTATGCATCCTAATAGGTTTAGTAAACAAAGGTAACTTTAACTTTGCAAAGAGTTTCCCCGCATAAGAAGAGAGCACAAATAATGACCATTGCCAGGCGCTCATATACGACTTCTTAAAGAATGGTCTTGAAGCAATCACTTTTTCAGCCGATGGCTTGAGCCACCTTTTAACATTGTCTTTTAATCGACTTTCTAAAGCATCATGCTCCTTCATAAGCAAAGGAATATTAAAATCAGGCTCTACACTGTCTGGCTCATGTAAGTAGTTTGTATGTTTATTGCTATCAAACAGTTTACCAATCCATGTCGTCCCTGAACGAGGTAAACCAAATAACAACACAAGCTTTGGCTTATCATTCATATGTTTTATTACCCTTTCAATGGTTTAAAAAATTACTTCCTATTTATTGAGCATTAAAAAATTTCTATAGCATGACACAATATTGACTTACTCCACTTTTTCGCCAATAAAAGAAACTAAACTCCCCAAAGTTTCAAAGACTTCAGCACTGACTTCATCATCGTCGATCATAATCCCGTAGTTTTCTTCGACCATAGTTAATACGGTAACAATGGCCATAGAATCAAACTCTGGAATAGCCCCCAAAATTTCAGTATCTTCATCCCAGCTATCAACTTCATCAAGCTGTAAAGTTTCTTTTAATAGCGTTTTAATTTCTAGTTGTAGTGACATATTTTCCTATATACCTTTAAGTTGTTAATAACTCACATAGTGAGTTTATAATTATGTTGTTAATGCTTTTCTCAATTTTGAAAACACATTACCAACGTACTCTCTTTTTCCGGTAAGTGTACTCAAATTACATGCTTGAATACCCATTAATTCCCTTTTTGATTGCATCCAATCTTTTTTATAATCATCGTCCCCAGTTAAAAAATCAATACATGAGATCTTATCTTGCTCAATCACATACTCTATCATTGCGGCTGTCAATACAGTGCCAACACTCGTTTTAGTATAATCACGACGATAAGCTAGTTTAAAAATATAGGCTGTTGGCCCATTCACAAACCAAATTTGAGCCGCAATAGGAATATCCTTGTGGTAAACCAAGCCTAAGCGAAGCTCTCCTTGTTGCCAAGCATATTTTACAATGGCATCTATAAATGCAGGATAAGGCTCTACCTTTTTCCAACTATCATAGTAAACATGATGATACTGCGTTAAATACAGATTGAGTTCAGTAAGGCTTTTCGGGCATGTTACTTTAGTAATATATTCACCCGTTTTATCGAGTTTATTCTTTTTTCTTTTCAGTGTATTTCGAAGCTTGCTAGGCCTTAATGACCAATACTGATCAAGGTCGATAATATTATCGTGATACCAATTGATAGAGTGTTGATAAATAAAACTTTTAAAACCTATTTTCTCAAAAGCATTCTGCCAACATTGTGCATCAGCTTTATAAAGCGGCAACAAATCAATGATGTCATATTTTTCCAACTCATCCTTACTCGCCATGACTATTTGCTGAATATCACTTTCAGTGACTTTTTGGTTAGTTAATAATTGATAAAAGGGGCTGTAATAATTTGTTAAACTTTTTAATTTTTTATCACTAATTGCCAAAGGAAGAATTAATTGCTTATCTTTATCCGTATAAGTGAATGTCTGAGCACTAAAGTTCTCATTACAGATATATTTTTCAAATTCTGCAAACCACGCTAACCGAGTAAATAGCGGCGTTGATATTTCTTGTTGAAGAACTAAATTATTATTGCTATTTTCAGTCCTGAAATTCATTTGTTCATCCACAGGTTATCACCATACTTTGACTTTATTTAAAGTAAACACAGCTTTTTCAATGAGCTGAAAGCGATAACATGTCCCGTTAAAAATAGGTCGCTGCTCTGTCGACCAATAAAGCTGTTCTTTACTCGCATTAGTATAAAAGTCAATACATTTACATAACTCTATTTCAAAAATTTCCTCAATTAATTTATAACGATTCAAATTACCTAGGGAATAATGACTGTAGCTTTCATCAAACGTTGTTTTAAGAATGATCAGTGTTTCTTCATTAAAAATACACAACCTTGAAGCAACCAGCTCATCAGCAAGATAACTTTCATAAACTAAACTATGTTGTTTTTGTGCAAATAATTCCATTAGAAATTTATAAAATTGACCTTGTGTATTGGCCGGATGAATAGCCGTTCCATTAATCCCTTTCCACCCCTTACTTTCTAGCATTCCATAACGATCAACCGCTTCTGAAACAAGCTTGGGTGTAGTTATCATTTTGTGAGTAACGGCAAGTCCATCTTTTTTAAGTCTATTAATACTTCTAGAAATATCTTTACGTAATCTCTTAGGTCTATTACTCCAATAAGTAGCAAAATCATCTGAAATACTTAATTTAATATTTTGTGCATAATTTTGCAGGTTTCGCACATTTTTAATTAAAGTATTGTGTTCTTGAGAGTCTAAACTAAACCAGTCCAATTTAATGGTTGGAGAGCCTAAAGCTTGCATTAATCCATTTAAATTAAATTCAACTGTTGGTGAAATTAATATAGGCGCTATTTGGCTTTGACTAGGTAAATAATTTTTCCACTGCCCTAAAGAAACTTTTTCAAGCAATACAATTGCAGATAACTTACCTTCTACTTTGCCTCTAGCAACAAAAACATTAGCCGAATAAAACTGAAAGAGTGATGAAAAAAAACGATAATCGAGCATTGGATTATGACTGTGATGCTGAACAAAGAGAGCTTTCCAGTCACTCCAAAGCGCTTCTGTACATTCACTTATTGGGGTTATTTGCCAACTAAGAGTGTTCATTATTCTTTTCCATTAAGGTCTGTACGATAAAATCAAGCTGTTGCAATGATAGATCTTGATGACAAGGTAATTGCACCAATTTCTCACGGTATTCTTTACTCACGTTACAATCCGTATCAACCATTTCTTCCCAACGATATATTTGTATTCCTTGCTGACGAATATGATCAAACCCTTGACGATTGTTTAATAAAAAAGGGACTACGTATGGGGTTACTTTTTCTGGTAACTCAGGAATAAGCACTTGCCCCCAAGCGCTAGTTTTCAACTTTTCTACTAAGTAACGATAGTTTTTCTGGCGAGTGGACATTATTTCACTCTGATTATTACTATCAATCACGGCTAAGTCAGATGAATTTATTTTATTACAACAATTTTCTTTAATAAAATAACGATAAGCTTTTGCTGGTTTTGACGTGAATTTATTGAGTACTTTGTCTATAAACTGTTTTATTTTCACAACCCGATAGCTAGGCAGTTTTTCCAATGTTTGAGTTAACGGAGTCAACATATTACTGGTATTTGACAGTAAAAGTTCTCCTCCTTGTGAGACAGGATAAAATTTAATTAAACTCGTTACAGCAATGTTTGCGTACATACTCTCAATAAAAGCGGCATGAGCTAAGTCTTCAACCAATTCAACCTTATACTGTTGACAAAGCAATGCCAACTTCTGCATTTGGCAATCAAAACCAAAATATCTGATGCCAATAAGAAGGTCTCCAGCACCTATTCTTGCCTCTAGAAAGGCAAAATCAGGCGTTAAATCTGCATTTATCGGATAAAAATTTACTGTCTTGCCAACTGACAAAAAAGGTTCAACTAACGCTGGGCAATGATAACTAGGTATCCAAACGTGTTGTGCCTTAACTGTTTTCGCAACAATATATAAAGCTGTTCTCGCATGATCCAAGATATCTAAACAAATAGCATTTTGGGGTAACTTTCGACCATGCCCTCTTTCGTGCCTAGCGACCTTACTCGTAGGTAATGCGCTAATACCTATCGGCGGATAGTTTCTAGCATCAGCTAAAGGCGGAAGAAAATCCATCAACTATTTACCTACAAGGTTACGGATCAGCCTAAGATGAAATTTCAAAGGCGTTTTATCCCAAGGCGTAAACCGCTTTAATTGAAATTTGTCTGATTGCTTTATAGAAAATCCCCAGTTTGTGGAAACAGCATATTCAAAATCCAATTGTTCAACAATATCTCTAGTGTTGCTGTCGTAATCAACATCTAACTTTCCGTTTGGATATGCAAACCCTTTGACCTTTGTGCCTATAATATCTGCTAATGCTTGCTTGCTGGCTTTTATCTGTATCAATTGCTCATCTACAGAAAGTACTTTCAAAATAGGGTGATCGACTGTGTGAGCGCCAATCTCAATTCCTTTCTCATGTAATTGCTTAATTTGAGCCGGTGACATCATTTTTCGTGGAAACTCATCAACACCATTAGCTTGATATAACTGGCTGATAATTTTTTTTCGCTCTAGGATGGATAAATATTTTATTTTGCCAATTAAATATTGAGCCGTTTTATTTCTGACAGATAAGTCTGTTAGCTTGATAACATCTTCACCTAATATCGAGATATCTAACTGTGATAATTGAGGGGCAGAAACTAAATCAATCAACCTATCATTCCACATGTTTTCACCGTTTGAAAATGCGGTTGCTACGTAAACAGTAGCGGGAATATCCAAGGCGTTTAATATCGGTGCCGCAACTTCTAGGTTATTGATGTAACCATCATCAAAGGTGATGCAAACGGCATTAGCAGGCAAGGTACCATTATCAAGATGAGCTAATGCTTCAGAAATAGATAATGGCGTATAGTATTTTTTAATTAATTCCATTTGCCATCGAAACGCCTCAGCATCAGGCTCTGAAACTCTCATCGGATCTTGCTCAGCAAAAACTTGATGGTAAATTAATATGCTGAGCTTATTTTTAGCGAATATTTTTCCAGCAAATGATAATAATTTATGAATTAGCATTGATGACTTCTTATTGTTGTAACCACAACTCTAATACCACCATAACCCAAATCAACTCACCATAATAACTGGCATGAACACTTTGATGAGCATCAAGTACACTGTCGACAAGGCTATCTTTTACAATTTTACGTTTTTTGAATGCTAAAAGGTTATCCATCACTAGTTCTTTTAAAACCTGATTCTCTTTCATCCACATGCCGAAAGGCAAGCCAAATCCGTGCTTACTTTTAGTTAACGTATCGTCGGCAAGAAATCCTCGACAACTTTCTTTATAGAAGTCTCGCAACTTATTGCCTGGTAGTTTCACCTCAGCAGGAACAGTACAACTAAAATCAACTACCGACTTATCTAGAAGCGGATATCGTACATCAACGCCAGCCATATCACACATTCGTCCTACTTTGACCAGATCGTTATCTGCCAAGGTAAACTTCCAGTCAAGGTACAACATTTGATCCACAATATGCTCACTTGAACAATCTTGATAACGTTGCCTTTGCTGCATAATGGGCTGTTGAGTATCAATTGTGCTTAAAAAGTCTTGGTTAAACATATTGTTCACACCGAGACGATTTAAAAAATTATAGCTTTCTAGTCTATCTGGCAGCGGCACTTCGGCTTGTTGAATGTAACTAGCCCCTTTGCTCAATAATGGTAATTTACCAATTGGCGTATGACAAAACATCCCTTTAGTTATGCCACGGATGGCACTAGGCACTTGTTGATAAAACTCAAACTGCTTTTGCTTGGCATACCTATCATTACCAGCAAATAGTTCATCGCCGCCATCACCAGCCAACAAACGTGAAACACCATGTGATTTTGCAAATTTGGCACAAAAATAAGTCGCCATTGCTGAAGAATTACCAAAAGGTTCATCAAAATATTGTGCTACTTTGACAAATTCTTCAGCAGCTTGCTCTGGCTGTAAGAACAATACTTCATGTTGCGTACCAAAGTGTTTAGCTGTTAGTTGGGCGTAAGGAGTTTCATCGTAGCCTTCGATATCAAAGCCTATTGAAAAGGTTTTAGCAGGTGATTTAGATCTTGCTAACATGCCTGCAACACTAGAGCTATCTAGGCCTCCACTTAAAAATGCACCGCAATCACTACTTGCGTGTTTAGTAACAGCTTTCTCAATAACATCTAAACAAGCTTGATGTGAGCCAACTGTCTGTGCTTTTTTCTGATTGAAACTTGGGCAATATAATAATTGCTCTGTTGCAGTAAAAGCAGAGTCTGTTTTCTGTTGTTCAAATATAACCGCTTTACCAGGCTCTAGTTTAGAAACTTGCTCAAAAATGGTGTTAGGTGATGGGATACAGTGAAAATACATGTAATTGAATATCGCTTGCTCAGAAATACTAAGGCTTATTTCAGAGATACTTTTTAATTTTTTCAGCGAGTCACTTATCGTTATCGAATTACTTTGTTGGGTATAAAAGCATGGCTGCATACCAAAATGATCGTTAACCAAAAATAGCTTATTACTATCATTATCAAAAACGACAAGCCAAAACTGCCCTGATAGCTTTTGATACAGTGTATTTATACATTTTTGATTGTTTATAAAAAAATGGCTGATTTCTTCAGGTGAGGCCATTTCCTCTTGCAAGAAAATATCACCGCAAAGCACAACTGTGCAAAGCTCACCTTGATAAAAGCTATGTGGTTTATTCGTTGTTATGTCGGCGATTACGGCTGCACTAGCGGTTTGTATTCTACTATTGTATTGCATATTATTATTTTTTTGATTATTCACTTAACAACTACCTTCCTTAATTCACACCACAATAAAGCCATTAACACACGATTTTCCATTGTCATTAAATCTACCGCAAGTTGCAATCAATAGATAAACTTATTCTATTGCTGACAGTAAAATTTTCTCGAAAGTTTTTGCATGATATTGTCGAGAGAATTTATAAGACTCTTCTTCGCTTAAAAAATTAAAACTGCCTTCAATTATTTTATTTAGATAGACTATTAAGGCTGATTTGATTTTTTCTTTATTATTAAGTGGTGTAATGCAGGATATACCTGCCGATTTAAGCAGCTTACCTGTATCACCTGTCATCGATGTTAATGCCAAAACAGGTTTTTGGGCACGAATATACTCATAAGCTTTAGCGGGTATTTGATAGTCACAATTATCAGCTTGTAATAACAATAAGCCATCAGCCGACAACATTTCTTGTAATGCTTCTTTATAAGGAATTGGCGGTGCTAATATAACAACATCTGCTATACTCAGTGAGGTTAATTTTTCTTTAAAAAGCTCATCATGGCCAGCAGCTCGAAGAATCAACTTAAAATTACCCTGTTTTATTTTTTTCTCTTGCTTTAATTCAGCAATTGCTTGAAAAAGATCAGAGGGATCACGCTCAGAAGGATATATCACTCCACTATGCAGTAGTGTGATTACTTGGCTCTGAACATTATCTTCGCTTGATTGCTCATTTGAAGCCATTACCCCTGAAAAAATCTGTTCATCAAAGCCATTAGGCACCAATCGCCAAAAATTTTTATCTACATGAGGAAATTTATTTTGATAGAACTCAACAGCCCCAGGCGCAGTCAGAACTATATTTTTACAGTGCTTTACTGCCTTTTTTTCAATCCATTCAAATATTTTTTTCTTCCGTTTCTCTGTAGGATAGTCTTCTTGAGCCATTGGATCTCTAAAATCTGCCACCCAAGGAATACCGGTAACTTTATGCAGCCAATAGGCAATAACATGTGCCGATGCAATTGGATATGTAGAAACAATAACACTTGGACGATTTTGGTAAATAGATTTAAGGCCGCTAAAAAAACCACCCAAAATCCAACTTTGCCAATTGTCTGGCAAAGCCATCCAAGAAAAGTATTTACCTTTGAAACTTAAATGTTTAGCTGCATTGCGACAAAAAGCACGAATAACATTAACATTTTCTGGAATAAATTTTTGCTGTTCTTCTTCCCAGTGGCTGTAGCCCTTCAAAGAGGCTGTTAACACTGTGGTATCCCATTTGTTGTTGGCAAGGTGACGTACAAAGGCCAATGTTCTATGTACCCCACTGCTACCCAGTATGGGAGGGAAATGATACGCAATATAGAGTATTTTTTTATTGACTAACACCCGTGATAATCCTTTCTCTGTTCACTATTTTTTTCTTTTGAGTATAATAACCCTTTGTTATTAAAAGCGGTAGGGATTTCCATGCGTGAAAGAAGTAAAATCAATTTTATAATCTTGGCAGCTCTATTCATTTTTTACAGTACCGCTAATGCTGCTGATAGAAATAATACTACCTGTGACATCGAAATGGGTTACCCTCTCACCAATGCGTATGGGCCTTGGGACTACACTAACTCCAACCATGAAGATAAACTACCTATAGTTTTGAGAGCCCACTTTAACAGAGATGTTGCGTCATTAACTAAAGGGATGACGGGGTTAATGCCTCATGGCGATTTAGATTATACCTTAAGAGCAATACCTAATTACCACCCTGCCCTTTTTTCCGTATATCAATTAGAAAAAAAAGATAGGAACAAATTAAAACCAGGCGAACTGTATAAACCTAAATACTATACTGCTGAGTGTTATCTCAAAAGAGCAATATATTTGCAGCCCAAAGATCATATTTCTAGAATGCTGTATGGCATGTACTTACAACAAAACAAACAATTTACAAAAGCAGAAGTAGAATATAAACACGCATTAGCACTCCAACCCAATGATCCTGAATTAAATTACAATATAGGCTTGCTATATACGGAAATGAAGCTCATAAACAAAGCCAGTGAACATGCAAAAATCGCTTATGCTGCTGGACATCCATTGCCTGGCTTAAAAAACAAAATAGCAAAACTTAAACAAGAACAAAACAAATAATGGAAAGCCTTAATAAGAAAGTATTTAATGGTGCTGTCACTATGGTGTTATTGCGCTTTGTTATTAAGTTTCTTGGCTTAATCAGCACCCTAGTATTAGCACGTTTAATCACCCCTGAAGACTTTGGTTTAGTTGCTATTGTGATGTCTATTTACGCTTTAATTGAAATGTTAAAAGCGTTTGGGTTTGATGTTGTACTTATACAAAAAGATAACCCTAGTGATGCCATGTATAATACAACTTGGACCATTCAATTAGCCTTTGGCATTATTGCCTCAGGTATTATGTATTTAATCTCTCCTTATATTGCAAGCACGTTTGACGACCATCGACTTGAAGCTCTTTCACAAGTGATTGCGTTACTTTTTTTAATCAATGGTACTGTCAATATTGGCGTTGTAAACTTTCGTAAAGAGTTGAATTTTAGACGTGAGTTTATTTACATGTCCTTGCCAAAAGTGTTTGCAGTGATCACTACTATTACTGTAGCCATTATTCACCGAAGCTATTGGGCTCTTATATGCGGTATGCTTGTATCAAACATATCCCAAGCAGCTCTCTCTTATATTTTTTCTAAATATCGCCCTAAATTTTGTCTGTCAGAAGTAAGTGAATTATTTAGTTTCAGCTCTTGGCTATTAATAGGTAATTTATTAACTTACGCAAATGTTCGAGCTAAAGATTTACTAGTTGGTAAGCTATTAGGG
Source organism: Colwellia sp. (assembly GCA_026196955.1). GTDB lineage: Bacteria > Pseudomonadota > Gammaproteobacteria > Enterobacterales > Alteromonadaceae > Colwellia. The sequence continues at coordinate 13,967 of JAPHTO010000151.1, read as the reverse complement.
GCAAAGTATACAGGTCTCATATCAGTTGCTGATGAAATAGCCAGTTTGCCAACCACAGAAATGGTGGCAGCAATTAATAGAGCCACCTATCCAGGATATACAAAGGTGGCTCATGACAATAAAGCACTAAAAGCATTATTTCTCAATGCACTTTCTTTCATAGCTGTTTTAGGTGTTCCTGCCAGTGTTGGTATGTCATTATGTGCCCCTTATTTAGTACCTGTTGTATTAGGCGACAAGTGGTTGGAAGTAACACCATTGATCCAAATTTTAGGGTTAGCGTATGCCGTTATTTGCATAAATACAAATGCTAGTTATATTTTTCTAGCTCGAGGTAAGCCTAAAGTTAATGCTTTAGTCAATCTAGCAAGAGCAATTATCTTACTTTCACTTATGCTAATACTCATACCTGTATTTGGTATAATCGGACTTCCTTTTGCTTTATTAACAACCGCTTTGGCGATGTTCCCTACTTACTTTTACCTACTAAAAAAAGAAATAAACCTATCCTTTTATGAATATACTTCAACTTTATGGCGACCGCTTTTATCAAGCATTATTATGTTTTTGACTACTCATTGGCTTTTTTGGGGAGTAAGCATAGAGCCAGTGATTGATGTTGAGACTGTTTCTCTTTTAGATTTTATAAGCATTATTTTTGTTGGTGCAATAATCTACCTTGTTGCCGTAACATTTCTCTGGCTTATTTCTAGAAAACCAGAAGGAGCTGAAAAACTTATCATTCAAAAAATGACAAATCGCTTTATCATTTAGGCCATCATAAAAACCCTAGTACCTCTGTAATATTGATCACTATTATTAACTCTTTAATAACAGTGATTTCGTCCTTAAATATTACGAATCAAAGTTGGATTGTAACAATGATTTCTGGTGTTATTTATTATTTAAAGGGACTTATAAGAACTTATGACTACCGTTGTTATTCTTAATTATCAAGCTAAGGAATATTATATACCTACCTTTTTGGCTTCTAGATATTGCAATTTTTGTGACAGTCAATTAGCCTAGCCGTAATACTAGGAATTGATTTCTGAACTTTCTAATTTAGCTAAATATACTCTTACTATACCAACAATACCTACTAATGCATAAACAAGTTCAAAGTAAGCCAAACTTACATTCAATCCTGTTATACAATAGCCTATAAGCGATAATGAAATTGCACTGGAAAGATTAGCGCACCAATCTACTCCATTTCTTTTAGCTTGTTTTATATTTTTTTGGCATTGAAAATAGGTAGAAGATAGAATGAGTAAAAATAACACCAATCCTGTAAACCCGTGATCACCTAACACCTGAAAATAAATGTTATGAGCTGCTTTTGGCTTTAAATTAGTAGGAATAGTCGGAGTATCAATGGGACCAAAGTTTGGAGTTATTGGTGCGTATATATTCCATTGAACAGGGTCTGTCACAGATTTGAACCCCCCTCCTGTTACAGGGTTATCTAATGCGATCAGCGTTGATATTTTCCATGCCCATAGACGGCCAATAAAAGATCCATCTTGTGATGAGGCTGTTGTTATTGTTGTTTGTCTTTCTTTCCAAGTATCTGGTGCATTGACATACAGCAACGGAATCATAATAAGTGCAACGAGTGCTAAAGAAAATTTTCTTTTTGATTTAAACCACATAGCAATAGCTAATATAGTTAAACCAATAAAGCCGCCTCTAGAATATGTTCCGATAACGCTCACTATATTGAGAAAGGTCAAACCTAATAAAGCTAACTTTAAATGTTGATGTTTAGTGACAGACCATAAATATATAATAAGAGGAATACACATATTTATTGCAACCGCTAAGTCATTTCTATCCTCGATGACTCCTGACATACCAATAATTCTGTGCCCGCCAAGTGATAGAATAAATTTCACTCCTTCCATCGCAGCATACGATGATAAGCCTAACACTATTGCCCAAATAAAAGTGTCTATGTGCACACGCTTTTTTATGGTCAGGCCAACAAACAAGTACAATGCAATAACTTTTGTGAACTTTTCAAACTCAAAAAGAACTTCATCAACGTCGACTGTTTGATGGAAAATAGTTGAGATTAAGGCAAGTATCCAAAACATGAGAATATACCCCCCTTGCTTACCAAATACTCCTCCTTTATCTTTTTGCACAAACAGATAGCTCGCCACGGTAATCAATACTATAGTTAAATTGATACGAAAGCTTTGAGAAAAACCGAATGCCCAATTAGCAGGTGCAAGTAATGCTACCCAAATCCAAGCACAAACGCCCAAATACGGTTTTTTAAAAGAATAGTACGCAGCTGCTAAGATAAAAATTAAGACAAGAACATCGCGCATTATTCATCATCCTTAGAACTAGACCAACCAAATAAATAAATTATGGCAATTACCGACAGTAATAAATAAAGACTATCAATCATTTCTTATTCCTATTTTATTCTTTTGAGCAATACATTTTTCAAAAAGCTCATATTGAGCAGTACTCGTTGCTGACCAACTAAACTCTTGCGCATACTGTCGTGTTTTATTTCTGTCTATATTATTGCTAATAAACTGCTCAATACCTTGTTTTATGCTGTCAACATCGCGATTAATTAGCAAGCCGGCTTCAGGCTTACTGACTACTTCAGGTGTGCCCCAAACTTTTGTCGCGACAACAGGCGTTCCGCAAGCCATAGACTCTAAGAGCACATTGGCCCAGCCTTCCCTGCTTGAAGCCAATACCAAACAATCAGCTGCAGCATAAAAATCAGGTAATTGCGATTGCTGTACACCGCCAACAAAATTGATTCTGTTTTCAAGGTTTAATTGTTTAGCTAACAATTTTAACTCTTGTTCAAGCTCTCCTTCACCAATAATAATTAAGGTTGCTGCTGGCAATTGTGCCAGCGCTCTAATAACTAAGGCATGACCTTTTAACTCGACTAAATTACCCACCATCAGCAATGTGAAACTTTCTAAAGCTAATTTTGCTCTCACTTGAGCTCTGTCATTGGCGGGTTTAAACAAGTTAAGATCAACACCGTTGCGTATAGCGATTAACGGTTGATGATCCGGCTCAATGACTTTCATTTCATCAACCAATGCCTGACAAACACCAATACCTGCAGACATGTTGCGCAAGGTTTTCTTTATTTTTTGTCGTACTTTTGAAAACTGAGGCAGCAAGGTAATATCACTGCCCCTAGCCGTTACCGTAATAGGTTTTTTTAACTCACTTGCAAGCTTTGTTGCCGCAACACCATCAGGGTAAAAATAATGACAATCAATTAAGTCGAATTCATAACCGTTACGGATTAAGTGATGAACCATTTTTTTCATCGCTCGATAAAGAAAATACGGCGTTAAGTTCATGCCGAGTTTTGGAATGACCAAATATCGTGGATGATATACATCAACTCCATGCCTTTGCTCATAAAAAGGCACCTTACTGTATTTCCCGTAATGGCCAAAAAAGCGGCTGGCAAATGAAAGAACCCGAGGAAAATAGGGTACAGGCGCAATAACTTTAAGTTGCACCTCAGGATATTGTCTGATCAGGTGCAATAAGCGATTTTCAATGAAAATACCATGTCGATATTGCTCACTATTAGGATATAAAGTGGTCAGCGTCAGGATTTTCATAGGTTAAGTAAAGATCGATAAAGCGGTAAATAATTGCTAACACTGTTTTTCCAATTTCGAACGTTTTCTACGTAGTTCCTACCATTTTCAATAATATTTTTTGGTGCTTCGACAAAAGCACTTGAAGATGATTCACCTGCTAATAATTCAACAATACGCTCACTTAAATGTTCTACATTGTCAGCCTTAAATAAGAAGCCGTTTTCATTATCAGCTATTAGCTCTTTATGCCCGCCGACGTCAGAAGCAAGTACTAACTTACCCTGAGCCATAGCTTCTAAAGGTTTTAATGGGGTAACTAAATCTGTTAAGCGCATATTTTTTCTAGGATAAACCAGAATATCGACCAAACTATAATACTTGCCAACGTCACTGTGAGGAACGCGCCCCGTAAACACTACCTTGTCTTCTAAGCCGAGTAAGGTTACTTGTTGTTTCAAGTATTGCTCTTGTGGGCCACCGCCTACCAGCAATAAACGTACATCAGGGTTTTGTTTTAACACGGCGGGCATTGCCGCTATGGTTAGATCAATTCCCTCGTAACCATAAAAGGAGCCTAAAAAGCCGAGCACTTGGCAATTTTCAAACGCCAGCTCTTTTTCTAAATCTGTATTTTTTTGCGTGATTAAATCAAATTGCTCAATATTCACAGCATTAGGAATGACGGTGAATTTATCTTCAGGAAACCCACGGCCAATCAAGTCTGTTTTCAACCCTTGGCAAATAGTGGTTACTGCATTAGCATGTTTAACCACATGAGTTTCCATTTTACGTGTTAGTCGATAACGCAAATCATCTTCTTTACAAGTGCCGTGATCAACGGCAGCATCTTCCCAAAAAGCACGAATTTCATACACCACAGGTAACCCAGATTTTCGCCCTGCTTTAAGGGCAGCTAAGCCATTTAGCGCTGGTGAGTGTGCATGGATCACATCAGGTTTTTCAATCTCAATAACTTCTAAAATACGCTTCACCATAGGGCCAATATTAGACATTTGATTCAATACTGGCAGCTTCGACATTAAGCCTGATATGGGTGCACTTCGATAGAATTTAAGGCCATCAACGTCTTCTGTTTCTACTTGCAAATTGCCATGCTTAGGACTAGTGACATGGCAAGTTTCAATACCTAATTTATGCTGCTCTTTTAATATGGAGCGCGTACGAAAAGTGTAGCCACTGTGCAGAGGTATAGAGTGATCTAATACATGTAATATTTTCATTAAGAGGTTTCCTGCACTATTATTCGGATAAGTTTTGGCGCATAAAAGACTCAAACATCATCAAAGTCCATAGTGGCGCACTATTGTCACGAACACCTTTTACATGCTGGTCAATTAACCTACGTAATTGCCCCATATCAAAATAGCCACATTGCTCCATTTGCTCTGATAATAGCCCTTTATAAAGCTTTTCTTTTAGTGGCCCCCTAAACCATTGTGCCACGGGAATAGAGAACCCCATTTTCTTACGATATAACACGTCATGCGGTAAGTGAGGCTCCATGGCTCTTTTCAAGGACTTTTTACCAACACCTTGCTCTAAGTTTATTTCAGAAGGCACCTGAAAGCCCCACTCAACAAATTTATGATCTAAAAATGGCACTCTCACTTCTAAACTATGCGCCATGCTTGCTCTATCAACTTTTGTTAAAATATCGCCAACCAGATAGGTTTTCATATCAAGGTACTGAGCAGTTTTCATCGGGTCTAAGCTTTTCACTTTGTCTTGATATTTTCTAAAGACATTTAATGAGGTATAACCATTGAGCTTTTGCTTATATGATTTTGAAAATAATTTTTGGCGCTCATCTAAACGTAAGATGGAAATTGAATTGTGATAGCCCTCAACCGTATCCATTGCCATTGACTGAAAAGTGGTTTTAGCGCGCACAAATCTAGGTGCCCAATCCATTTTCGGATATAAGGCGCCAAGTGGTTTAAATACCGCTTTTCTCAAATTGAGAGGCAAAACTTGTCGAACTTTTTCTTCGTTCATATGCCAACGATAACGGCCATAACCTGCAAAAAGTTCATCAGCACCATCACCAGATAAAGCTACTGTGACATGCTTACGAGCGAGCTCACATACACGATAGGTTGGCATCGCAGAGCTGTCTGCGTAGGGTTCATCATATAATGCTGCTAGTTTATCAACCAAATCAAAATCATCTTGATCAACTATTTCAATTCTATGATCAGCCTTGTAGCGTTTTGCAACTTCGATAGCAAAATCGGTTTCGTTAAATTCTTTGACATCAAAGCCAATCGAGCATGCATTGACAGGATCGTCTTGTAAACCAGACATGAGGGCCACCACGGCGCTAGAATCAACCCCCCCTGACAAGAAAGAGCCAAGCGGTACATCGGCTACCATGCGTATATCTACGGCTTCTTTTAAACGCTCAACCAATTCATCATTCACTTCTTCTTTAGAAAGTGGACGCTCAAAATCAGTGGGAATATCCCAATACTCTTCTGATTCAGGAATAGCTTTAATACCTTTCTTTAGGGTTAGTCTATGCCCTGGTGATAATTTAAAGGCGTTTTGATAAATGGTATTGGGCTCAGGGATATAACCAAAAGTAAAATAATCTTCTACAGACGAGTCTCTTAAGGTTTTATCAAACAAAGCATTCGCTGTGAGCACCTTTAATTCAGAGCCAAAAACAAAACTATTATCACTGAGTAGACTATAGAAAAATGGTTTAATGCCTAACCTGTCACGTGCGATAAATAAGCTTTCTTCTTGTCTATCCCAAATAGCAAAAGCAAACATACCACGAAGATGATGAACGCAATCTTCTCCCCATTCTAAATAGGCGTTGAGAATGGTTTCGGTATCTCCATGGGTGTTAAAGGTATAACCTTTTTCTGTTAGCTCTTTATGCAATGCTTTAAAGTTGTATATTTCGCCATTAAAAACAATGATTGCTCGTTGACAAGCACTCATCATAGGTTGTGGGCTACCCTCTAAGTCGATAATAGACAATCGACGGTGAGCAAGTGCCACACCAGGGTCGAAAAAATAATCACCTGCATCAGGGCCACGGTGATATTGGCTGTCATTCATTTTTGCAATGACATCCGCAGGGATAGCTTGATTAGAAGACAGGTGAAATAGTCCAGCGATACCACACATTTTCGTTATTTCCTTTGATTATTCTTTTTTTGATAAAGCTGGTGATAGTTATTTACCATCACTGCTAGGCTAAAATTTTTCTGACAATGAGATCTTACCAACTCACTATCTTCAACAAGTTGCGCTTTCGCATTTACATACTGCGACATAGCGCGTACAAGCTGCTTCTCATCATTAACATCAACTATATGAGAATGGGCATGTTGTGGCAAAACTAAATCAGCATTACCGCCGACATTAGTGGCTATATAAGGTAGTCCAGTGGCCATGGCCTCTAACAAGGTATTAGAAATGCCTTCCGCTAACGAAGGCAAAACAAACACATCCAGTTGCTGCATAAGTTGTGCAACATTATCGCGACGACCTGCAAACCATACGGCGCGCTCTGCGCCCGCTGACGCTACCATGTCTTTTAGTTGTGGTAATAATATACCATCACCAATAATAACTAACCTTAACTTATCTTGTAATTGAGCTTCTTGCTGCCAAAGTGAGAGAAAGGCAGCAACCAGCAAGGTTTGATTTTTCACTTGTGCTAATCGGCCGACAGTGCCAAATATCAAACTGTCACCACACGCAAAACCTTCTGGCAGTAGTTCTCTATTTTTATTTGGCGAAAACTTGTCTATATCGACACCATTACATATATGATGAATTTTTTGCTGTTTTACATGAATTTTATCTGCTAAGTAGGCGACAGCTTCCTTCGATAACGCCACATATTGATGAATAAAAGGCCTAAAAAAACGACGTAATACTTGGTATTTTTTATTACAACCGCCCAAGTCATTAACGTCCCAGCCATGCTCACCATGAATACGATAAGGAACACCGGCTAAAAATGCCGGCAACTGTGCCTCTAAAGCGCTCAAATTACGGCTATGACAGATATCAGGTTTTAGCTGTCTTAATAATTTCCAGCAATGAAACAACCATGCAATGCCATTTCCCGCAGGCTTATTTAAATCAATTATGTCTGTGTTATGGCTCGTTATACGGTTAAAAAAATCATTGTCATGATCAGTAAGGCAAACAATGGTATGTCTATAATCTTTTTCTGGTAAGCGGTTAATAATATTAACTACACCATTTTCTAAGCCACCTGTGGCAAAAGAATAAACAAGATGGACAATATGCACTGGCTTATCGCTTAATATTGCCATGTTAGTTTGCCATAACTTTTACATTAGGGAAGTTTGACAAATAAACTTCAGCTTGAGCGATTAACGCTTCTTTGCTCGTGTCTACTTTTGAAAAGGCAACAATCTCAGCTTGTGAATTAGGTGTTTTATAAACTTCAACTGCTTGCATCAATTTGGCTTTAGTACCATTAACAAATGCTTTGCCAGCAATATCATACCAGTACAAAATAGAACGTTCCTTACCCGCTATATTTCTTATCAATAGTAGTTTGGCATTATGACCATGCAATTGAATTGTTTCTGAATTGATTAAGGTCCACTTTTTCTCTTCAAATATTATATTTTCCCAACTAATAAGCTCTCCCTTGCTTTGTTTGTGAGCAAAAACAGCCCGAAAAACTTCTAACCCTGCAGGCGATATAAGATGAGATCGTTGTAACGCATTATTGAAGGTGATTCCCCAAGTAGACTGTTCAACCTCATTAAAGCTTTCGGATTTGGTAAGCGCAATTTCAGGCTTAAGTGGTTTACTGACTATTTGCACATTATTTAACAACATCAGTGTTGTGGCAATTAACAATATGGCAATAATAGCAGGCGAGCTAGCACTCTTGTGTGTTGTGCTGGTTACATGTTTCGATTTTTCTTCAGCTGGCTCTTTATCTGCAAATAAGCCACCAATCCAAAACATTAGCATGATCACGACGCCAAAAAATAACCAACCATAGACGAGATGATCAACCCCCGTGGCATATTTCATATCTGAATAATAGGCAATGGCGACAATGCCGTAAGCCCTTATGCCATTGGCTAGAATAGGTAAAAATATAGAAAATAAAATAAAAACTATTTGCTTATAGGTTTTGTGGTAAGTGAGGTAAGCGAATAACGTACCGACAGCGATAGAAGCAATTAAATAGCGAATGCCAGAGCAAGCGACAGCCACTTCAAACATGCCTGTTGGTATTTGAATATATAAGCCATCAACAAAAACAGGAATACCATTAATTTTAAGGAAAGCAACAGTAAACCAAGCAGTAACATCTTGCAGCCAAGGGATTAAATTCTCTCCCATTGGTACGGCAAAGATTAAATAGGCAAGTGGAAACTTATAACGCCATGCCAATTGATTACCGACCATCAGCCAAATCAAGCAAATAAGTGATATTACTGCAGATAATTGCCCTAAAACATTGATATCTGCCGCATACGAAAATAACCAAACAAACAGCGAAGCCGCTAAAATAGGCAATGGTAGCCAAGTACTACTTACTTTACTTGCTAATAAATTGTCTTTATCTCGCCATAATAACCAAATACTGATGGGCAAAATAAAATAACCATGGGCGAAGGTGTCAGAGCGAGACCAAATGGCTTCCATACCTAAAATCGCTTCTTGGTAAACGATTGCCCAAGCAATCATTAACATCGAAAATAAAGCAAGAAAACGCTTATCGGTTATATTCATTCCTTTACTTCCTTAGCTAAAAAATACTGTCCTAATGGCTGCAAAGTTTGCTGCCAGGTAAAGTGCTCTAATACCCAATGACGATTGCGAATTTCATCAACATCAGTCGTTTCAATAAAATGCTCGAGACATTGCTTAGCACATTCACTTGCACTATCGACAATAGCGACACCATCATTACTTTGTGCATTAATGCCTTCCATCGCCATACCAGACACTACAATTGCCTTGTTTAATGACATCGCCTCCAGCACTTTATTTTGAATACCACGAGCAATTTGCATTGGTGCTACCACACATTGCGCTTTAGCAATAAAAGGACGAACATCGTGCACTCGACCTGTCACTTCTATCCCTTGAATTTTTGCTAATGCGTTAACGTCATTGCTTGGGTTGCCGCCAACAATACAAAAAACCGCTTCGGGCTGCTGCTGTAATATCAATGGCCATACGTGTTTGGCAAACCATAACACCGCATCAACATTTGCCCAATAATCCATGGCGCCGGTAAAAGAAATAAAAGGTTTATTGGGTACTAAAGGCTCATCGGAAAATTCTGCTGCAGGATCAAAAAAATCAATATCAACGCCGTTGAGTAAACCGTGCACTTTTGCTTGTTCCGTGCTTGGCTGCCTATCGCGAAACAACTTAGCTTCATCGGGTGAAACAAATAAACTATGATCAAATTCAGCGCATATTTTATCTTCATATTGCGCTAACAACTCAAATTCACGTTGAAAGATCCATTTTGCAATGCCAATTTTCTTTTCTGCATATTGGCGCCATTTATCTGAATCCACATCAACAAAGTCAATCACTCGTTTGCTGCTTGCAAAGGCCTCACCCTCACAATATTGCGCCATAGAGGAAGAGTAAATAAAAATTTTACTAATATTATTTTGTAATAAAGTACGCTTCGTCCATTGTTTCATACGCTTATCAAAGTAATAAGGTAAGGTGATTGGCTTACCTGTTAATAGCGAGGTTAACCCTTTGAGCTTAGCGACTGGTTTATGTTGATCTAAATGGAAGACGCTGGCGCAATACTTATCCAGCCCGTTGACATATTGTTTATCGAAAGGGTCATCAATAAAGCAGCCTAGGTGGATATCATACTGCTCTGCTAATTTTTTTAGAATATTAAATGAACGAATTTTATCGCCTTTATTTGGCGGAAAAGGAATGCGATGACAAAGAAATAACAATGGCTCTTTTTTAGTTAAATCAGTCATTGCTTATTACCCCAAATACTTAGATAAAAATGGGCCAATTATTTGACTTACTTTTAAGGGTAACTTTTGCCACATATTGATAAAAAATTTGTACTTGGGATTATTTGGGCTTAGATTTGGTAGCTCGTTAGCATTGACCAAATGGTAATAGTAATGCAGTGGTTGCGGCTCCATTCCCCAATTTTTTTTGTATTTATAAGGGCCACTGTCATTTTTACTGCGACCAAAATCAAACCAAGTTTTACCTTTTTCTTGTGCGTGACACATCACCTGATAATACATAAAGTCAGCGCTTTTTAGCCCACGGGCACTGTCATTACCGCCCCCGTAATAAGGCAACACTTGCTCATTAAAATAAAAATTCATTACCGCTGAAGACGCTTGGTTATTGTTATCACGTATAACAGCAATATCGCTACAATCAGCAAAGGTCGCCATTAAATTTTCAAAATAATGCTTAGTAAATATAGGCGTGCCTAAATTGCGGTAGCTGGTTGACAATAATTGATAAAAATCCGTGAAATCATTTTTGCCTGAGGAAGTAACACTAGAGCCATCAGTAATGGAGCATTTAAGCTCATTTTTTAATGAATGACGAATAACCGCGCGTTGCTTTTTCTTAACATTGGCGAGAATTTTGTCGCTATCTTCAGCGATATCACAACCAAAAGTACTGTGTGCCTGTTTTAGTAGTAAAGTAGACGCTTGAGCATCTTTATAACGCAACTCAAGGTAATCAACCTGCAATTGTTCAGCCAGTTGACAAGCTTCTTGTTCTAATTGGCGAACAATATCGTTAGTGTCAGCAATAGCGCCACCGTAGACGCAAAAGGGAGTTGAAACTAAAGCATGGCCAAAAAGCTTACTTTTAACCTCAACTAACGGTAAAACGCCACAGATTTTGCCAGCATTATCGGCATATAAAAAGTAACAAGGATGATTGAAACTCTGTTCAATAACGCTTTGCCAACCACTAAGATGAAAAAAACTCCCCTGCTGGTGAGCCTTCACATAAGTATCCCACTGTGCAAACTGTGCTGAGGACAAGCGTTTTATTTCACAATTATTCTTCAAGTTTCCGTTCTCTTATTGTTATTATGACTCTATAAGTTCCAATCTTTATACGTGCTTATTTATTCAAATAAACACTTTTCATAGTGTCCCATTGATAATCTTCCAAAAGGCGTACTACCTTGCCTTCCATACGAGATAAATTCAAGTAGTGACGTAATTTTGATTTTATCGGTGCACCTTTCACTTTCGGTTGCTGCGGGTCTATCTCCCAAGGATGAAAATAAAAACTGTAAGGCTGTTGCTCTGTTTTTAGGTAATTATCAATACGCTTTTTAGATAGCCAATAGGGATAAAGGCGAAAATAACCGCCACCACCAATACCGGTATTTTGCTCATTGTTTCTTGAGGTAGGCACAGGAATTTCAAGAATAGTTTTTCCTTCAAAACTTTCAGGCCTTTGATAGATAAAGCGTGGCCAGTTTGGCACGCCATATAAGTCATGTTCAACCGGATAGGTACTTGAACTGTAGGCAAAACCAAGCTCGATTAAAATATTGTACACCCAAGTATTGCTATCATTAATCGAAAAACTCGGTGCACGATAACCGATAATTGCTTGGCCAGCAGCATCTTCTAAAATTTGCTTACTTTTATCAACATCTTGACGAAATTGCTCTGCATTCATCATGGTGGCGCGTTGATGTGAATAACCGTGACTTGCTAGCTCATGTCCATGGTCAACAATGGCTTTAATCAAGGCAGGACAACGCTCTGCCACCCAACCCAAGGTAAAAAAAGTACTTTTGACTTGGTATTGTTCGAAGAGCTCAAGTAAGCGATAGGTATTATGCTCAACTCTTAACTCTAAGCTTGCCCACTCTGATCGAGTAATATTTCGTTCAAATGCTGAGACATGGAAATAATCTTCAACATCGACTGTCATCACTTGCTTTGCGGGTAAATTAGTCATTCAACTTACCCACACACCTTAAAAAGCCAGTTATTCCATAAATAAGTTTAACAAAAACCATTAACGCCCCTTACCAAACAAAACAATTTCAACCGTTCTTATCAAGATCAGTAAATCTAATAAAAAGCTACGGTGTTTTATATAGTACAAATCGTACTTCAACTTTTCTAATGAATCTGCTTCTGTCGATCCATAAGGATACTTCAATTGTGCCCAACCGGTTAAACCTGGCTTAACATTATGGCGTTCATTATAGTAAGGAATGCTTTTTATTAACTGTTGAACAAATTCAGGGCGTTCAGGCCTTGGGCCAACAAACCCCATATCACCGCGAATGACATTATAAATTTGTGGCAATTCATCAATACGGTACTTTCGTAAAAAATTACCTGTTTTGGTAATTCTAGGATCATCTTCACTGGCCATTTGAGCACCAAATTTTTCAGCATCTAAACGCATACTTCTAAATTTAACAATATTAAATGGTGCTCCATCTAAACCTACTCGCTCTTGAAAATAGAATACTGGCGCATTCATTCCTTCATCCAGCTTAATCAGTATCATGGTGATCAACATGACAGGCCAAGTGATCAGCAGTAAAATCAATGCCAAGGCTGCATTAAAAACCCAATCAAGGGTGTTGCGTAAATGGTTGGCAGAAGCAAAGCCGTTTGAATATATAACCCAGCTTGGGTAAATTAAGTTAACCGCAATTTGACCTGTTTCTCGCTCAATAAAGTCAAGTATTTCTGTAATTTCAATACCGCGAATTTTACAAGCAAAAAGCTCATCTACAGGCAAATTGTTACGACGTTCATCGCTGGCAACCACTATTTCATCGATATCATTATCTAAAGCGTAATTAACAAGTGAGCCATCTAAATCTATTCGTGTTTCTTCTTTAATACCTTGATCGGCATCACCGTCCATAATAATAAAGCCATGCACTGAGAAGTTCTGCCTATCAACATCACGACGCATTCTTCTTTCAATAATCGATGCTCGCTCACCAGCACCCAGCACTAAAACTTTACGTTTATTAAAACCAAAGAAGTCAACTTGAAAGGTAAAGTATCGAAATGAACAAACAATAATAAAGCTAAGAAGAGAAGCTAAGGCTAACATTTCTATGGGCAGAATATGTTGTCCGTAAAAAGGATTTACTATAGTTAAAATAAAAAAAGCAACGGCAACGCACATCAGTAACCGACGAAAAACTCCGCGATAACTTACCCGTAACTTTGAATTGTATAACCCAAGCGCCAAACAGCTTAACTGATTAACTAATGCAAAAACTAAGGAGTAGATAAAAAAATAATTGTAAGGAATGGCATGTGAATTGATAAAATCAATTAAACCATTAACATAAAAAGT
>JAPHTO010000042.1 GCA_026196955.1 Colwellia sp. | reverse complement strand
TTCGATTACCTAATGGTGGAATACGCATCACTACGCGAAAGGAAGATGAAGGCATATCGTCCGAGCAAGATGAAAATATTGCCGTAAAGAATGAAAGTGATCAGCAAAATTAATGATAAACTAGTATTAAGCAATAAAAGCTGGCTTTTTTATTAAGATAAGTAGGAATAAATATTGGAAGTTTGGACAGTAGCAAATCAAAAGGGTGGTGTTGGTAAGACGACGACAACCATCGCCTTAGCTGGGCTGCTGGCTGAGTGTGGAAAAAAAGTACTACTTGTAGATACGGATCCCCATGCATCCCTTAGTTATTATTTTGGCATAGAGTCAGAAGATTTAGAGCTAAGTGTTTATGATCTTTTTGCACAGGTCACTTCTAAAGAGCAAATTTTGCAAAGCTTATGTCCAACACAATACGGTAATATTGATATATTACCTGCAACGATGGGGCTAGCGACACTTGATCGCTCATTAGGCGCCAAAGGCGGCATGGGATTAGTATTAAAAAAAGCCATGCAAAAAGTAGCTGAAAATTATGATTATGCGTTGATGGACTGCCCTCCGGTATTAGGGGTTTTAATGGTCAATGCGCTAGCGGCATCAGATCGAATAATTGTGCCCGTTCAAACAGAGTTTTTAGCCTTGAAAGGGTTAGATCGCATGATTAAAACTATGGATATCATGCAAGGCGAGCAAGATGATCCGTTTGCATATACAATTGTTCCTACCATGTTTGATAAACGCACAAAAGCGTCTATTTCTGCGTATCAGCAGTTACAGGAAGTATACAAAGAGAAGGTATGGCCTGGGGTTATTCCTATTGATACTAACTTTAGAAACGCAAGTATTGCACAAAAAGTCCCTTCACATTATTCAGCAAGCTCTCGTGGCGTTTTTGCTTATAAAAGCTTATTAGATTATTTGATGAAATTATCCAAGAAAAGTAGCACATAAATGGCAAAATCATTAGCAGCAAGCAATAAGGTAATGAAAAACTATTTGTCTGAACTATTGACAGAAGAAGCACCTGAGCTTGAAAAAAAAGAAACTAAAACTGTTAGTAAGGTTGCTGACGTTATTGAAAATAACGCTTTGGAAACATTACTTCAAAATGTGAATGCTGAGCTAGATATTGCTTCAAATAAAGTCAGTACGGATAAAGGTCTTGCACAACAAGAAAGTCTAAAAGATAAAAAAGCACAGCCCCGTCAAGCAGAGGCAGCTTTAACAACGCATAAAAGTAGTGGTGACTTTATAGCCAAAACGCCTAAGAATTATCGTCAAGGGAATTTTCAAGCACTTTTTTTTGATGTTGCGGGCTTAACAATAGCGGTACCTTTAATAGAATTAGGTGGTATTCATAAAGTAACCAAAACTACGTCCTTAATGGGCAAACCAGACTGGTTTCAGGGCGTTATGCTTCATCGAGATGAAAAAATTAACGTTGTTGATACCGCATTGTGGGTAATGCCAGAAAAATGTGACGAAGCACTGAAAAGTTCGTTAAACTATCAATATGTTATCATGTTAAGTGATAGTCGTTGGGGTTTAATGGCTGAGCATTTAGTTGACACAGTTATATTAAAACAAGATGAAGTGAAGTGGTTAGACTCTCCAAGTAAGCGACCTTGGTTGGCGGGGTTAGTTAAGGATAGAATGTGTGCTTTGCTAGATGTTGACTCATTAATAACCTTGCTTAATGAGGGTAGCGGAATTAATCAACATGATTAATACTATGGTTAGAAATACAATTAATTGATAAAAAATAAATTTAAGAGGCGAGTGGTATGTCTGATGAAAGACGCAGTACTGGTGGAAAAATAGATGCAAATGATGAAGTGCTTCAGTGGGTAACATTTAAGCTGGAGAATGAAGTGTATGGCATTAATGTTATGCAGGTTCAAGAAGTCTTGAGATATAGTGAAATTGCACCTGTTCCGGGGGCACCATTATATGTGTTAGGCATTATTAACTTGCGTGGTAATGTGGTTACTGTCATCGATACTCGATCTCGCTTTGGTTTAGAGCCGTGTGATGTTACTGATAATACACGTGTTGTTGTTATTGAGTCAGAGAAGCAAGTTATTGGTATTTTGGTCGATAGTGTTGCAGAAGTTGTTTACTTAAAAGCTTCTGATATTGATGATGCGCCAAATGTTGGTAATGAAGAAAGTGCTCAATTTATCCAAGGTGTTTCAAATCGTGATGGTGAGTTACTTATTCTAGTTGATCTAGATAAGTTACTATCTGATGACGAATGGGATGAACTGAAGCAGTTCTAAATGAATGATAAAAGAAGTGGGTGATTAAACCTTATGTCTATGTTGGCTGTACCTATTATTGCTGTGCTTGCTTTAGCATTGAGTTTTTTGTCTATTGTTGCAATCTTGGTATTATCCGCTCGATATAAGGCTATTCTTGGCGTTGCACAGTCGCAATCACAGGCAAATGAATTGCTTATTACCAGCTTGCAGTCAGCACACGAACAACTGCAAGTTGAATATGCAAATTTGGCAGCAAAGCATGAACAATCATTCATCGAAAATACGCAAGTTTCTAAACAGCTAGAACATAGAATCAAAACCCTTCAAGCTTATGTTAACGAACAACAGGTTGCATTAGAGCAATTACAAGGAGAGCAGGGGGAAGATAAGTTTTATGCACGTGCTATAAAATTAGCTAAAAAAGGCGCTGAGCTTGATGAAATTGTCAGCGAGTGTGAACTTCCCCGTGCTGAAGCTGAAATGTTATTATCTGTCTACCAAAGAACAACTCGCCCTTAGCCTCATCAAAAAATCACGATAACTATTCACTAGACAATACGAGCTATTTTCGTGTTAAACTTAGCCGTTTTTTTATTATTAATTGTGTGGATTTGTTAATTATCCACCTAAATACTTATGTGTATTGGCAAGGATTAAGGCCTGTGAATTTTTCTGTATCTCACTATTTTCGTCTTTTATTATTAGTTTCTATCGTTGTGCTTAGTGGCTGCTCATCAACGCCATCAGTTGAGGAAGGGGTTGACGATCCTCGCGACCCACTAGAAGCCATTAACCGCCCTTTTTGGACGTTTACTTGGGATTATGCCGATAAATATGTTGCTAAACCCGCGTCAGAGCTATACACCACTTACACACCACCATTTTTGCGCACTGGCCTGTACAATATGGCGCTAAACCTGAACGAGCCAGCAAGTATTATCAATAACTTGTTGCAGTTAAAATTTACTGCCGCTGCTAAAAGTACTGGGCGATTTGTGCTTAATTCGACTATAGGGTTATTGGGTTTTTATGATCCTGCCAGTGACTTTGAGTGGTCAGGCGAACAAGAAGAATTTGGTGAAGTACTTGGGAGTTATGGTGTTGGTGATGGTCCTTACCTTGTTATCCCTGGTCTTGGGCCAAGCTCGGTTAGAGAAGAGGTAGGGGACTATGTTGATGGTTTGTATTGGCCTTTAGCCGTTATTGATTTTTGGCCTAATTTAGTACGGTTAGGTGTTATAGGTCTAGAAAAAAGAGCAGCGATTCGAGATCAAGAACAACTTGTGGTTGAGTCAGCAGACCCTTATGAATTTATTAAGAATGCTTATTTCCAAAACATGAATTATCGTCTTTATGATGGTAACCCGCCTATCGTTGTTGATGAAGAAGCTGAAGCTGAAATTGATGCCTTATTAGATGAGTTTGATGATATTGATTGATAATATTTAACATAGGCTCATAAAGCAGTACCGAATTAAACTGTAATTTGATAGAATTGCGGCAATTTTTATTCAACCCACATTATTGGAAAATTTTAGATGAATATCATTGAAGGTTCATTTGAGGCGAAAGGCAAAAAATTTGCCATCGTTGTATCACGTTTTAATCACTTTATCGTAGACAGCCTATTAGAAGGTGCTGTTGATGCATTAAAACGCCATGGCAGTGTTGCTGATGAAGATATCACTATTGCAAAAGTTCCAGGCGCTTATGAATTGCCACTTACGGCGAAAAAACTTGCTGCTAACGGTAATTTTGATGCCATTATTGCTATTGGCGCCGTGATTCGTGGTGGTACACCACATTTTGATTTTGTTGCTGGCGAATGTAATAAAGGCTTAGCCCAAGTTTGTTTAGACGCAGAAATTCCAGTTTCTTTTGGTGTTATCACCACGGACTCTATCGAGCAAGCTATTGAACGAGCGGGCACTAAGGCGGGTAATAAGGGTGCTGAAGCAGCACTTGGCGCGCTTGAAATGGTTAACGTTCTTAGTCAAATTTAGGAAAAATATTTTGAAACCTTCACCTAGAAGAAAAGCACGTGAATTAGCCGTTCAAGCGGTTTATTCATGGCAGATTAGTCAAAATTCCGTTAACGATGTTGAAGTTAACTTTATTACGGATAATGCTAAGCGTCGCTTTGATATCGAGTACTTTCAGTTATTACTTCGTGGTGTTACTACGAGCGTGAATGAATTAGATCAAGCAATTTCACCGCATGTTGATAGACCTTTAGATGATATTGATCATGTTGAGAAAGCGATCCTACGCGTAGCTGTTTTTGAATTGAGTGATTGTCAGGAAGTACCTTATCGTGTCGTTATTAACGAAGCTATTGAATTGGCAAAATCATTTGCTGCTGACGATAGCCATAAGTTTGTTAACGGTGTACTCGATAAAGTAGTCAAGTTAGTTCGTAGCCAAGATTAAATTGTTAGTTAATAAAAGGCTTATGCAGCCTTTTATTAAAAAAGAGCAACCCTCGTATTATGAAAGAATTTGAGTTGATAAAACACTTCTTTACTGAGCAATCAGTAAAGCGTAAAGATGTTTTGCTGGGTATTGGTGATGATTGCGCTGTTATTGCCAATTCTGAAAACCAAAATATTGTTGTCACGACAGATACTTTAGTTGCAGGTGTTCACTTTCCTCTAAATACCTCAGCGCGTGCTATTGGCCATAAAGCGGTAGCCGTAAATCTCTCTGATATTGCGGCTATGGGCGCCAAGCCAAGTTGGTTATCTCTGGCTATTACGATGCCTGAAGTAAATAATGATTGGCTAAGTGAGTTTTGTGCTGGTGTCTTTGAGTTATGTGAATACTATAATGTTGAGCTAATTGGCGGTGATACAACACAAGGCCCGTTAAGTATCACAATTACTGCTCAAGGGGTAACACCTGAGGGGAAATACTTATCACGTGCTGGTGCTAAGGCTGGAGACTGGCTTTATGTCACAGGTGATCTAGGCGATGCGGCATTAGCGCTGCAACATATTAATCAAAAAGTTAGCTTAGAAAGTGCTTTTATTGAACCGGTAAAAAATAAGCTGGATTACCCTAAACCACGTGTTTTAGTCGGCCAAACTTTAAGGGAATATGCATCATCAGCGATTGATATTTCTGATGGCTTAATTGCCGATCTTGGGCATATTTGTCAAGCGTCCAATGTCGGTGCAAACATTGTACTTGATGCTATTCCTCTATCGAATATTATGCGAGATTCTCTGATATTTGAAGATGCTATTAATTTAGCGCTAACAGGTGGTGATGACTACGAGTTGCTATTTACTGTTTCAGAAGACAATAAAGTAGGTATGGAAACTTCCCTTTCCCACACTGGTATCCAGGTAACTTGTATCGGACAAATAAATGCCTCACAAACCATCTCTACTACATTAAACAATAAACCTGTGCCTATTAATGATGCGGGCTTTGAACATTTCTCCACTTAATAAATATGCATAAATCACCTTCAACGGCTAACTTCACTTTACGAAACCCTATTCAGTTTTTAGCATTGGGGTTTGGTAGTGGTTTAGCGCCAAAGGCTCCCGGTACTTTTGGCACGCTAGCGGCAGTTCCTGTCTATTTATTATTGACCTTCCTATCGCCATTGGCTTATGCCCTGATTGTTCTTTTGATGACCATAGCGGGCTTTTATATTTGTGGAAAAGCAGCAGAGGATGTTGGCGTTCATGATCATCCCGCTATTGTTTGGGATGAGTTTGTTGGCTTTTTCATCACTATGTTTATGATCCCGGTAAGTTGGCAAAGTACTCTCATTGGCTTCGCTCTTTTTCGATTATTTGATATTGTAAAACCTTGGCCGATATCTTTTATTGATAAAAAGGTATCTGGTGGATTTGGTATTATGGTGGATGATGTTTTAGCTGGCGCCTTTGCCTTAATTATCATGCAGTTAATTTTTTAAAAATTCCTTTCCTATTTTCCTTTCATTTTTTTGACTTTAATCAATAGTATTTCAGCATTTTTTAAGCTACTTTAAAAACTGAGAAATAGAAAAATTTAGCAATAAGACTTGTTTTTTATTTTTCCACCCTCAGCTCTACTATTAACTATAATAAAATAGTTGAGCCTAGAAAAATTGTTAACTAGATTCGGTTAATAATTTTAGCTAAAAGTAACAGTTAAAAGGAATACTTATGAAAATAAATCTTTCTGGTCACCATGTTGAAGTTACTGATTCAATAAAAGAACATATCGAGGAAAAATTTTCCAAAATAGCAAACCACTTTCCCACCTTAATCGCATTAGACGTTATCATTGCTAAAGAGCACAACAAACACCAAGTTGAGCTGACAACGAATTATGAGGGCTCACGAATATCGGCAAAAGGATCTGATGCTGTTATGTATCCAGCTATTGCGAGTGCTGCAAAAAAACTCGATGCTGCTTTAAAGCATAGAAAGGGTCAATTGAAAGCAAATCTGCATAGTAAACCTGTCAGTAGCGCACCTGATATCGCCCATGAGAAAATACAAGAAATGAATTTAGCTTAATTATTGTAAAATAAAATTGATTTTAAAAAGCTGTGAAATATTTTTCACAGCTTTTTTTTTAAGTAATTTCAGTTGTTTTTAACAATTAAGTACACTTTCTCTTGCTTGCTGTGTAATAATTTAAAAAAATTCGACCCTTATCGAAAAGGAATACTTGATGGTTAAGCGCACAATTCAATTTTCATCACTTGGTAAAATCACTGTACTTGGTTTACTTTCATTAACACTTTTTGCTTGTGGTGAGCCTGAACAAGCAAAAAAAGCACCAGCACCAGCGGTATCGGTTTATCAAATTTATACGGAGCAAATAGGTCGGCATCGTGAATTTGTAGCAAGAACAGAAGCCTTTAAAGAAGCGAATTTGCGAGCACGTGTAGAGGGAGAGTTAATAGAGCGCCACTTCAAAGAAGGGAGTATAGTTGAACAAGGTCAGTTGTTACTTAAGATTGATCCTGCTGCTTATGAAGCTTCTCTGGCACAAGCTAAAGCTGATTTAGCCAGTAAGCAATCGGGGGAACAAAATGCTATCCGTAACCTAAAGCGAGCGAAAGATTTAATTAATGATGGTTACATTTCTCAATCTGATTTTGATCGCTTAACAACAGAAGAGTCTCAGGCTAAAGCTGCGGTTAAGGCAGCAGAAGCGGCACTGAAAAAGTCTGAATTAGATTTAAGTTACACGACAATAACGGCTCCATTTACCGGCCATATCGGTAAAGTTAATTATAATGTTGGAAATTTAGTTGGCCCAACAAGTGATGTACTCGCATCACTTATTTTAACTGATCCTATCTATGTGAGTTTTCAGGTAGAAGAAGGCCTTTATCTAAATTATTTACAAGCAAATAAAAACTCAAGCTCCCCAGGTGAAGTGAAAATAGATTTGTCTTTACGTTTACCTAATGACAGTGAATATAGTGAGAAGGGTAAATTAGACTTTGCTGATACTAAAATAGAGCAGGGGATGGGAACGGTTGAATTAAGAGCATCGTTTGCGAACCCTGATGGCATTATTCTTCCTGGTTTGTTTGTAACCTTAGTTACTGAAAGTCAAAATAAAAGCACGATGGCACTTGTACCACAGGCCGCTGTTCAAGCAAATCAGCAAGGTAAGTTTGTGCTGGTGGTGGATGAAAATAATACCGTAAAACAGCGTCATGTCACGTTAGGAAGACGGATCAATGCGATGTGGTTAGTTAAGGATGGCCTTGATGCCGGTGAGCGAGTGATTATTGAAGGGTTACAAAAAGTGAGACCTGGAGTGCAAGTGCAAGCAATCGAAAAATCGGTTGATGCTGTGACGGGGACTATTAGTGAGCAAACAACGTCTACTGATAGTAAATAATTAAGGATGATTTTATGATCAGCAAAACTTTTATTTATCGCCCTAAACTTGCCTTTGTTATTTCTATCGTAATTTCATTGGCAGGTCTCATTGCGATGAGCTTACTTCCTGTCAATATGTACCCAGAAATAACACCACCACAAGTGCAAATTAGCGCTGTTTACCCTGGTGCTAGTGCGCAAGTTGTTGAAGAGTCAATTATTCGGCCTATTGAAGAGCAGGTAAATGGTGTTGAAGATATGATGTATATCGACTCTTCAGCATCGAATAACGGCAGCGCAATAATCACTGTCTACTTTAAGGTCGGTACTGACGGTGATATCGCTCAAGTTAATGTGCAAAACCGAGTTGCTCTAGCCCAAAGTGCTTTACCGCCAGAAGTGACTAGGCAGGGGGTTAATGTTAAGAAAAAATCTAGCTCCATGCTGATGGGGATTAACCTGTATTCCGAACAAGAAAGTATCGATCAGTTATTTTTGAGTAATTACGCCTCAAATTATTTAATTGAGCCATTAGGTCGAATTAAAGGGGTTGCCTCAGCGGAAGTGATGGGCGAAATGACCTACAGTATGCGGGTATGGTTAAATCCAGATCGTATGGCATCACTCAACGTTACTATCACTGAAGTACAACAAGCATTGAATGAGCAAAATATGATTGTTGCTGCGGGTAAATTAGGCGCAAGTCCAACTTTACCTAATCAACAATTTGAATACTCTATTCAAGCCCAAGGGCGATTGAAAAGCCCAGAAGAATTTGGGCAAACGATTATTCGTGCGCATGAAAATGGCAACTTTATTCGACTTGTGGATATTGGACGCATTGAACTAGGTGCTGAAGACTATTCAACCAAAGCAAAATTAAATGGTAACGACACTGCATTTTTAGTTATTTATCAATTGCCTGATGCTAATGCGACGGAAGTTGCTAGTTTAGTTAAAGCTGAAATGGCAAAGCTTGCTGAGCGTTTTCCTGATGGCCTAGAATATGTTGTTCCATTTGATACAACTGAGTTTATTGATCGATCAATTGCTGAAGTTAAAGTCACGCTGTTTCAAGCGGTTGCACTGGTTATTTTAGTGGTATTTTTGTTTTTACAAAATTGGCGCGCCACTATTATTCCTACGCTAGCTATTCCTGTATCTTTAGTGGGTACCTTTGCTTTCATGTTATTGATGGGCTATTCAATTAACACCATCACTCTGTTTGGCTTGGTGTTAGCTATAGGGATTGTTGTTGATGATGCCATTATCGTTATTGAAAATGTCGAGCGAATTCTAAAAGAAGATAAGCTACCGATAAAAGAAGCGGTAGAAAAGGCGATGAGTCAAGTGTCAGGGCCTATTATCGCAACCACATTAGTACTCTTAGCGGTATTTGTACCCGTTGGTTTTATGCCGGGTATTACTGGCGAATTGTATAAACAGTTCTCTATCACTATTTCGTTCGCAGTCCTCATTTCATCGGTTAATGCGTTAACCTTAAGTCCTGCCTTATGTAGTGTTTTACTGTCAGAAAAGAATATGAAGCCGATAAAGTGGTTGCACCCGATGGAAGTGTTAATCACTAAAATGACAGGAGGCTACACCAGTACAGTAAACTTTTTATTAAAGCGTTTAATGAGAGTTGCTATATTTGCTTTAGCATTGTTTGCTGGTGCAGGTTGGTTGACAACGTCAGTGCCAACCGCTTTTATACCAGATGAAGATCAAGGTTATTTATTTGTTGATGTTCAGCTGCCAGATGCTTCATCAGCCAATCGAACATCAGATGTGTTAGATAAAATAGTGCCTATTATCACGCAAGACCCTGCGGTTGACGATATTATCACTGTTGGCGGGTTTTCATTACTAGGTGGAGCAGGTTCAAATAATGGCTTAGCAATCATCATTTTGAAAGATTGGGATGACAGGACAACACCAGAGCTTAGCCTTAAACAAATCATTCCTCGTTTAATGGGACAGTTATGGTCAATGCCTGAAGCGCAAGTGATGGTGTTTAATCCTCCGCCTATTCCAGGGTTAGGTACTAGCTCTGGTTTTGAGTTTCAGCTGCAAGATAGTGAGGGGCGTGATCCCGCTTTATTAGCACAGGTGCTTAATGGTTTTATTTATGATGCTAACCAAAGGCCTGAATTAAATCGTGTATTTAGTACTTTTCGGGCTAATGTACCGCAATACTTCTTAGAAGTTGATCGCAATAAATCAAAAGCGCAAGGTGTTGCTTTATCAGATGTTTTTATGACTTTACAAGCTCAGCTTGGCTCTTTATATATTAATGACTTTAGTCAGTTTGGCCGTATTTATAAAGTAACCATTCAAGCAGAGACGCAGTTTCGAAAAGATCCTTCTGATTTAAGTCACTATTATGTGCGTAATAAAGATAATGATATGGTGCCGTTAACGACTTTAGCAAAATTAACGCCTATATTAGGGCCGACAACAATCAAGCATTTTAATCTTTATCGTAGTGCTAGTATTACAGGACAACCTGCAGCGGGGTATTCGTCTGGGCAAGCTATCAACTTAATGCAAGAAATGGCAAATGAGTTACCACAAGGCTTTATTTATGAGTGGTCAGGTCAATCTAAACAAGAGATACAAGCCGGTAATTTAGCGCCTGTGTTGTTTGGCTTGGCAATCTTATTTGTGTATTTATTCTTGGTTGCTCAATATGAAAGTTGGACAATTCCATTTTCTGTTATTGCCGCAGTACCCTTAGCTTTATTTGGCTCCATGCTGACTTTATATACTGTTGGTATGGCGAATAATATTTATGCACAAGTAGGTTTAGTGTTATTAATAGGCATGTCCACTAAAACAGCTATTTTGATTGTAGAGTTTGCAATGGAAGAGCGGGCAGCAGGAAAAAGTATATTTGATGCAGCTTTAAATGCCGCTCGAATGCGTTTTCGTGCCGTGTTAATGACAGCACTTTCATTCGTACTGGGGGTATTACCCCTTGTCTTTGCAAGCGGAGCCGGTGCGGGTAGTCGTGTCTCACTTGGTATCACAGTGCTGTCTGGTATGTTAGCCGCCACTATTTTTGGAACCTTGTTAGTACCTTATTTTTACTTGTTAGTGCAACGTATGCGTGAGAAGTTTAAAGGTGAAGCTAAAGCCTCATAAATCGAAATATAAGGTAGGATTGACATAGCGTTATTGGTGGCTGTTTATTCATGTAAACAGCCATTTTTATTTCACCTTCAATGACCTGTAGGTTTAACGTCAGTTAAAAGTAGCTATTTAGCTATGATATTACTCTAGAAAGGATAGGTAGTGAAAACGCAATTGTTGGCAGTCTGTGCATTTCATTATTAAGCATTGCAGGTACTTTTATTCTTCACTTGCTTGTTTGTTTTCTTGGTTTGAGTCTTGCTCTATTTTCACTCGCTCTGCTTTTGATATATAGCGGGGCTTATTACTTTTATGTAATTTTGCATTGGCCTTTTTCTGCTTTTTTTTCAAGGTTTCGTTAATTTTTTTCTTTCTGTTCATTGTTTGAGGCTTCTTATTTTCTCGCTAACTGAATAACACCACTAGCATTAAAGGTAAGTATGGGTAGATAACTGTTGGCTTTAAAGCATTGTTAATATAGCTAGTCATCAATGCTCTTGTTGCAGGACGATTATCTGTCCATTGGCTGTAAAACTGAAACGCAAAAGCTTGGTGTTCACTTGTTTGTTGTTTACAGAGAGCTTGTTCAATATATTCAATTCGCTCACTGGCTCTTGCTTGAAAAGTTTTCCATATTCCTTCTTGAAGCCATAAAACAGCCAGTAAAGACAATATTAATAACGTGGATAGGGTGAACATGAAAGCTATCAGTGTTAAAGCAACAGCAAACAGCTTGATTAACAAAGCAAAATGCTCATATTTTTCATGACTGTGATGTAGTGTTTGCCATTCACTGGCAAAATCAGCAGCAAGTTTATGCGTCATCTTCAGTTTAAATTAGGGCTAGCGTGGATTTGCTGTTATTATGCGCGCAATCACTTTCTCATGAAAGTTTTTTATCAAACCATTTGCTACTATCAGAGGTCGTCACCTTGCACGAGTCAACTAATACCCCCAACAATAATCAAGCATTTTCATCATTGAATTTAACGCCAGAATTGCTGAAAAATTTATCTTCGCTGGGTTATGAAAAAATGACACCCATTCAAGCGCAAAGCTTACCTGAAATGTTAGCGGGAAAAGATGTCATTGCTCAAGGTAAAACAGGCTCAGGAAAAACGGCTGCTTTTGGTTTAGCACTATTAGAAAAGTTGCAAGTAAAGCGTTTTCGTATTCAATCCATGATACTTTGCCCAACAAGAGAGTTAGCAGATCAAGTTGCTAAAGAAATACGTAAATTAGCGCGAGCAATACATAATATAAAAGTGCTTACGTTATGTGGCGGTACGCCTTTTGGCCCGCAAATTGGCTCATTAGAGCATGGTGCTCATATTATTGTTGGTACGCCTGGTCGTATTGAAGAGCACGTGATTAAAGGCACATTAAAGCTTGATGATTTAAACTTACTGATACTCGATGAAGCCGATCGCATGTTAGAGATGGGCTTTGAAGCGGCGCTTGATAATATTATTGACCGTACTCCCGTCGATCGCCAAACACTGTTATTCAGTGCTACTTTTCCAAAGCAAATTAAAGCTATTAGCGAAAGCATCATGACAGAGCCCACGCTAATTAAAGTGAGTGCGAGTGAAGATAAAAGTAATATCAATCAGCATTTTTATCATGTTGCTGACGATGAGGAAAGGTTTGAAGCGACACGCTTATTACTGATGGCAAACCCAGTTGAATCAACAGTGATCTTTTGTAATACCAAAAAGGAAACCCAAGCGGTATGTCAAAGCTTACACAATGATGGTTTTAGTGTACTCGCTTTGCATGGTGATTTAGAGCAAAGAGACAGAGATCAAACCTTACTCAGGTTTGCCAATAAGAGTGTTGCAATATTAGTGGCAACTGATGTTGCTGCACGAGGTTTAGATATTGATTCGCTCGATGTGGTGATTAACTATCACATTGCTCATGATAGCGAAGTGCATATTCATCGTATTGGTAGAACAGGGCGTGCGGGTAGCTCAGGTATAGCATTATCAATTTATAGTGATAAGGAAAGTTACAAAGTTGGTTTGCTTGAAGATGAGTTAGATCAAACCATTAAAGCTGAGCTATTACCGGCAAGTGACATTCTTGCTAAGCCAAGGTTACAAGCAAAAATGGCGACTATTCAAATAGACGGTGGTAAGAAACAAAAGGTACGTCCTGGTGATATTTTAGGTGCGTTAACTGCAAAAGGTAGTAGTGCGATCAAGGGGGCTGATGTTGGTAAAATCAATGTGCTTGATAATAAAGCCTATGTTGCTGTTAATAAAAAAGCACTAAAATTAGCCTTAGAAAAACTTTCCAAGGGCAAAATGAAAGGGAGAAGTTTTAAGGTACGTTATCTAGCTGTTTAGCGAGTAATTATCCTGAATTAATTTTTTACTTGAGCAATACCTGCAATGATTTCTACAACAAGTGCTTTGTGAAAAACAATCACTTGTTGTTATGACGACATCGTCACTACCTTCTAATCAGTAAAATTACCAACTAGCAATAAAAGCAGCCCCATAATCGCTGTATGTATTACGCGTCTATTTACATACACCGATGAATCGAGGCGGTTTATTGCTTTTAAAATGTCAGCCTTGCAACCATGTTTATTTGAAATGCAAAATTGATACTCCTCGTTGTACTATAAATAATGCACTACTATTTGGTAAATTTTACTAAAAAATAACAATAGCTTTGTTTGGATAATAAGAGTGTTTTGCTATTGCATTGAAATTAAAGGGAAATAAAGTTGGCATCGCTTTTGTAACTATTACGATTGTAACAACGGCTATTGAATTTCTATGAGTGATAGCGATAACATAAAAGATTAACAACAAGGAAAGCGCAATGAAAGCTAAACAAACACCTAATACCTTCAAAAAATCACTGTTAGCGGTGACTTTATTGGCAACATTATCTTCAGCCAGTGTCATGGCACATAACTCTTGCGATGTTGAGTTAGAAGCAGGGGTTAATATTAGCAAGAATAGCATCGAGTTTTTCAACGAAAAAAACAAAGATATTTTATATAGAATAGATAACGATGAATCTTTATTTGTCGCGGGACAAGCAGTTGATTTAAACGATGAGCAGCAAGCTTTGGTGAGTCAATATTCAGCAAGTATTAAAGCCATGGTGCCTGAAGTAAGAACTGTTGCTATTGAAGGTGTAGATTTGGCTGTAGAGGGAGTAAATTTGGCTTTTAATGAGCTATTAGGCGAGGGAAATGATGTTAGTGCTGATTTAACTCGTGAGCTAACAAACCTTCGTGATGAAGTTTCAACACGCTTTACACTTGAGCATGGCTTTACTATCGGTGAAGATGGCCTTAAAAATAATGACTTGCTTGGAGACGATTTTGAGCAACGCATCGAATCGGCAGTAGAAAAAGCAGTGATGAGTTCGATGGGAAGTATCATGGTAGCCGTTGGTCAAGAAATGATATTCTCAGGCGGTGATAGTGACGCTTTTGAAACGCGCATGGAAAATTTTGGCGAAAGCATTGAACATGAAATGGAATCTCGAGCAGAAAAAATTGAACATAAAGCTGAGCAACTGTGCCTTTCAGCGGTTAAAATTGATCAGCTCGAAGAGCAATTGCAAAATAATATTGAATCGCTTGCTGATATTAACGTGATTTCAGCACGTTACAATGAGCGAGCTAGTCATAAAGACGACAAAAGTGCTATGTAACACTAAACTCACCTGTGTGAAGTTTAGTAAGTTAAGTTGTATAAGCCTC
Organism: Colwellia sp.; assembly: GCA_026196955.1. Lineage (GTDB taxonomy): Bacteria > Pseudomonadota > Gammaproteobacteria > Enterobacterales > Alteromonadaceae > Colwellia. The sequence continues at coordinate 20,791 of JAPHTO010000042.1, read as the reverse complement.
AAGTAAAAATATATAACAAGGCTCGACAATGTTATTATTGTTGAGCTTTTTCTTTTAAGTTTATTGGTTTCTCATGCACGCCGTTCATCAACTTCATCATTTTCGTAAAAGTCTTAGTACAACGACTTATAAAGCTAGAGGGCAGAGAGTTATTCGTTGTTCTTTATGCCAACTGTCTAAACAATACTGTATTTGCTCAATCGCGCCAAAAGCGAACGAGCTGAAAAGCAATGCAGGCTTTTTACTATTGATGTACGACACTGAAGTACTTAAGCCTAGCAATACAGGAAAGTTAATTGCTGATTTAATCCCTGATACTTATGCCTTTCTATGGTCTCGAACCACCAAAAATGATGAGTTACAAGCCGTGCTAGATGATGAGCAGTGGCAGCCCTTTGTAGTATTCCCACAAGAATATGCGCAGCTAGGGCGGCGAGTAGAAAGTAAAGCGGTAAAATGCGAGCTAGGAAAAAGGCCACTTTTTATTATGCTCGATGGTAGTTGGCGTGAAGCAAAGAAAATGTTTAGAAAAAGTCCTTATTTGGATAAGTTTCCAATGGTATCCTTCGATCCTAAGGTATTTACTGAAAGCTGCTTAACTCAAAGCAACATGGTGGATGCAGCATATTCTCCGGTTGGAGAAAACTCACGTTATACGGTAAGAAAAACAGAATTAGCCCATCAATTTTCTACGGCTGAAGTAGGGGCAAGAGTATTAGCAATGTTTGGGGAGCATGATAATGCTCACTTACTTGACTTATGGTTTGACGTTTTTAATTTTCAATATCAAAAAAGTGTTTGTCAACGCAATAAAGGTAACCCTGAGGCGATTGAAAATTACCAACGATTTAAAAAAGAAAAAATTTAAAGCTATTAACGAAATGGTTTAAATAGCAACAAGTTTAAAAGCGTTGACTTCATCACTTGTTGCTATTTTCTTTATCGTGCGTACAGAGAGTGCGCACTATAATTTTACTTCATACTAATGGTCGTGTGAATCGCCGTTCCATCTTGATGATCTGGTTCAAACCAACGGGCGGTTACCGATTTAGTGTAAGTCCAAAAGCTTATTACTTGCTTACCGTTAGGACCGAGATCACCTAATTTAGAGCCACGTGAGCCGGTAAAGCTAAAATAGGCAACGGGTACAGGAATTGGTACATTAATACCTACTTGACCAACGTCAATATCATTTTCAAATTTACGAGCAGCCCAGCCAGAAGAAGTAAATAAAGAGGTACCGTTACCATTTGGATTTGCATTAATGATCTCGATAGCTTCATCCAGTGTCTCAGCTTCTAAAACACACAATGCTGGACCAAAAATTTCTTGCGTGTAAATATCCATATCCGTTTTCACATCAGTGAATAATGTTGGCCCAACAAAGTTACCGTTAGGATAACCTTCGACTTGGCAATTTCTACCATCAACCAATAACGTAGCACCTTGCTCTACACCAGAGTCTAAAAGGCTGATAATACGCGCTTTAGCTTGTGGTGATACAACAGGGCCTAAATCAGCATCACGTTGGCTTCCAGGACCCACTTTCATTTGTTTAGCACGTTCAACAATTTCAGGTAACCAGTTACGAGTTTCACCGACTAAAATAGTGACAGGATTAGCCATACAGCGTTGACCAGCGGCGCCAAATGCAGAGCCTAATAAGTCATTAATTGCTCTGTCTTTATTGGCATCAGGCATAATAACCATATGGTTTTTAGCGCCCATCATTGCTTGTGCGCGTTTACCGTGCTTGCTGGCATGGTTATAAACATGAGTACCAACACCAGTAGAGCCAATAAAAGAAACGGCTTTTACCGCATCGGCTTCAATTAATTGATTAACCACGTCAGGGCCACCATGAACGACGTTTAGTACACCTGGTGGAATACCTGCTTTAAGCGCTAATTCAACAAGTAAAATCGTTGAGGATGGATCTTGCTCTGATGGTTTTAAAACAAAAGTGTTACCACACGCTAGGGCAGGCGGGAACATGAAAGACGGTAACATTAATGGGAAATTAAATGCCGTTATACCGACACCAACACCGAGTGGTTTGTTTAATGTATAAGTATCAACACCTGTTGCAGCGTTATTAGCCATATCACCTAATTGTAAACGGGTAATTGAGCAAGCATTCTCAATGGCTTCTAATGAACGACCCACTTCACCTTCAGCATCAGGTAAAGTTTTGCCATGCTCTAAGGTCACTAATTCTGCTAATTCTTTGGTATGCTCCCTCACTAACTGCTGAAAAGTAAGCATGATGCGCATGCGGTTAGTCAGTGATACTTTAGACCATGTTTTAAATGCTTCTTCCGCGCTGGCAACAGCGGCTGCAACTTCTTCTTTTGTTGCCATTGGAACACGGGCAACTACTTCTTGAGTCGCGGGGTTTAATACATCTAACCAAGTATCAGTAGTTGAACGAACTTTTTCACCATTGATAATCAATGGAATTTCTTTAATAGTCATAGCGAGCCTTTTTATAGAGTAGCGAAAGCTTGAAAATAATTTTGAATTATTACCGTTGTTACTAAAATAGGTGTTAATTGCCTAGAGAACAATACGCAAAAATGCAACATGCATTGTGTTTTTGCAATACGTGTTTGTCATTGTTACACTATCGTTATGAATTGGGACGATATTAAAATATTTTTAGAAGTCGCACGTAGTACTCGATTATCGACTGCTGCTAAACGATTGGCTATTGATGCATCAACATTATCAAGGCGGCTTCACAAGCTTGAAGAAAGCCTTGCGACTAAGCTTTTTGACAGAACCGTTGATGGTCATGTCTTGACCCATGACGGTGATAAATTATTGCAATATGCCAGACGGATGGAGCTTGATGCTTGTCAGGCGTTTAGTGATATTAAAGTACAAAAAAGCCTTAACAGTGGCCGTGTGAGGATAGGAGTTACGGAAGCTTTTGGTAGTTTTTTTATTGCTCCCCACCTAGCTCAACTTAAGCAAAACTTTCCCAATATTCAAATAGAGCTCGTGCACTTTGCCCGTGATGTAAAAATTAGTCGTAATGAAGCGGATATCGCTATTGCTGTGGAAAAGCCTAAAAATACCTCAACGATTATTAGCAAACTTTGTGATTACCAATTACAACTTTATGGTCATGAGAGTTATTTAAAAACATTAGCCCATGAAGTTAAGTTTGAACAATTAGCCCAACACCAGTGGGTAAGCTATGTTGATAACCTTTTGTTTACGGAACAATTATCTTACGTAAAAGATCTCAGCACAGATATTGCGCCAAGTTTTCAAAGTACTAGTATTACAAGCCAATACAGTGCAATTAAAAGTGGCCTAGGTATTGGTATTTTACCTTGCTTTTTGGCCGAGCAAGATGCTAGCTTAGTCAAGTTATGTATTAATGAAATAAAATTATTACGCAGTTTTTATTTAGTTACTCATCCTGAATCGAAACGGTTGTCACAAGTGAATACAGTGTGGCAATATTTAAAACAATTAGCGCAGCAAAAAAATCATATGCTGATGCCAGAATAATAACGTCATTCAAAAAATAGTAAGGCTTTAAAAGCCAAGTTTATAACGCACAGGTGATCATGGAAAATTCAAACGCAACTCAACAAGATGAGCAAACAGCACAAACAACGCAAAACTCTGTGTCTTGGTCATTCATCGCTTTTATTATTGTCGTCATTATTGGTATTGGTGTCGCATGGCAATTTACTGGCGAAAAAGAAGTGCCTGTTCAAGTGGCTCCTGTAACGCCTGTTATTGAGCCTGTTGTTGAAATACCTGAGGTCATACCTGAGCCCGTTATTGAAGAGCCAGTAGAAGAGGTTGTTGAGGTTGTGCCGGAAGTTGTTGAGCCTGTGCTACCATCGTTAGATGAAAGTGATGAGTGGTTGAAGATCAAACTGCCTGAAATGACTTGGCGTAAAGAGCTACTAAAGTTAGTGATTGATGAAGACATGATCAGGCGCTTTGTTGTTTTTACTGATAATTTTGCTCAAGGTATTGTTGCTTATGAGCATAGTCCTTTTACTCAACCTAAAAGTAAGTTTGCTCCTCAGTTAGAAAATGTTACTCAACAAAATAACCAAGAAATATGGCAATGGAATGAAAGCTCAACAAGGCGGTTTAGTTTGTACGTTGATTTAATGCGCTCAATGGACAGTGAAAGTTTGGTTCAGTGGTATTTTGAAGTTAAACCTTTAATTGATGAGGCATACAGTGAACTTGGCTACGGTGATGAAGACTTTACTCAAACCTTGCAAGACGCAATTACACGTGTTTTAGATATGGAATTACCTGTTAAATCATCAATGACCCTAGTTAGGCCTAGTGTTATGTATCAATTTTCAGATCCTAGCCTAGAGTCTTTACCAGAGAGTGACAAGCTTCTACTTCGCCTTGGCAAAGACAACCTTTTAGTCATGAAATCTATTTTATTAGAATTACATGAAAAATTAGCTCAGCAAGAAAATGGCGTGCATTAGTGGCAATAAAGAAAACTGACTTACCGACTATTCCTGATTGTATTCCAAGAGCAAGAGGAAGAATATCAAGTACTGTAGGCTTGACTGTACTCAACATCTTGGGTTGGCAAATTGTAGGGGAGTTTCCTAAACAGCCTAAGTTTGTTGTTGCTGTTGCGCCACACACCTCAAATTGGGATTTTGTTGTAGCAGTTGCTGCTATGTTAGCCATGAATTTGCGTGTTCGCTTTATGGGAAAAAAGGCTATTTTTATCTGGCCATTTAAATCAATCCTAAAAAGTTGGGGTGGCATTGCTATTGATCGTAATGCTAAGCATGGCGTAGTCGAACAAATGGTGCAGCAGTTTAAACAAAATGATCAGTTGATTTTGGGGATAGCGCCAGAAGGAACACGTCGAAAAACCAATGAGTGGAAAAGTGGCTTTTTACATATTGCTTATCAAGCAGGTGTTCCAGTGGTTCCCTTGAGCTTAGATTTTGCTAAGAAAGAATTGAAATTTCACTCGGCAGTTAATATCAGTGAAGATATTGATCGTGAACTCGTGAATTTTAAAGCAAACTATGATGGTGTTTGTGCAAAAAATCCACAAGCAGTATAAAGTTAATTGAAAAAAACTAACAAGTACTTGCATCTAACTGCACCATTAGCGATAATTCGCGCCGTTATTGGTCTTTGCATGATAGTTACTCAAAAATGCTATCAAAGAGTTCTGCAAACCTTTACTCTATGGTGACCCTTTTGGTCCCCTCGCAATGATACTCTGTGAACTCGGCCAGGTCCGGAAGGAAGCAACCGCAGCAGACGACTCATGTGCCGAGGTGTGGCTATTAGGGTTGCCACCCAACCTTTACTTTCAACAAGTTATACATTCTTTAGCTGTTTTGCTACACAGGATGCTACATGCTTGCTACAAATATTTCTTATTTAACCCATAATATTAATTTCTCTATTGGAAAATAAATATTTGAATTACTTGTTATATAAATATAAGTTAGCAATAAATAAATTTTAACTTAGGTGATATTTCGCCTGAGAAAAATTTTCGTCTCATCAATTAATATGTATTTCATTAAGAACGATGTTGAGCTTAACTCAACTATATAATTATAAAAACTGGAGTGAAAATGAATAATAAAACCCTTGGTATTGTACTTATCATTGCTGGTGTTGTTTTAGCTATGTGGGGATACAACATATATGATTCTGCTAGCTCACAAGTGAGTCGTGCTTTTAACGGCGATGCTCCTCTTGAAGCATGGGTTGGTATGGCTGGTGGTGTGATCAGTGTTTTGATTGGTATCACACGATTAAAGTAAAACGGTTTATATACAGAAATGCTTAGCAGGCATTTACACAAAGATAAAAAATTGTTGGCTAGAGTTTTTTATCGTTATTTTAGTCAACAATTATTGCTGCTTGGTAAAGAGTGAAAGAGCAATTATATGAAATATATTCTTGCTTTTTTGTTGTTAGTTTCGAGTAATGCTTTTGCTAATAATGAGCGGTTAAAAATCAAACAACTAGCTGATAATGTTTATCAACACATTTCCTATAAAAGGATTGAACCTTGGGGAATGGTTGGGGCATCAGGTTTAATTGTTGTTGATGGAAATAATGCTCACATTATTGATACCCCTTGGACTCAAGCGGAAACTAAAAAATTAATCAAATGGATAAAGTCAAAAGATCTAATTGTTAAAAGCAGTGTTGTTTCTCATTTTCATGAAGATGCTAGCGGAGGGATCCCACTTCTTAATAAACTCAAAATAAAAACATACGCAACCCCTTTGACGAATAGTCTACTTAATTTAAGGGGTAGAGAAACATCGAGTGATGAGATTTCTAGTAATGTATTTGAGTTAGTTAAAGGTACCATTGAAATATTTTACCCTGGCGCTGGTCATACGGAGGACAATATTGTTGTTTGGCTTCCAAAGAGCAATATATTATTTGGTGGATGTTTCATAAAAAGCAAAAAGAGTAGAACTTTAGGTAACACTGAAGATGCTTTAATAAAAGACTGGGCAGACTCTATTCAAAAGGTTATTGATAAATATCCTAGTATAGAAGTAGTTGTTCCTGGGCATGGTAAGGTAGGTGATGAACGTTTACTTAGGCATACAGCTAAACTAGCTTTAAGCGTTAATGAATCCACACTTTAACCCTCTATAAACGAGTAAAAGTAAAATAATAAAAACAAAAGTTTGTTGTGAATTGAAACTTTATCGAACTATTTTTCTTACCCCATTAGTGTGTTTTGACTATTACAGGACAGGTTTACATTGAGACAATTATCTTTAATATTAATTATTCTATTTTTAACGGCTTGCGCTACTCAAGGCCAATTGGAGTACATAACTGCTGAAGGAGAGCGAAAAACAGCATGTGAAACGGAATATACATGGGCACCATCCGTCGATAAATACGCCGTTGAATATATCCTGAGTTATTGTGCTAAAAAAGCGGTGAAGCAAGGCCATAAAGTTATCGATGAAACACTGTTAGAAATAGATCTTAGTTTACCAACCCAGCCCAATTCTGAGCCTTGGACGTTTGAATATGCTCAAGAATTGCATAGTTTAAATCAACTTAGTGATAAAGAGTACGGCTACATAATTGCGTATTTAGATTTAAATGCAAACTAAACGCAATAATCAGCTAAAAAGTTGATAAATAAGTTTAAAAGCAGTAGATTATTTTTATCATTAATTAAACGAACACTTACTATTATTTAGGTTGGTTTTTAAGCAATAAAGCCGCTAACTCATAGTGATATGTAACAGTTGGTCGCATTCACTATGTTCACAATTGGGCTAACTATATAGTCTACTTCTATGGACATTTTTTAAGGGATATAAATCATATGAAACTATTTTCAATTCTTGGACTCTTGGCGGTACTTTCTTTTTCAGTTATTGCAGAAGAGAAGGGCTATACAGGGATCACATTAGAAGTAGGCGTCAGTGGCTTTTTTAGTCCAGAGCTTACCAGTGCAGAAGTTAAAAAAATTGATGCTAATTCACCTGCAGAGAAAGTGGGAATAAAAACTGGAGATAAGTTAATTGCAATCGATGGCTGTAAAATTCCAGGCTGTCCAGCTCAAGAAGGTAAAAAACTAATCAGTAAGCTTAAAGGCCAAGTATTACCTTTAATACTGCAGCGTTCGGATGGCTCTGAATACTCAGTGAGCATACTTGTCGAATAAAATTTAACTAAAGGGTGCGTCATGCAACTTACTGGTCAAAGGTTAAAAATATCGCCACTTGATCATTCTGACAAAGATCTTTTTATTGAAATGTTTATGTGCCCTCAAATGATGGAGCATGTGTACGATGCTTATACCTATGATGAGGCAATTGAAGCCTTTCATATTAAATCAAAGCCTTGGACTATAGAAAGTGCTAATTGGTTTACCCTTGGTATAACAGAAATATCTACAGGTCAAAAGCTGGGGAATATAGGCCTTAAGATTATCAATCACGAGGCAAGAATTGCAGAAATCGGTTTTATGATTAAAAAAGGTGTGCAAGGAAAGGGTTTTGCCAGAGAAGCTTTTAATCTACTTAAAGATTATGCATTTAACGAGCTGAGATTAAATAAGCTGGTAGCAACATGCTCAGTGAATAACTTGGGCTCGTATAAATTGCTCGAAAACTTAGGGTTCGTTCGCGAAGGTTGTTTGCAACAAAACTCTTTTATCAATAATAGCTTTGTTAACGATTATGTTTATGGTTTATGTAAGTCTGCTTGATAGCTAACTATCAAGCAAGAAATATATCTGCCACCTTTCTTGCACTTCTATGGTGCCTTAGCTGTATCGCTTCACTTTTTTGGTGCAATCGTTAGCACTGTTATTGTTCACTACTTTATTATCTTGTTGTTAAATATATTGTTTTTTGAATGGCTCATTTTGTGCATTGCTTGAGCATGAAAAAATAATAAGTTGTTTGTTAAAAATTATTTGCACTAATTGTTAGCAATCAAAGTTTAAAACAATAATGGATAAAAAGATGTCACGAATACTTTCATTTACTCTGTCGCTTGTTCTACTTTCAATTCCATCACTTGCTGTTGCTAGTGATGATGGCTTAAACGGTGCTAATACCAGTTGGATATTGACTTCAACAGCCCTTGTTTTATTGATGACCCTGCCAGGGTTAGCATTGTTCTATGGCGGCTTAGTTAGAAAGAAAAATGTGCTTTCTATTTTAATGCAATGTTTTGCTATCGGCTCCATCTCTTCTATTTTATGGCTGATCGTTGGCTATAGCATAGCGTTTAGTGAAGGTAATGCCTTTATTGGTGATTTTTCTAAAGTGATGATGCACGGTATTAGTAAAGATGTGCTGTCTGGCGATATTCCTGAAAGCTTATTTATGCTCTTTCAAATGACCTTTGCAGTCATTACCCCTGCGCTGATTATTGGTGGCTTTGCAGAAAGAATGAAGTTTTCTGCCGTGTTGATATTTAGTGGTTTATGGTTGCTTGCTGTTTATGCGCCTATTACTCATTGGGTATGGGGTGGTGGTTGGTTAAGCCAAATGGGTGTCTATGATTTTGCTGGTGGTATTGTGGTGCACATTACTGCAGGTACGGCAGCGCTTGTTGCTGCACTAGTTATAGGACCTAGACGCGGCTTTCCAAAAACGCCAATGTTACCGCATAACTTAACCATGACAGTAACAGGTGCGGGTATGTTATGGGTTGGCTGGTTTGGCTTTAATGGTGGTAGCGCGCTAGCGGCTAACGGTGATGCTTCAATGGCGATGTTAGTGACACATATCTCTGCAGCAGCTGGTACGCTTACTTGGGCTGCAATTGAATGGAAAAAATTTGGTAAGGCTAGTGTTTTAGGCGCAGTTACAGGTATGGTTGCCGGTTTAGGTACAATAACACCTGCTTCTGGTTTTGTTGGGCCAGGCGGCGCATTAGTGATTGGTATTAGTGCGGGTTTTGTGTGTTTTTATTCTACGGTATATATCAAGCAAAAATTAAGAATAGATGATTCTTTAGATGTTTTTCCAGTACATGGTGTTGGCGGTATTTTAGGAACATTCTTAGCGGGTGTTTTCTCAGCGACCACTTTAGGTGTATTTAGCGGTTTTGGTTTTGCAGAAGGTATTGCAAGCATGGCAGAGCAAGTTGGTGTACAGCTTATCGGTATTGTTTCAACCTTAGTTTATACTGCTATTGTGACTTATATTTTATTGAAGTTGGTTGCATTAATGACTGATGGATTACGCGTTGATGAAGAGCAAGAAGTGAATGGTTTAGATCAAGTTGAACACGAAGAGTCAGGCTATAACTTATAAACCACTCTGTATCCTTATTTAAAGCGCCTGCGGGCGCTTTTTTGATCCTGATAATTAATCCTTACTATTTTTGTCATTCATTCAATTTATACCACTAAAAATGACAGCGTTGTCGTTTGTGGTTGGTAATATTAGGGTTATGAAGTAAACAAAGGGCTATAGCTTATACTTAATCGTTAGTGAATCTCATCATAAATAGGGTTAGTATTTAAGACTAAAGGCGTATATAAAAACTAACGTAAAAAAATTAGCATTAAGTTAATCTAATTTTCAAAATAAAAATTATTACATTGGGTGTTAAAAACCCTGAAGGAATATCTCATGAATGAATTGAAACCTTGTTATCCTGTATCAGACAAAGCAAAGGCGCACACTCACATTGATAGTGCAACTTATGATGCAATGTATAAGCAATCTATTGAACAGCCTGATGTGTTTTGGGGTGAGCAAGCTAAAGAATTTATTGATTGGTACCAGCCTTGGGATAGCGTTAGTAAAGTAGATTTAAAAAACTCTGAAATAAACTGGTTTTCAGGCGCTAAGTTAAACGTTAGTTATAACTGTATTGATCGTCATTTAGCAACCAAAGCAAATGACACCGCGATTATTTTTGAAGGTGATGATCCATCGGATGATTTAAAAGTCACTTATCAAGAGCTACACGATCATGTTTGTCGTTTTGCGAATTTATTAAAAGCGCGTGGTGTTAAAAAAGGTGATCGCGTTTGTATTTACATGCCGATGATCCCAGAAGTGGGTTATGCCATGTTAGCTTGTGCGCGTATTGGTGCCATTCACTCAGTCGTGTTCGGTGGTTTTTCAACGGAATCTATTAAAGCGCGTGTACTTGATGCTGATTGCCAAGTTGTTATTACCGCTGATGAGTCTGTACGTGGTGGTAAGCGTATTCCACTTAAATCCAATGTTGATGCCGCTATCGCTGATTGCCCAAATGTACATTCAGTTATTGTGGTTACTCGTACAGGTGGTGATGTTGCTTGGAATGAAAAAACAGATATTAATTATGCAGATGCAGTAGCTGACTTACCTGCTGTTTGCGAACCAGAAATCATGGACGCTGAAGATCCATTATTCATTTTATACACTTCTGGCTCAACAGGTACACCAAAAGGTGTGGTTCATACCTGTGGTGGTTATATTTTATATGCGGCAATGACACATAAGTATGTGTTCGATTATAAAGAAGGTGAAATATACTGGTGTACCGCGGATGCAGGTTGGATCACAGGTCACTCTTATATTTTCTACGGCCCATTAGCCAATGGTGCAACTACCTTAGTGTTTGAAGGCGTACCAACATACCCAGATGCAGGACGTTTTTGGCAAGTATGTGAAAAGCATAGTGTCAACGTATTCTATACTGCCCCAACGGCTATTCGCGCACTGATGAGTGTTGGTGATGAATTGGTTGAAAAGGCGGATCTATCATCTTTGCGTTTATTAGGTACAGTAGGTGAGCCAATTAACCCAGAAGCGTGGCATTGGTATTATGAAGTAGTAGGTAAGAGTAATTGTCCGATTGTTGATACCTGGTGGCAAACTGAAACAGGCGGTATTTTAATTACTTCTTTACCAGGCTCTGTTGATATGAAACCAGGGTGTGCCGGAAAACCATTCTTTGGTGTGCAACCGGCATTATTTGATAAAGACGGTAATACGCTTGAAGGTGAAAACCAAGGTTTATTAGTGATGACAGCGAGCTGGCCGGGCCAATTACGTACTGTTTATGGTGATCATAATCGTTTCTATCAAACGTATTTAAGTCAATATCCGGGTAATTATTTTACCGGTGATGGCGCTAAACGTGATGAAGATGGCTTCTATTGGATCACTGGTCGTGTTGACGATGTACTTAACGTTTCAGGCCATAGATTAGGTACAGCAGAAATTGAAAGTGCGCTAGTACTTCACCCTGCTGTTGCAGAAGCTGCGGTTGTGGGTTACCCACATGAAATCAAGGGGCAGGGCGTATACTGTTATGTAACCTTAATGGCGAACGCTGAAGAATCAGACGAGCTTAACAAAGAGCTGAAAGAGTTTGTAGCTAAAGAGTTAGGTCGATTTGCTAAGCCTGATTACTTACAATGGGCGCCGGGTTTACCGAAAACACGTTCAGGTAAGATTATGCGTCGTATTTTACGTAAAATTGCTGAAAATGAAGTTGATAGCTTAGGTGATACCTCAACTCTGGCTGATCCTAGTGTTGTTGAAGACTTAATTAATAAACGTATTGTGCACGAAGGTTAAGTTACTTCATTAGTTATTAGTGTTTAAAGCGCCGAAAGGCGCTTTTTTTATGTGTTTGAAAAAGGAGTAACAAAAAATCTCTTGTCACTAAAGTGACATATTACCGTCAAGAAAGGGTCATATTTCTAAAACATTTCTGTCATTTTTCTCTTGTAGCATGTGGTCAAAATTTATTAATTCTTTATTAAAACAACCAACTCTTCGGAGCAAAATACACATGAAATTGAACAGCATAAAATTAAATAGTCTTTTTAAACACAATACTACCAATGCAGCGATTGTAGCCGCTCTGTCTATTGGCCTTGCCGCTTGTGGAGGCGATATAAATTTAGCGTCTGATGTTGATAACTCTGTAGGTGATACGGTTATCAATAACCCAGCACCTACTACGCCAACGACACCTGATGCAACGGTTTTAGCCGGTAAGTCAAATTCAGCGTTAAGTACGCAAGTGTCAGCGGCAATGGGCTTTGACGTGCAAGTACAAGTGCTTGATACAAAAATTTCACAAAACACTACCTTAGTTGCTAAAGATAGCAACGGCAAGCCAGTAATGTATGCGATAAGTGGTGGCTTAGAAGTTGGCGGCTCATCTGCAAACAAGCAAGCACGTAACGTAGGTGATGTTGTATTAACGATAGAGCCGGGCACTGTGTTATTTGGTCAATCAGGAAATGATTACTTAGTGGTTCACCGTGATGCACAAATCATGGCGGAAGGCACAAAAGCTCAACCAATTATCATGACCTCTTTACAGGATGTTAAAGGCGAAGCGACTGATGCTGGTCAATGGGGTGGCGTAGTAATTTTAGGTAATGCACCTTCTAATAAGTGTCCAACTGATGGAAGTGATTGTGCGCTGCAAGTTGAAGGTGTAGCAGAAGGTGCGGTCTTTGGTGGTACTGATTTTGAAGATAACTCAGGTGTGCTTAAATATGTTGTTGTTAAGTACGCGGGTTATGAAATTGCCCCTGATAATGAATTAAACGGTATTACCTTTGGTGGTGTGGGCTCAGGTACTACCCTTGATTACATTCAAGTCCACTCAAATGCTGATGACGGTGTTGAGTTCTTTGGTGGTGCCGCTAGCATTAAGCATTTAGTGTTAACAGCAAACCAAGATGACAGTGTTGATTGGGATAACGGTTATAAAGGCAAGCTGCAACATATCTATATTGAACATGCTAAAAATGCGGGTATTGCTAACCGTGCTATCGAGGCTGATAACGATGGCTCAAACCCAGCGAAAGAGCCACAATCAAACCCTACCTTGTCTAACATGACCATCATTGGTAATAACTTTAATACCGCAGATAAAGACTCTGAAGGTATTTATCTTCGTGAAGGTACAGCGGCTAAAATTTTCAACACTGTGGTAACAGGCCCAAGTGAAATGGGTGAATGTTTAGAGTTTGAAGGTGGTGATACGGCCTCTGTTACTGTTGATAACGCCAATAGCGGTAAAATAGTTATACAAAACTCGGTTATGGCTTGTTCAAATGGCGAAAATTTTAAAGATTCTAAAGCTGCTGACGGCTCAGTATTACTTGATTTAGCTGCTTGGTTTACAGCTGAGCCATCAAACAGTATCTCAACATCTCTTTTAATTAACGAGTCTGGTGTTCCAGATGCAAATTCACCATTAATTGCTGCTGGCGCAGGTCAAGATGTCGCAAGCACACAAGACGCTTTCTTCGATACTGTTGACTATATTGGTGCCTTTGATGGCAGCAATGATTGGCGTCAAGGTTGGGCATTCGGTTTTGGTGGCGGTATTGTCACGGCACAAGCGGAAGTTGAAGGTTGCCCAACTGGAACAACATCAATTACACCGGCTGATGGTACAACGACGACATGTGAAATTTCTGGGAAGATCACCAGTGATTTAACCTTAACGTCTAATAACTTATACGCCTTAAATGGCCCGGTATTTGTTGGTGAAGACAAAGCGAACAGCGCAACTCTGTCTATCGAAGCAGGTACAACCATTTTTGGACGCTCAGGTGGTGATTACTTAGTCGTAAGCCGCGATTCAAAAATTGAAGCGCTAGGTAGTAACACTGCACCAATCACGTTTACATCAAGTGAAGATATTACCGGTGAAGAAACAGGTCATGGTCAATGGGGCGGTATCGTTATTCTGGGTAATGCTCAATCTAACAAATGCCCGTCAGATGGCTCTGATTGTGCGCTGCAGGTTGAAGGCGTAGAAGAAGGGGCAGTATTTGGTGGTACTAACGATGAAGATAACTCAGGTACGTTGCGCTATGTGGTTGTTAAGCATGCAGGTTATGAAATTGCACCAGACAATGAGTTAAATGGTGTTACTTTTGGCGGTGTTGGCTCAGGTACTAAAGTTGAGTACTTGCAAGTGCACGAAAATGCTGACGATGGTGTTGAATTCTTTGGCGGTACAGTAAACCTTAAGTATGTTGTTTTAACGGCTAACCAAGATGACAGTGTCGATTGGGATAATGGTTACCGCGGTAACATGCAATATGTACTCGTTAAGCATGATGCTAACGATGGTGCAGCCAACCGTGCAATTGAAGCAGACAACGATGGCTCAACACCTAATAAACAACCGCAATCTAACCCGACAATCGCTAATATGACCATCATAGGGAATGCTTTTGATACGGCTGATAAAGACAGTGAAGGTGTTTATTTACGTGAAGGTACTAAAGCACAGCTTCATAACTTTGTTGTAACCAATGCTGCAGGTGAGTGTTTTGAAATTGAGGGGGGCGATACTTCTTCAATAACGGTTGACCAAGCAGTGGCAGGCGATACTGTGATTTCTCACTCAGTATTTGCGTGTAGCGAAAACTTCAAAAATTCTAAAGCCTCAGATGGCTCAGTATTACTTGATACACAAGATTGGGTGCTTAATCAAAATACTGATAACTCAACTGCTGTTGATATGAATGCGGTACTAAACGGTGTATTTACTATCGATACAACAACAGCGAAAGACTTCACAGGTAGCGATTTCTTCGACAATGCCAATCACATTGGTGCGGTAACGGAAAGCAATGACTGGACTGCTGGTTGGACTGTAGGTTTAGAGTAACAGTTTAACTAATCAAAATGCTGTAGTGCCTGCTTAAGGTACTACAGCATTTTAATGTTCAAATACCTAATTCATGAGGTTTACAATGAATAAAAAGTTTACATCTTTTGCTTTATCTTCTCTAGCACTTGCCGTAATGGCAACAACAGGGCAAGTAGTGGCAGAAGAAAATGACAGCCAAGCCATGGAAGAAGTAGTGGTTAAGGCGAGTCGCTTAAAAGGTACAGCAAGTGCTGTAATGCAAGAGCGTAAAAACCAAGCGTTTGTTGCTGATATTTTAGGGGCAGAGCAAATATCTCGCACAGGTGATTCTGATGCAGCAGCAGCACTTCGTCGTGTTACGGGTATTACACTTGTCGATGGTAAATTCATTTATGTACGTGGTTTAGGCGAGCGCTTTTCCAGCACGCTATTAAATGGTGCGGCTGTACCTAGCCCTGATCCAACAAGAACGGTCATTCCTTTGGATTTATTTCCATCAAGTATTATTGAATCATTATCCGTTCAAAAATCATATTCACCCAGCATGCCTGCTCATTTTGCTGGCGGTAATGTTGATGTACGTTTAAAAACTATTCCGACAGATTTTGTTTTTAATGTAAAAGGCAAAATTGGTGGTAACACCAATAACTTTGATGACGGGCTAACCTATAGCGGTGGCGATGATGACTGGTACGGAATTGATGATGGTACTCGTGCAGCGCCAAGTGACTTAACTAAGTTATGGGATAGCTACACAGCTATTAATGATTTAGGCCAAGAAGATAACCGTCAAGTTGCAGCGCAATTAAATCGAGATTATGACCCAGTACGTGAAAGTATCAACCCTAATACAGGCTTAGATTTGACGTTAGGGAATAAGTTTGATTTTGATGATTTTCGTTTAGGATTTCTTTCTTCTGTTTCATATGACAATAAATGGGAAGTATCAGAAGGCTATGAAGGGCAAGACTTTACGCAAGGCGCAGAGGGGAATTGGTCTTTAGTTCGCGGCTTTGATGAAGTAGAAACAACAGAGCATTCTGTGCGTTTTTCTGGCATGTTAAGCCTTGGGTTAGAGTATCGACGTGATCACCGCCTAGACTTCACTTCACTTATTTTGCACGACACCCGAGATGAGATTAGTGATAAAAGAGGTAACACTAATAACGTTACTATCACTGATGGTTTGCGAGTACGTGATACGGAAGTGATTTATGAAGAACGGGAAATGATTTCTAATCAGCTTCGCGGCACGCATAACTTTAATGATTGGTGGGGGCTAGGTGTTGATTGGTTCTACTCAGATGCCCGCTCTAATCGTTATGCACCAGGCAATGTTGAAACACGTTACATAGTTGCTGATGGTTACAATGGAGAGCCTGAAGATGGCATTTTCGACTATGTAAATGAAAGCTCATTAAGAAAAGCGACCACTGCAACACGGTATAGTTTTCAAGATCTTGATGATGAAGTTGAAAACTATGGTTATAACATGTCTCTACCTTTCACTTTAGACAGCGCAGAAGTAGAGTTGAAATTTGGTGGTAATTTCATCAAAAAATCACGTGAAGCATTTGCACGACGACTTGATATTAATACACTAGCCTTTAATGACTTAGATTTATCAGGCCATCAGTTAAACAGTATTTTAACTGATGATGTGATGTTAAATCAGCCATTAAGAGGCAATGAAATTATTATGCGCGACACGTCAGTTGCCGGTGATGATTATTATTCAGGTCAAATGGTTGATGCTTACTATGTTGAAGCTGATTTCTTCTTTGACAATACATGGCGCTTAACGGGTGGCGTACGTTGGGAAGACTTTAGACAAGTTGTTGCACCATTAGATCCAGCAACAGGCAAGTTTGACTTACCAGCCGTACCAACGGAAGATGACTTAGCTGATTTAACGTTTAAAGAAGATGACTTCTTTGGCGCGTTAGCAATTACTTATGTGTTAAGTGAGGAAATGCAATTCCGCGCAACTGTTGGTCAAACAACTATCAGGCCAGATCTGCGTGAAGTGGCACCTGCAACCTATATTGACCCATTAACAGGGTTTCCTATTGGTGGTACGCCGGGCGTAGAAAGCACTGACATCACCAACTATGATTTACGTTGGGAATGGTATATGGAGACAGGCGAAAACTTGTCTGTTGGTTTATTCTATAAAGACATGGATATGCCAATTGAAGCAGTGCAATCGCCGTCACAAGATGGTCCGCCGCTCATACGAATTGCTAATGCTGAAGATGGTTATGTTTATGGTATAGAAATGGAATTCTTAAAAGACTTCACGTTCTTAGGTGACTTGGGCGCTATAAATGGCGCAGATTTTTTCTTGTCTGGAAACATCACACTAAGTGACTCTGAAATAAATATTGATACACAACGGGTTGTTGAGCAAACAGGCGTTTCTACCAGTATAACCAATCCAACGCGTCGAATGACAGGGCATTCAGAATACGTGCTTAATTTCAATCTAGGTTGGGATGCACCTAATGGTAATCATAGCGCAACCTTAGCTTACAATGTATTTGGTGAACGTATCATAGTACCGGGTATTGAAGGCAAAGGGGATGCTTACGAGCAACCATTCCACTCATTAGATATGGTGTATACCTATTATCCAACGTTCTCTTCCACCTTAACCTTTAAAGTACAAAACATGCTAGGTGAAGATAAAGAGCTAGAGTTTGAAGATACTTTATTGCAGAGTAAAACCAAGGGAACTCGCTTTGAAGTGGCTTTAAAGTGGGATTTCTAACGCTACATTAACCATAATATAGCGGCTTAAAAAGAAAAAGACTTGCGGGTAACCCCAAGTCTTTTTATTTCCTCTCGCATAGGGAGTTTAAAGGATTATGCCCATTATTGTATATGGCGGCTACTATCTGAGTTTGTATTCTGAACCATCAAATTGACGTCAATATTCAGCAAAATGATGCTGGCTATTTTCCTGCGCCGTAATCATTTCGTTAAATACATTGCCTTATTAGCTGAATGCTATATGCTGGGTAGACATTCTCGTTTTGTCATTTATCTATCGTCGATAGTTGGCTCTGCAACCCAATATTGAGTTCGCCCAATGACAAACCTACGCTTAAGCTACCAAACTGTTGAGTTTGGTAAAACTGATATCCATTTGTGCACTTTGCGCGACAAACAAGAGTTTTATGATCCCTCTGGTAATGCCGAAAAACTCGGTATATGCTCAGCATCTTGGTCCCTATTTGGTGTAATTTGGCCATCGAGTTTAGTGCTTGCACACTATATTTTTGACTACGATACCAGTTCAAAACGAATACTAGAAATTGGATGCGGCATAGCGCTGTCTAGTTTGCTCTTAAACAAGCAAGGTGCTGACATTACGGCAACGGATTATCATCCCGAAGTGAAAAAGTTCTTGCAACGCAATACCTCAATTAATGAAGATAGCACTATTGCCTTTGAGCGAACAGGTTGGGCTGATACCAATGATACGCTTGGCCTTTTTGATTTGATTATTGGCAGCGACCTCTTGTATGAGGATGAGCATATTGAGTTACTGGCTTCTTTTATTGAAGCGCATGCGAAGCCAGTTTGCGAAGTCATTATTGTTGATCCAGGGCGCGGCAGAAAAAATAAACTAAATGCTCGAATGCTAAGCTTCGGCTTTACATCTTCTCAACAAGTACCCATTAATACCGCGTATCTCGAGCAAGAGTTCAAAGGGCACATACTTAAGTTTATTCGCTAGATTATATCTCTGTAGTCTTTCAAATCACTACTTAGCACAAGCAAGTAGACATGAGCTATTACAGCTTGAATGCCTTGATATTAAGCGTTAAATCTTCATCCTGTTGCTTTTCAATTTCTTTTCCAATAAAACTCTTTTCAACATTACTTAGAAGACGAACACTAGATTAATCAGTTTAGGCTAGAGGATAAAAAATTATTCAGTTAAATAGCCAAAAAACGCGTTAATAACGTGTAAGAGAAGTATGCTTCATTTCTACTATGCCCCGAATCTTAAGTTTCACAAGATGAAATAAAACCGTCATATTTCTATAACTTAAGTGTCATATTTTCTCGGTAGACTTTATTTCAATTATTTTTATGAGAAGAAATAGGTAAATCGATGAAGTTATCACACCTTGTCAAAGCAAGCTTATTACTGAGTGTGAGTACAAGTAGTTTGTACCATATCAATGCACTTGCTAATACACAAAGCCAACCTCAGCAATTAGAAAAAGTGGTTATAGCCGGGCAAAAAATTAATGAATCTGCAGCAAATTCTCAATTAAAAGTGAATGATTTTACCCTGCAAGCTCAAACAAAGTTACAACAATTTAATGCGGTTACTAAAGAGTTAGACGGATTAAATGTATATAACCAACAAATGCAATCTCAGCTTGATAATCAAGTATCAGAATTAGCTCAATTAGCTAGATCAATGGAAGAAGTAAGCATCATTGAACGCCAAATCTCGCCATTAATGGCACGTATGATTTCTACATTAGAAAACTTCGTTCAGCTCGACGTTCCTTTTTTGGGAGAAGAGCGTAATAAGCGAGTGAATGATTTAAATGAGATGATGACTCGAGCTGATATCTCTGTATCTGAAAAATTTCGTCGTGTCTTAGAGGCTTATCAAGTCGAAGTTGACTACGGTAGAACAATCGAAGCATACAGCGGATTGCTAACCGTTGAAGGTCAACAAATGGATGTTGATTTTTTACGTGTAGGCAGAGTGAGTTTTATTTACCAAACGCGTGATGGCAGTCGTTTAGGTCATTGGGATCAAACAAGTGGTCAATGGCAATCACTTTCTCAAGATTACCGCTTAGGTATTAACAAAGCACTTCGTATTGCCCGTAAGCAATTAGCACCTGATCTCATTATGGTGCCATTGACCAATACCCAAACTGAGCTATAGCAGAGTATCCATCATGACTATTATAAATAAAACGTTTAACCAACACTGCAAATTAGCAATGAAAGCAGTAGCACTTTCTTTCACACTGTTTACTGGTGTGAGCATGGCGCAACAGGCAAGCAACTTAGATGAATTATTAAGCCAGCTTGAACAAGGTAAAATAGCGCAATCTAAACAAAATCAAGCAAGAGAAGCTGAATTTAAAGCGAAAGTTAGTCAGCAGCAATCATTGCTTAATGATGTAAAAAACCAAAGAGATTCAGCCATTAAGTTAAGCACTCAACTAGAACAAACTTTTGCGGATAACGAGGTGCAACTAGCCAATAGAGCTGATGCATTAGATAAACGTCTGGGTGAGTTGAAAGAGCTATTTGGTGTTTTACAGCAAGTTTCGGGCGATACGCGTAGTAAATTTCAAACCTCAGTGATTTCAGCGCAAATACCTAATCGTGGCGAATTTTTAGATGAATTTGCACAGAGCATAGGCGCTAGCAGCAAATTAGCTTCTATTGAAGAAATAGAGCGCTTATGGTTTGAACTACAACGTGAAATGACGCAAAGTGGCAAAATTCACACTTTCAATCGCGAAGTCGTGTTGGCTAATGGCGAACGCAAAAATACCCAAGTAACTCGGGTCGGTGGATTTAACTTAGTCGCAGATGGAAAATACCTAGAATATATTCACGAAACAGGCACGGTTGCTGAGTTAATCAGACAACCAACAAATCGATACCTATCAACGGTTAATGCCTT
>JAPHTO010000157.1 GCA_026196955.1 Colwellia sp. | reverse complement strand
TAGAAAACATTATGTAATTTAATACTGAGAATTTTTTGGATTTTCAAAAGAATTGGAATTGGTGAACGATACTAGGCTTGAATTAGTGATGTGGAGCGGGTTGTAAAGAGTAGAAGGTGCTGCACCGTACTAACCTTTAATGTCATATCAAAGACAGAATTAAGTTTTAACTGTAGAAAATATTATGTAATTTAATACTGAGAAATTTTTAGAGTTTCAAAAGAAGTGGTGGACGATACTGGGCTTGAACCAGTGACCCCCGCCTTGTAAGGGCGGTGCTCTCCCAACTGAGCTAATCGTCCAACATAATTAAACAAGTGGCGGAGTGGACGGGACTCGAACCCGCGACCCCCGGCGTGACAGGCCGGTATTCTAACCAACTGAACTACCACTCCGCGATATTTGTTTACTCAAAGCACCCTTCTAAAGAAAGATGGTGGACGATACTGGGCTTGAACCAGTGACCCCCGCCTTGTAAGGGCGGTGCTCTCCCAACTGAGCTAATCGTCCGTCTCTGTGGGGGCGTATTATAGGGAGATCCAAAAAGCTGTCAACATAAAAGCTGCTAAAATTGCTAATTATTTTTAAATATCTTGCTGTTTGATTTTTTTTTGTTCATTACGACGTTTTTGTCTGCATTCTTATCAATACATAATCATAACTTTAGCTACTTTACAGAAACTAATCCTGTTAAAAGGTGAATTAACTTAAACACAATGCTAAAATGCCGCCAATTTTTTAAGCTAATTTATTCCCCTAAGGCGATAGTATCATCTCTTAGGTTTTTGATATTGAGATTTTTATGACTTTAACTACTCGTTTTGCTCCTAGCCCTACTGGTTATTTACATGTAGGTGGTGCTCGAACTGCTTTATACAGCTGGCTTTATGCGCAGAAAAATGGCGGTGATTTTATCTTGCGTATTGAAGATACTGATATAGAACGTTCAACTCAAGCTTCTGTTGATGCCATCATGGATGGCATGAATTGGTTAAACCTTGAATGGACTCATGGTCCTTATTTTCAAACTAAACGTTTTGACCGTTATAAAGAAGTTATCCAGCAATTACTTGATTCAGGTAATGCATACCGTTGCTATAGTACAGCGGAAGAAGTCGAAGCTATGCGTGAAGCAGCAAAAGCAAAAGGTGAAATTGAAAAATATAACGGTTTATGGCGTGATCGCACAGACTACCCTGACGATAAACCTTTTGTTATTCGTTTTAAAAACCCGCTAGAAGGTAGTGTTGTTATTAAAGATATGGTTAAAGGCGATATCACTATTAGCAATGAGCAACTAGACGATTTAATCATTGCTCGCTCTGACGGCACGCCAACTTATAACTTGACCGTTGTTGTTGATGATTGGGATATGAAAGTAAGTCATGTTGTTCGCGGTGATGATCATATTTCTAACACACCAAAACAAATCAATATCCTGGCAGCATTAGGTGCAGACATTCCAGAATATGCGCATATCCCTATGATCTTAGGTGATGATGGCAAACGTTTATCAAAGCGTCACGGAGCAGTTGGCGTTATGCAATATCGCGATGACGGCTATTTACCTGAAGCATTACTAAACTATTTAGTGCGTTTGGGTTGGTCACATGGCGATCAAGAAATTTTCTCTCGTGAGGAAATGATTGAGCTATTTGATCTAAAAGACTGTAATCGTGCACCATCAGGTTTTAACACAGATAAACTTATTTGGGTTAACCAGCATTATATGAAAACCTTGGCGCCTGAATATGTGGCTGAACATTTAGCATGGCATATGAATGAGCAAGGCATTAACACTGACAACGGCCCAGCACTTGCTGAAATAGTAAAAGTACAAGCTGACCGAGTAAAAACACTGAAAGAGATGGCCGAAATTTCACGTTATTTCTATGAAGACTTTTCTGAGCTTGATGCAAAAGCGGTGAAAAAACATTTGCGCCCAGTAGTAAAAGAGCCTTTACTATTAGTTAAAGCCAAGCTTGCTGCCTTAACTAACTGGGAGCCTGCGCTTATTCATGCTGCCATAAACGACACAGCAGAAGAATTAGAGGTAGGTATGGGGAAAGTTGGTATGCCATTACGTGTTGCAGCTACCGGCGGTGGCAATTCTCCTTCACTTGATATAACACTGGCTTTACTTGATAAAGACAAAGTACTGGCGCGTATTGATCAAGCATTAGTGGTTGTTGAAGAGCGTATTGCAGCGGGTTAACTGCTGTTTTTATTTTACTTTGCCCTTAGGAGAAATGAGTGCAATTTAGTGATTTTGGTTTAGAAAATCGGTTAATGAAGACAGTAGAACATTTAGGTTTTACTGAGCCAACTGAAATTCAACAACAAGCAATACCCGCAGCAATGCAAGGGCATGATTTAATTGCCTCATCAAAAACAGGATCTGGTAAAACTTTAGCCTTTATCATTCCTGCCCTGCAGCGGTTAACTAAAAATCGTGCCTTGTCTAAGCGAGACCCACGTGTGGTGATATTAACCCCGACACGAGAGCTAGCTAAGCAAGTGTTTAGTCAATTGCGCTTATTTACTGCCAATACTCAATTTAAAGCGGTGCTGATCTTAGGTGGTGAAAATTTTAATGATCAGGTCAAGGTATTAGAGAAAGATCCACACTTTATTGTCGCCACGCCAGGACGTCTAGCAGATCATTTAACCCAAGGTCACTTTTACTTAAATGGTTTAGAGTTGCTCATTCTAGATGAAGCAGATCGCATGCTTGATTTAGGCTTTGCTAAAGAGCTTAGCCAAATTAATAAAGCTGCTGATCATAGAAAGCGTCAAACCTTATTGTTTTCAGCAACACTTGATCACGCCCAAGTAAATGACTTCGCCCAAGAGCTATTAACAAAGCCTAAGCGTATCGCTATTGGTGGCGCTTTTACTGAACATAAAGATATTAACAAGCGCTTTTACTTGGCGGACAACCTTGAGCATAAAGAAGCATTACTACAGCATTTTTTAAGTCATGAAAATTACCAGCAAGTCATTATTTTCACCGCAACCCGTAGTGATACAGAGCGATTAGCGAATATACTGATTAAAGCGGAGTTAAGCGCGGTTGCCTTAAGTGGCGAATTAAACCAGAGTCAGCGTAATCAAATCATGGAAGGCTTTAGCAAAGGACATCAAAAAATACTTGTTACCACAGATTTAGCCTCTCGCGGCTTAGATTTAGTCAATGTCTCTTTAGTGATTAATTTTGATATGCCAAAGCATACAGAAGAGTTTATTCATCGAATTGGACGTACAGGACGTGCGGGATCTCAAGGTGATGCTATTGCTTTTGTTGGCCCTAAAGACTGGTTAAGCTTTAAAAATGTTGAAGGACTACTAGAGCAAACTATTCACTTTGATCAAGTTGACGGTTTAAAGGCTAAGTTTAAAGGTTTGAAGCCCAAGAAAGCCAAAAACCAAAAAACTGATACTAAAGTGACTAAAGCTGTAAAAACGGAAAAGAGTAAAGTTAAAAAATCAACGAGAAAAACCTTTCATGCAGCCCAAGATGTTGGTGATATGCCAATACTTAAACGCAAAAAGCCCCTAACAGCGCAACAAATTGAAAACAGTGATTTGGATGAGACTGAGTAACACTTTCCTACTACTTCCACTGAATATTTTATTGCTAGTTACCTGTTTTAAAGCGCATACAGCTGAATCTTCTGTGTTAAGCTTTACTGTTGCAGCACCTAGCAGTAAACCTTTTGTTTACATTGGAAAGCAAGGTAATCCCCAAGGTTTATTTGTCGATTTTTTTTCTTTAATTAAAAAGCAAACAGGCATAAACATCACTATTAACGTTATGCCATGGGTAAGGGGAATGCATGAAGTTAAACTTGGTCGTTATGATGCTTTAATTCCTACACTATATACCAAAGAGCGCGAAGAGTTTATTACTTACCCTGATGAGTCATTGATTGATTTTTATACCGTACTGTTAAAACGAAAAGGTGATGATTTTACCCTTAATAGTATTGCAGAAATTGGCGCTAAAAGAATTATTGCTAAAAAAAGAGCCATGAGTATGGGGAAGGCTTTTGATGAAGCTGAACATACTGGAAAAATTAATGTTTTAGAAGTTAAAGAGCATGAACATGCAATTCAAATGCTAGTACTTTCACGTGTTGATTTGGTTGCTTGTGTTGAATATGTTTGTGACTCATCGCTAGCTAATCTTAATGTAAATGATAAAGTAGATGTGGTGAAAATTTCGGATAATAGGCTTCCTGCTTATATCGCTTTTTCAAAAGCATTTGCAAACAAGCATGACATTAATAAACTTATGCAAAAAATTAATGACGTAAAAAACACCTCTGAATATAAAACATTGGTGCGTAAATATTTAAAAACCGAATAAGGTTAAAGCTTGATGAAAAATATTGGCAGCTGCTTATGCAAACAAGTAACTTTTGAAGTGACTAAGTTTCAAGGGCCTATAGGACATTGTCATTGCACTATGTGTCAAAAGTTTCACGGCGCTGCTTTTTCTACCTTTGTTGAAGCGAGAAAAGCTGATCTGCATTGGTTATCAGGCAAAGCGTTATTAAAAACATACCAAGCAGAAAATGACAGCATTAGAACTTTTTGCGGCTGTTGTGGTTCGAGTTTGTTATTTGAATCTACGCATAATCGCCATGGTCAAACGATAGAAATAGCATTAGCAGCTTTTGATACTCTTGAAGCGCTACATGTTGATGCTCATATTTATACTGACTCTAAAGCGAGTTGGTACGAGATCAACGACACCTTACCTCAGTTCCCTCAATACCGAAGTAAATAGTGCTAGGTTAGGAGCAGCTACTCCCCTACTAGCCGAAATTTGCTAGCCTTTTCTTTTTCGAACAAACAAAAAAGCAATTAGCGCCAACACAATAACAACCGTATTTCCAGCGGCAATCAACAGTATAGTTTGCATACTTTTTTCTTCTTCTGCCTGTTCTTGAGCCGCTCGTGCTAGCGCTAACTCGGCTTCTTTGTCTGCTAATATATTTTCTGTAATATCCATGGCAGTATCTTGCTCTACACCACTCTCATCGACAATAGATGCAAACTGATTTTCACTTGCTTTAACATTAAAACTAAATTCTGGTACAACTAGCCTAAACTCTCGCCCAGAAACAGTTTTACCAAAAGCACTTAAACTAATACGGTGCACGCCTCCTTCAGTGTAACGAATGTCTTTAATGCGTGTTTCACCCTTTTGATCGTCCATGATTGAAAAAGGCTCAACCTGTCTGTCAGGAAAGGTTACTTTACCTTGAAAAACCAAGCTATCTGGCATCACATAAGTAGGATCGATTGTTAGCGTCATACTGTGTGGGGTGTCTTCAGATTCAGATGCGACTACTGAAATTGTAATGGGTGTCTTATGTAAAATTATCGGTTTTTGGCGTAGTTCACGCGTTGACATTGGTAACTTAACTAAATAGACAGGTTGCCATTCGCCGGGAGCAAAATTTAATTCAAATTCACCAGTAAAAATGCTATCACCGGCGTACTCATCAAGCATTTCTCCATCGTCATGAAACGAGGTAACTTTAATGGCATTAGCACCAAAGTTTTCGTATATCGAGTTGTTAGTGCTATAAAAATGCACATCAAGTTTTACCACATTACGAAAGTTCGGCGTATCTATACTGTCTTCTTCATTAAATAATTGACCAGTTACTTTTAATGTTTCCCCTTCAAGCACTATTTCAGGTAAGGGATCTACGGCAATTTTCACATCAGAGACAATGAGTATCCTGCTTTCAGGTAAGATATCGCCAATTGCCTGCCATGGCCCTGGCATTGGCTTTTTAATTTTGATCATGTCAAAAGTGCTATCGTCGTGCCATTCAACTTTATCACGATCAAATTTATTGACCCTTAATTTGCTGCCATCTGGTCGTACTAAAATAATAGGCTTGCTACCACGTACGCGATAAAAGAGTAGTGTTATTTCATCAAGCTCTGCGTCAATACGAAATCGATTGTCAAAATAAGGAATTTGATTGGTAATATTATCAGTTTGATACTTAACTTCGGTGCGTTTAAAGCTCTCTTTTTCAGTGTCTTGGGCAAAGGCAGAAGATTGACTAAATAAATAAAGATAAAAAACCACCATTAACGCGACTAACTTGGTTTTGTCCAAAGTGGCTCTCCCCCTTTTTGTTTAACAATTGACAATCTTTCTTGATGTGCTTCTATTTCATCGGCAGAAGCCCTAATAACCTTTAGTTTTTCTCGATCTGCACTGAGACGTCTTATCGCATTTGCATCATTACTATCATGATCGCCAACAGATAAATTCAACGTGGACTGCTTTCGAGTCATTTCGATATAAACAAAAGCAAGCAACTGAGCATCAATTAATGCCCCGTGATAAGTACGATCGATTAACCCATCAACTTTATAAAAGCGTGCCAGATAATCTAAGGTTTTAGGTGAGCCAAACTCATCTTTAGAGACTTTTAAGGTATCCGTGATCGTACAGATATCCGCAGTCATGGGCACTTTTTGCCCTGAGCGATTGGCAAAATTAATTAATGAGAACTCATGATCCATAAAACCAACATCAAACTTAGCATTATGAATAACCAACTCAGCGCCACGAATAAAGTCAATAAACTCATCAGCAACCTGCGAAAAGATAGGTTTATCATCTAAAAAGTCATTAGTTAAGCCGTGAACATTGATAACCTCTTGTTCCATTTGCAGCACTTGACCACGTTGATCTAGCGGCTTGATATAAGCATGATAAGTTCTACCCGTTAGCTGACGATTAATCATTTCTACGCAGCCAATCTCAACAATACGATGACCTTCTTTCGGATTAATACCTGTCGTTTCAGTATCAAGAATAATAAGTCGTTGTTCTTGGTTAGTGTTTTCGTTCACTATTTTAAACCTTTATTAATATTAACTAATACCAATCGGACTATTTATTGAGCCGTTTGGTATAACAATAACCTGTTCATTATTCTTCAGGCAATTTTTGTGGAAATTCATTTAAATTTAGATTGAGTCGTTCGCTGCTATAACACATATAAATCAATACTGCTGTGACAATACTTTGTGTGATTAACCAAGAAGTAGAGGATAATTGCCAATAAAGATAGCCAACGATATGCGTCGATAAATCAAATAATAATGCCACTATAATGATTACTCGCGTGTACCGCCAACAAAAAGGCACCCAAGCGTATGCATCAGGGCGACGTAAACTAATTATTAATAGCACAAATAAGCCAACGGCGCCGGAAAATAAACTTAAATAAAACAATGATGTTTCAGGGTAAACCCATTGAATTATACTAACTCTATCACGCATATTGGTTACTGATAGCAACCAAACAATATAACCTCGTAAAATAAACAATAGCGCCAAATAAAAACGCTTCGACAATTTTAAACAATCATAACTATCAAAATCTTGTACCGAATAATGCTGATAGGCATTTGGATTGCTAGCTTTACTCTTAATCATTAGCCGTGTTCTTTTTATCCCTTTCTTGCTGCAAATAATACTTACCTGCTGTAATCGCTTTCACCGCTTTAGAATTAAACTCTCGCATATATAAGGTGTAAACCACCCAAAGACTCATTAACATAAACAAAAAAGGATGAATAAACCAACACATAGCAGCTAAAGCAAAATAATATGATCGTAAACCATAGTTGTAAGAATGAGCCGCTTGATCTTGAACTATGGCTATTTGCAGGGCATATGCTTTTAAGTTTTCATTAAGTCCTGATGTATCAATAGGCGCAGCACCGACCATAACATTGACAAACCCATACTGACGCATTGACCAAGTAAACTGAAAAAATGACAGCACAAAAATAAAGGCTAGTAAGCTTAGTTTTAACTGAATGGCTAAATGATTAGAATAATCAGCAAATGGTAGTGACGAAATAACACTTTCTAAGGTTTCTATTTTAGCAAAAAGCGTTAATAAACCCGCAAGAATTAATAGCGTACTAGAAGCAAAAAAAGCAATATTGCGCTCTAAATTTGATAATAAAGCGGCCTCACCTACCCTGACTTCACGCGTGATAGTTTCGTACATCCAATGAATTCTATGTTGATGTAAACAACGCGCAATACAATTGGTGGTCTTGGCTTTTCTGCGAGCAAACCAGGTATAACCTGACCAAGACAGAAAAAAAACCAATAATGCAATAATATCAGTAACAGAAAATGGCATGCGAAAAACTCAGTGGATAGAAAACATGAACTCACTAGGCAAGTTTACCCCGATAGTTCAAGACTTCAACTAAATTAGTCACAAAACTTAAGATACTCTCGATTAACTCATGAAGTTTAATTACTGAAAAAGAAAGTAAATATTGTGTTAATGGTTAAAATTTGTAACAATTTATCACAAAATTGCATGGTTACCTTTGTAAAAAATAATCTTTAAAACTCACTTCAACAGTTTTAAATGCAAATACTTATAATAACGATAAATTTACGGAAAAATGTATGCTAAAGCTTAGCTGTAGTAGCTTGATAGTGCTTTTTAATACCTTGTTGATAATATCAACAATTTCAACGGCTCAGGCAACTGATGCAGTCCCAACTAATACAGCTGTCATGCTGAAACCTTTAAATATTCCACATAACAATGGAGATATTACCCTTGATGGCGAACTCAACGAAACACTTTGGTCAGATGCCTTAACTGTAGAGCTAGACATTGTTAATAGTCCTTGGGATAACTTACCTAGCCCAGTAAAAACTACTGCTAAACTCATTGAAAACGGCAAGTTTCTTTATGTTGCTTTTATTGCCTACGATCCAGAGCCAAGCAAAATTCAAGGATTTTTAGGGGAAAGAGATACCAAATGGTTTGATGATGTCGTCGGTATAAAGCTAGATACCAACAATAATCGTCGACAAAATTATGAGTTTTTTGTTAACCCTTATGGCGTGCAAAATGATGCTACCTTCAACGAGATAACCGCAGCAGCGAATACGTTGTGGGATGGTCATTGGTTTGCCTACGGTAAAATAACCGAGCAAGGTTATCAGGTTGAAATGGCAATCCCATACAACATTCTCAATTTTAAAGAAAATAATGAGAAGAAAAAGTGGGCAATAGAGTTAATACGCATTTACCCTAGAGACACTACTTTACGTATTTCTCACGTGCCATTAAATAGAGATAACCCTTGCTGGCTATGCCAATATCCTGAAGCGATTGGCTTTGAAAATGCCGAGATAGGTCATAATGTCAGATTAACTCCCACGCTTACCGCAAGCCGAGACGAAAAACGTGATATTTATGATGTGAGTGATGACTGGCATAGCGAGAATGATATTGAAGCAGGCCTTGACTTACGTTGGGGAATTAACACTAACAATTTATTAAATGCGACCTTAAACCCTGACTTTTCAGCCGTAGAAAGTGATAGCGGCCAACTCAGTATCAATACAACCTTTTCGCTATTTTATGATGAAAAACGTGCTTTTTTCCTCGATAACGCTGATTA
Organism: Colwellia sp.; assembly: GCA_026196955.1. Taxonomy (GTDB): domain Bacteria; phylum Pseudomonadota; class Gammaproteobacteria; order Enterobacterales; family Alteromonadaceae; genus Colwellia. Next base: position 28,143 of record JAPHTO010000157.1, on the reverse strand, counting down.
TTTTAGTAGCGATTACAATTTAGTGTATACACGAAACATTGCTGATCCTGATTACGGTGGAAAATTAACTGGCCGAACGGATCAACATAGTTATGGATTCTTTGTCACTAATGACACTGAAACGAATTTTTTAGTGCCGGGGAATTTAGGCTCAGAAATCGCATCATTAAATGAAGAAAGCCATTCGACTGCCTTAAGGTACCGCTACGACTACGATGAAGACATATCAATAGGTGCTATCTCTACCATTAGAACAGCAAACGATTATCACAATTACTTAGCCGGCCTTGATGGTCAATATCGATTGACAGAATCTGATACATTTAGAGCCCAACTATTAAGCTCTGATACCCAGTATCCTGATGATCTATTTGAAAACTTTTGCTTAAAAGATGACTGCAGGCCGAGTAAAAATACTGACTGCACTTTTGGTAATTGTGGCTTTACTGAACAAGTTCATCGCACACAAGCAGCTAACATTAACCAGTCAAGTTTTAGCGATCAAGCCTACAAACTTGACTACAAACACAGCTCTGAATTTTGGCAGGTTAACCTAAACCACCAAAATATTGGCAGCGGCTTTCGTGCCGATTTAGGTTTTATGCCACAAGCAGATATTAAAAAAAATACCGCCTTAGTGGATCGCTTATTTTACGGTGACCAAGACAGTTTTTGGCAACAAGCTCGACTTTCAGGGCAGTGGCAGATAAAGCATAATCAAGATGATGAGCTGATTGAGCGCTCTTTAACTACAAGCTTTAATATTGACGGGCCAATGCAATCGACCTTTGATCTGATGTTAACCCATGGGGAAAAAGTTGGCTTACGACATGACGAGTCGAATTTAGCCATTGACGGTAACACCACGCGCTTTGATGAAAACCAAGCGACACTATCGGGTACTATCAAGCCAACTAATCGTACTTACCTGTCACTTGAAGTCACAGCTGGCGATAAAATAGATTATCGCAATGATCGCTTAGGTGATTTAATCGAAGTTGCCGCCAATATAACCGTTAATATCACTGATCACCTCGAGTTTGATTTTTACCAAACCTATAGCAAACTTGATGCGAATAATGAACATGGTATAGAAGATAATGTTTATATTGCTAAGCTGTCAGAGCTTAGATTATCTTATCAGTTTGATGTCTACAGCTATCTAAAGCTCAATCTTGTATACAGTGACGTTAACCGTAATCCTGACAACAATCCTTTTGTTAATGTTTCTAAAACCAATAAGAGCTTATCTAGTCAGTTGATCTATGCTTATAAATTAACACCACAAACAGTGTTTTTCTTAGGGTATTCAGACAGTAGTTTCCAAGATGACGATATCAATGATTTATCACGAGAAGAGCGCACTTTTTTTACTAAAATAAGTTATGCGTGGGCACCCTAAAAAAGGGAGTTGATGGAGATAATCATGATACATTCAAATAAGCTCATCACTGCATTTAGTTTGTTATTACTCTTTGGCTGTGGGCATAGCACACTAACAAATACTGAAGGTCCCACTACAAAAGTATCTCAACAAGGTGCTGATAACCCGTTACTCGGTACATGGCAAGTAGAAGCTATTCAAGGTGAAAAGGTTTTAGCTTCTATTCCTGCTCACTTCATTTTTTCCGATAATCAAAGCGTTAGCGGCTCAGCAAGTTGTAATAACTTCACAACTCGCTACGCCTTGGTTAATAACCATATAACCATAAGCCCCACGGCTATTACCCGAAAAATGTGCTCGCCTGTAATAATGACTCAAGAAAATAATTTTTTAACGGCACTGGCTAACATCAAGCGTTACAGGTTTGAAAAGGGTACGCTATATTTGTTAGATAAAAATAATAGTGCCGTTTTTAAAGCCAGCCGTAAAACAGAAAAATAACACCGAGTAGCAAGAAGTTTAATCAAATTGATATTCTTTAGCTAAACGGCTTTGTCGAAGATCGATAACCACAGTTGCCGATATTTTATCATGGATAGCTTGCCTATTAGGATCCCAGTAAATTTGGATAAATCCGAGCAAGCCTGTCGCAAGCCCTGCGCCATAGCCACCGTATCGTCCAAAACTATCCCATAAAGATAATGGCGTACCATCAAGCTGTAACACCTTTATGCCCAATAGTTTTTTACCTAACGTTTGCCCCTGCCCTAAGGCAATAAAAGCGGTGAAGTAAAAGGTCGCCCAACCAAAACCTAAACCAAGATCATTAATGATACCTTTAACCCACTCAATAATAGAGTAAACAGGCTTTTTCTGCTTTTCAGACTCTGAAAAAGAGTCTAGATCTGTTAACTGGCCATCATCGTTTAGCACCATCACTTTATCCTTCTCAAACAATACATTATCTTCATCGGGAAGTTTGGGTAATTGAGGAGGAGAGTAATTCGTTGTAGTAACGGCGTCATCACTTGTCAATGCCAAAAGCCGCGCTTGATAAGCAGCATGCATTGAAATCACTAACTGCGCTTGCTCTTCAGGTGTTAACTGGCTTGCTTCACTCGCTTCAATAAATATTTCATTAAGCTGCTCTTTAGACATGTCAATATCGCTTTCATCACTGATAACAGCTACCTTTTCTGCGACGGAATCTAGCTCTTGTTGCCAACACGATAAGTTTTTACAATTGCTCTCTGCTACCGTTTGAATAGCTGAAGCAGCATAGCCAGCTAACTTTAAAGACTGCCCTAGCGATAAAGAGGTATCAGCAACAGAAAGTTCAGGGCTAGGAGTGGTAATGCCAAGTTGTTCAAATAAAGGGGGAAAAGTATCAAGCAAAACAATAAACACCATCACAGCCGCAACAAAGCGCATCATGGCACGACGTTTATAACCTTTAACTTTTCCACGTGTTTGGGCACGTTTTTTATTGCCTAGTCGATATAAGGTTATTGCAATAGCTAACGCTAAAACACCCGCTGAGATATCGCTCAATAAAGCAATTAATGCTAAATCAATCAACAAGGCAACACCACGCTTGCTCGGTGAAGCTAATGGCAAACCAAATAACGACTTATCCATTTTAAACGCAAAAGGTGTCAAAAAGTGTTTTGTTTCGTCCTCCGTTAAGCCATTAAGATCGTTTTGATTCGCATCAGTGTGAGTTAAAAGCGATTGACGAGTCATAAACTATTCCCTTTATTTTCTAATTGATTAACCATAAAACTAAAGTAAAGCTTTTATACCCTGCCCTAAGCCCGATAGCGTTAATGGATACATCTTATTATCAACAAGCTGCGACATAATGCTAATGGATGCATAATAAGACCATTGTGGCTCTTCTTGCGGATTTAGCCAAATAACATCATCAAAATGATCCGTTAGTCTCTTCATCCACACACTGCCGGCTTCTTCATTCCAATGCTCAACACTGCCGCCGGGATACGTTATTTCATAAGGTCCCATAGTGGCATCACCAACAAAAATCACCTTATAATCTCGACTATAGGTATGCAAAACTTGCATTAAATCGATTTTTTCACTGTGACGACGGGCATTATCTTTCCATACGGTTTCATAAAGACAATTATGAAAGTAGAAAAATTCAAGGTGTTTAAATTCGCCATGAACCGCAGAAAATAATTGCTCACAAACTTTAATATGGTCATCCATTGAACCACCAATATCAAAAAACATTAGCACTTTTATGGCATTATGTCGTACAGGTTTCATCTTAATATCAAGATAACCCGCATTACGTGCGGTAGCAGAGATAGTGTCATCAAGGGCTAATTCTTCACTGCTACCAGTGCGAGCAAATTGCCGTAATTTACGTAAGGCGACTTTCATATTTCGAGTGCCTATTTCAACATTGGCATCTAAATTTCTAAATTGTCGTTTATCCCACACTTTACTTGCTTTTCTGTGCCTTGAGCTATCTTGCCCTATGCGTACACCTTCTGGGTTATAACCATAAGCACCAAATGGTGATGTGCCGCCTGTGCCAATCCACTTATTGCCTCCTTGATGGCGTTTTTCTTGTTCTTTCAAACGCTCGGCTAACGTTTCCATTAACTTGTCTAAACCGCCTAGCGCTTCAATTTGTGCTTTTTCTTCAGCGCTTAATTGCTTTTCAAACTGCTTTTTTAGCCAGTCTTCTGGGATGCCTGATAAATCTAACTCAAGGCTAGCAACACCTTTAAAGTAGTCAGTAAAAGCACGATCAAACTTGTCAAAGTGCGCTTCATCTTTAACTAAAATGGTACGACTTAGCGCATAAAAGTCATCAATATTTGCAAAGACTACTTTTTGCTCTACAGCACGAATTAAATCTAATAGTTCACGTAATGTACAAGGAACTTTGTACTCGCGAACTTTAGTAAAAAAGTCGACTAACATAAATACGCCCCTAAACTAGCGACGGCCTTGATGCATAAAAGCTAACTTTTCAAATAAATGCACATCCTGTTCATTTTTTAATAAGGCGCCATGCAAAGGAGGAATAACCTTATTTCTTCTAGTTTCATGCAAAGTTTCAGGAGAAATATCTTCCGCTAACAAAAGCTTTAGCCAGTCTATTAACTCAGAAGTAGAAGGCTTTTTCTTTAATCCTGGAATATCACGTAAATCAAAAAATAGCGCTAAGGCTTCATCTAACAGCTTTTGTTTAATATTAGGAAAATGTACATCAACAATGGCTTGCATTTCAGCTTTTTCGGGGAAACTTATATAGTGGAAAAAACAGCGTCTGAGAAAGGCATCGGGTATTGCTGTACTACGTGGAAAAAATAAAGACTTAAAATAAGACTTAACTGTTCCTATTCCAATAATGTTAAGGGTTAGAGCGACTTGAAAGTCGCTGATTTTTATAAATTTCATTTTAGTCTTAATTTTCTCATTTTTGTCCGAAAATGTAATAAATTTTAAGTCTTAAATTTATTAGCCTCGTCGAGCCATAAATGCCAATTTTTCGAATAAGTGAATGTCCTGTTCATTTTTTAATAAAGCACCGTGCATAGGAGGAATTGATTGTTTTCCATCTTTACTTTGCAAAACTTCTAATGGGATATCTTCCGCTAATAAAAGTTTTAGCCAATCTAATAACTCAGAGGTTGATGGTTTTTTCTTTAATCCAGGTACTTCTCGTAAATCAAAAAAAGCTCTCAATGCTTCGTCTAATAGAGTTTGTTTTATATTAGGGTAATGTACATCAATTATTTGCTGCATTTCTTCTTTGTCTGGGAATTGAATGTAATGAAAAAAACATCTTCTTAGAAAAGGATCAGGAAGCTCTTTCTCATTGTTGCTGGTAATGATAACAATTGGGCGCTGTTCAGCTGAGATAGTTTCATTGGTTTCGTATACATTGAATTCCATTTTATCTAGCTCTTGAAGTAAATCATTTGGAAATTCGATATCAGCTTTATCAATTTCATCTATCAATAAAACTTTTTTCTTTTGACCTTCAAATGCATTCCAAAGTTTACCCTTCAAAATATAGTTTGAAATATCATGAACTCTATCATCGCCAAGTTGGGAATCTCTGAGTCTTGATACTGCATCATACTCATATAAACCTTGCTGAGCCTTAGTAGTTGATTTTATGTTCCATTGGATTAACTCTAGACCTAAGCTGTTAGCTATTTCTTCAGCTAACATCGTTTTTCCTGTTCCTGGCTCACCTTTAATTAACAAGGGCTTTTCTAATGTAATAGCTGCATTAACTGCTAATTGAAGATCTCGCCCCATTACATAGTTTTCTGTACTATCAAAAATCATTTCACCCTCAATCAATTTTTTACTACGATAAATTTATTAGTCTAACTAATCATACCACTTATGGTTACATATTATAAAACGAAGAATAACATCACCAATAATAGCGTTATTAGATTCCAAAAGAATCATAAGTTTACTCAACTAACTTTTACCCCCTTACTTAAAAATTCTGAAAATTGATAAGCTTCGAAAAAAGAGCAAGGTTGAGATAAATTCACATAAGGAGTTACAAATCTATTAACTGAAGCCAACGCTGCTGAGTAACTGAGTGGATTCACGATACCTTTATGCAGTAAATAAGAGTTTTTGATATTTTCTCGCCAAACATAATAGTAGTCATACTCATCAATATGTGAGAAGTCTGTTGCTGATTGGGTTATTTGATATTTATCACTATTTCTCCAATTTACAATTAGCTTAAAACCTTTATCTTCAGGGCCCAATTGAGGAACCGTAACTACCTGCCAAGTATCTGGAATAATGTGATTAACTGCCTCTAGAGGAGCTATTTTTGATTTACTATATGGTATGTCATTATTGAGTATACGATCAATCCCATCTATTCCCTGCTTAAGAAAAGTCTCCTTTATAAAATTAACACACTTACCAACATTGACTGAACCTTCAAACTCATTCTTATTAACCATAAATAAATGATTTTTTACACCAGTAAAAAGTTTTTGTTCATTCAATATATTTTTCAACATGTGATAGCACCCAAACTGCGCTAGCGCCAATAACAGTTCATCATCTTTATTCGTCATGTTTTACTCCTAATGTCAAAACACTTAATTATTGATATACTAAGGCACCGCATCAGTGCCGGCCTGACTTAGTATAGATCGGCACCATTTTGGTGCCAAGTGATATATAAAAGATAATTAAAAACATGATTAAACATATAAATGATGACCGCTATAAAGCGTTGATAGATTGGTTGAGGTCTGCTCGAATTGAGCAAGGGCTGAGTGTTCGTGATCTTGGCAAACTATTGGATGAACCACACCAGTTTGTGGTTAAAATTGAAACTTGTGAAAGGAAACTGAACGTATTTGAATTCGTTCAGTATTGCGAAGCTCTAAAGCTTGATACATCTGCCGGGCTATGTAAGTTAAAAGAGTTAAGTTTTAACTCAAACTTATCAAGCAACATGTAAAGGTGTATTACAGCTTTACATGTTGATAAAATTAAATACTAATAGATTGTAATTGCTCTTCAGAAACTGAGTAAATTTGCTCATGAGAATTCTGAACCATAATATTGTTAAACTCTTTTACAGATTCTTCATTAAACTTCATGGCTGTAACAGATCCAAAAACTCCTTTTTCAACCAAAAATACGGCTTTATTTGGCGATATTGGATAATACAGTCCAAACTCTTCTACCTGCTCTCCAATCGGCGTATTTAACGCCAAGAAATTAACTACAGGTTGATCGCAAGTTAAAAATGGTATGCCTGAATCATTCGAAACTAGTACTAATTTAAACTTATCTCTATCGCCATATATATTTGCAGCAAGTTTTGTAGAAAATACTATGCGAATTAAATTAGCGCACTTTATAATTTTATCTTTATCAGGGCCTGTGGCCATATTAATAAGGTTGTCATGTTGTTTTTTGGTCCTTAAAAATTGCATGCAGATATAGTTTATAAAATGTGCCGAACCTTCTTCTTCAGTAAAAAATTGCGTATCACCGTTAAGCAGTTCATTTAAATACTTATCGCCTTGAGATTCAATTTCTGACTGTAGTTCTTCTTCTAAATTATTTGCGTAGTTCTTTTTTAAAATTTCAAGCTTTTCATCTGTAACTTGATGTTCATCTAATTGTTCAACCATAGAAAATAAGGAAAACAATCTAGAATAAACTGAACTAACAAATTTTGATACGTCACTTAAAAATACTTGCCTTACGAACTCTATATCTTCCGCACTTAGCTTATTCACTTTATAAAAGTAACTCTGTTGCCCAATATTCATAAGATCAGAAGTGGAGAAAATGTGCTTTTTATTACGCATACAAGCGATTTTTGACTTCACTTGCCAAGACTTTAAATATCGTCTCCACACATAGTGTTGTCTTTTCTTTTTTTGAGCGAAAATAGGATTGTTCTCCCAGGAATATTGAAGTTAATAAGGTATGTTATTTAATAAGGTTAGTAATTTTATTTACCCATTCTATTTGGTCATTAAATACTTGAGGTAATGGATGGTAATATGAATACTCATTGCCTAGCTTCTTTAGTCCAATTGCATCATCACGATTTATCGTCTTAACCGCTAATTCAGCTAATGAGTTTAATGAACTATTAACACCCCAACCATAAATTACCGGAACATCCTCAATAAATAAGCTTTTGAACTCTCGTTTGCGTTCGACATTAAAAATTGAATGAGGAAAACTCTTAGACTCTTCTGATTTCAAAAATTTATATAAAGCACTAGACTTTGGAGTTCTCAGATCTGATAAATTTAAGATTCGAGCATAATTAAAACCAGCGCTATTCATTACTTTCATAATCTGATCTTGAGTTTTGTCAGGAACAGCGGCAGAAGGGATGGTATTGTTATCAATTTTATCAAGTGGATACGATGAGCCAGGGTTCATCATCACCACCATAATATCAGGTGTACTTGTTAAAGAATTCACTCTTTTAATATCGAGATACTTACGACATTTATATCCTTTTTCTTCGTAGAAAAAGCCATTTACTTCAAATTGTTCTCTCATATTATTGATAACCTTTCTTGAAGCCAAAACAAATTACTCTGACGGACAGTAACTAGCATTTAAAGATGGAAAAGCTAGCGAAAGAGCTTCAACTGTTTCTAATGTTCCGTGCCCCCACTGGTTACTTAAAACATAGGTCTTACCATCATTAAAGTAATATTCACCTTCTTTACAGAAAAACCTTGCTGTTCTAGGGTGTCTCCCGCCAGGATCATCAGCCATAATTACTGCATGTAAATCAGCCTCATTAAGCTCACCATCAAACACTTCAAACAATTTTGCCGTCCTTTCTGACACGCCATCTACTATGATTTGTATCTCTATCGGAGTATGGCCAGAATTCACTATTGATGAGACTAAATTGTGTATCAATTTACGCTTATTTAACGAATTAATAGATTGTCCACTAACGGTCAAATTAAATTTTGTTAAGTCACGAGAGGCACTTCTGGAAGCTCGTTCTTTTTGTTTTTTCTCTCTAATTTTTATTTGATAATCAGCTGTTTCAGGAACAGGTATTACTGTTTGGATATCTATGAGAACGTTATTATTATCAACATAAGGGTGCATTCTTACGCACCTGATATCTAACCCAAAATCGTTTAACCAAATTACAGATGTAGTTAATTCTTTCGAAAACTCAGCTGAAGCTAAAACAATTTTTACTTCTTGTGCAAAATTATCCTCATCAGGCTCTTCCCAACCCAAAAAGCTTAACAATGTTTTTTCTGCATCTAGCTCAATATTTCGAGCCTTTAGGTATTTTTCATAAATTTGAACTAGCTTAGAAAAAGTTAGTGTGGATATCATTGAAGCATAGCGAAGTGCTTGTAGCTCCATATGGCCACCATCTTCTGTTCGTTTTAGTTCAATAACAACTAAATTACCGGACTTATTTATGCCTAATAAGTCAATTCTTCGTTTACTCTCATCCCATTCACCAAACTCTTCTGAAACGACCATGGTATCAGGGCTTATAATATCAATCTGGTCCCTCAGCATCGCTTGAATATGCTGCCTTTCTAGCAAGCCTTGCTGATCAAATGTCGTCCTTTCAATGGCTACTAATTTATCGGTATCTATTTTATAAATAGCCATTACACACCTCTGTTTTTCTTAAAATTCTCAGCCTGCGCAAAAATCTCTTTATACACTTCGTCTCGACTTACTGGTGGGTAGCCAAACCTGGCGAGCAGCATGATTAAGTCAACTTTTAGTTCAGCCTTAATATCGTCACGGTTATTCCAGTCGGTATATTTGGCTTTATCATCAACAACTTCTTTTACCGCTTGTGATAACTCAATCAATTTATCGTCTGGGTAGGTAAAGTCATACTTAACAGCCAACGATTTTAAGATGTCGTAAAAGGCTTTTTCTTCAAAGCTAATACCTAAATCATCGTTGGAATCCATCTCTGTTTTAAGGTCGGTAAACATATTGATGATCTCATCAGAGAAGTCTTCTAATACTTCGCTCACCAATACATCTTCTTCTTTTCGCTCATTGTACTTTTCAACTAAAGCCTTAAAACGTTTAGTGAAATCGACTCCCTGAGCAAGATTAACCTTTTTCATTTCATCAATGGCTTTTGCTAACATTTTTTGTAGCAGCATTATCTTGGTATTGGGCAGCTTTATCTTGCCAATTTTGGCAAGATAGTCTTCATCGAAAATATCAATCTCACCATCATCATTGCCAAGTTTGAATATTTCCTCTACACCATCACTTTTAAGCGCCTCTGCAATCATTTCTCGTACTTTAGCGTTCATTTGTGCGGTATCAGGAGCTTCACCTTTGGTTAACTTGTAGATGATAGAGCGCACAGCAAGATAGAAATGAATAAAATCACGTTCTTGTTGAGATAGCTTCTCGCTACCACAACAAACATCATAAGCCGCTTTAAGGCGCTTAACTAACGCCATAAATCGTTTCTCAAGTTTGCCTACAGATAGTACAAATTCAGCCGCATTATTTAAGCAATTTAACTGTGCCACTGGCTCGCCAGTGAAATAAGGCGAGGAATCGAATTTATGGAAGATGCGGTTAAGCAGATCTAAATGATCTTTAACAGCAATAACCGACTGATTGATATCTTCAAAGTTAGTTTCTTCTGACTTTGAGAACTGCGCTAACGCTTTATTCATCGCAGTTTTAATACCGATGTAATCAACCACTAAACCTTTATGCTTGCCTGAAAACTTGCGGTTAACACGAGAAATGGTTTGAATAAGGTTATGTTTTTGCAATGGCTTATCAATGTAAATCGTATCAAGAAACGGTACATCAAAACCGGTAAGCCACATATCTACGACAATAGCGATTTTGAAATTAGATTTATCATTCTTAAATTGACGGTCTAACTCTTTGCGATACTCTTTAGTTCCTAGTAAGTTATACAAGGCTTCTGGATCATCTTTACCACGTGTCATAACCATTTTGACACGCTCCATAGGTTTGATTTTCTTACGCTCTTGCTCAGTTAACGTTGAGCCTTTCTCGCACTCCAGTATTTCAAACCATTGTGGACGCAACTCTTCAAGTTCTTGGTAAAACAGGTAAGCAATCTCACGAGAGCTACTTACAAATATGGCTTTACCTTTTATGGTCGAGCCTTCATTGATGCGTCCTTCGTAGTGTTCAACAAAATCTTTAGCAAGCGTACGGATACGATCAGGATCGCCCAAAATCGAATTCATACTCGAAGTAGCTTTCTTACTTTCTTCTATTTGATGTTCATTGCTACCAGAATCTTCACATTGCTTGTAATAGGCTTCTATTTCTTCAAGCTTGGCATTGTTAAGTAATACTTTTGCCGCACGGCCTTCATAAACAATGCGAACCGTTATTTCATCTTTAACCGACTCTGACATGGTATAAGCATCAATAACCTTACCAAATACGTCCAACGTGGCATCAATAGGCGTGCCAGTAAAACCAACAAAGGTCGCATTAGGTAATGAGTCATGTAAATACTTTGCAAAGCCGTATGTGCGCCTCACTCCGGCATTAGGGCCTTTCTCAGTAATTACCACCTTTTGGTCTAAATTAACCTGGCTACGATGTGCCTCATCTGAAATACATATAACATTAGTACGTTCAGTTAATACTTCTATATCTTCGGTAAACTTATGAATAGTCGTTAAAAAGACACCGCCACTTTGTCGGCCTTTAAGTAGTTGTCTTAGTTGGTCGCGGCTTTCAACACTAACAATATGATCATCGCCAATATAGCTTTTAGCATTTGAGAATTGTTGGGATAGCTGATCATCTAAATCTGTTCTATCAGTTATTAATACGATGGTCGGGCTTTCAAATTCAACGCTTTTCATTAATAAGCGGGATAAAAACTGCATGGTAAAGCTTTTACCACAGCCCGTTGCACCAAAATAAGTTCCGCCTTTACCACTACCGCCTTCACAGCCTTTACCATCAAGAGAAGGTAGCTTTCGCTCTTTTTTAATGTTCTCATAGAGCTTTCTAGCAGCGTAATATTGTGGATAACGACAAACTATTTTCACTTCACCTTTTGATTTATCAGGGAAGTAAATAAAGTTACGAATAACATCACACAAACGTTCTTTATCAAACAAGCCCTGCAACATAGTATGCAAGCCATTAATACCATCTTGCTCTATTGATTCATCACCAGTAACCTTGCGCCATGCATAATAAAAATCATAAGGTGCAAATACATTGCCCATTTTATTATTTACACCATCGCTAATAACGCAGAGTGCATTGAAAACAAATAACTGGGGAATATCACGGCGATAACGAACGGTTAATTGTTCGTAGGCATGATGTAATGTGGCTTGCTCTTCACGAATAGCGCTCTTAAATTCAAACACCACCACAGGTAAGCCATTTATATATAAAATACCATCAGGAATACGCATGGAGTTATCAGCTGATGGACTGTCAATCTCTAGCTGATTAACCATTTTAAAAATGTTGTGCTGTGTTGTTGCAACATAAGATACGCTTTGCTCAGCTACCATAGGTAACGCTTCATATGATTCTTGAGCAACCGCTACTTCTTCGTAGTCAATCAACTGAATATATAAATCTTTTTTAGAAGCTTCACCTGGCTTACTACCTGATTCACGTTTTAATAAAAAACCATCACTTAACCATTTACAGAAGGTTTTATTACTTTCATATAAGTCACCTACAGGCAAGGTTTCGAGCTGTAGAATAATGCTTTCAATTTCACCTGTGGTGATTTCATCAGCAGCATAACGATTAGCTAAATAGGTTCTTAAGTCATCTTTAATGAGCACTTGCTCAGGTTGCCTAGAACCATCAGTTGACGAAAGGTCAGCACCAGAGGTGTATGGATATCCTTGATCACCGAGTAACTCTATAATAGCTGCTTCTAATTGTGCTTCTGTAAACTTCATATACGCCTCAGAAAATCCTTTGATTATTATAATTTACCGATTAAATTCGGTTTACCGTGAGATACCGAGCCTTTCAAAAACTCATTAGCAACGCGAGCTATTTTGGCAACTAACTTTTGGTCTGTGGTGAAAAAACCTAGAGGTATATGAACAGGGCTAAGATCAGGTAGTGATAAGTGATAACTTACCGCAGCAAACTCATTATCTAAGAGTAAAACCTCAACGCTACCATCAAATAAGCCGTTTCTAATACCTTCACAAAACTCAATGCTACCTAATTTGTGCTTCCATGCTCTACCAGCTTGCCTTTCAACATTTTGATTGTCATCACAAGGTAAATACACCTTCAGCTTATAATTGGTATTTTTTCCATTAGTTTTATAGTTATTCAGGCTATCTTTAGCTTTAGTAAAACCTTCACTCATTCCCCAATAACGAGTATTAGCACCAAACCAGCATAGTTCTCTTGGTTTTTGCGTCTTTTTATGAGGCTTGAGTTTCTTTAAATTATTTTCAACAACAGCCCAAGGTTGTCTACCATATAATGGGCCAACCAAAAGCTCATACGGTTTATCAAATGAGCCAGCTACCATTTCAGCGGCCATTCCTCGAAAGTCGATACTGTCATTTTTGATAAAACGACTAACAGACATATCTTCAAGAGCATCCCATGCGGCAGCAATGCTATCTATGTTGTCACCCAATCTAATGTTGTCAGTTTCTTTTGCAATAGCCTGTGTTATCGCCTCATCATTTTCGTAAAGTTTATCAACGTAAAAAGGCTTAATTCGGCTGTCTAAATCTATCTCAAACTTACGCTTAACCCTGTGAGCGATAGTTTTCTTTCGAGACACTTTATCAACTGAATACAGACTAGGTAACGAGTTATCATGAGTTTTAATAACCCCCAATTCACCTCTTTCTACTAGCCGCTGAAAGTGTTTAGTGAACATAGCTATTGCATGCTGCTCACTTAAACTTTGTACTTCATGGTTAACACTTAAACGAAGACCTGTGTGCCAATTTTCATGCTGGTTTTTAACCTTATTAAACCCAGCTAATTCAAATGAAACAGAAGAAGTTCTAGACCGTGGTTTCTCAATCATAGGCTTATCATCTAATGATGAAAAGTAACCTTTTGCCAATGTGGTTAAAAATAGCTTTCCTTCTTCAGAATATGCAACTTCACCTTTACTGATAGGCTCTTCAATAGCAGCAGCCAATTCACGTTGGTTAAAGCCAAAAAATGAAGACAGTTCAAACTTAGAAAGCGGTGAAATATAAAGTGCTTTAAGCAAAAATTCTTTTATGAACGGAAAGCCTTGTTTACTTAAATAGGAATATTCAATGCCAAATGTTTCAGTAGGCACAATATAATCTATTTCATTAAATTCAATCGTTGTGTTTTCCATAACAGTTATACCGCCTTCTTAAATTTCTTGGTTGTAATACCTACAAAGCGATACAAGTCTTCACTAGCGTTTTCTTCCATAAACTTAATAACCTTACCAAATGGCAATTGGCTATTCTTTCCTTGCCACATTCTCTTATCACCAACAATTACCAAACGGTCCATAGCTCTTGAAAGGCCAACATTAATTCGGTTTGGTAGCTTTAAAAATCCTGCACCTTGTTTTTGCTCTGAACGGGTTACCGATAAAATAATCACGCGATTCTCTTTACCCTGATAACTATCTACAGTATCAATTTTCAATAATTTAGTTAGTTCATCAGATAAAGAGGCTTTTTTAACTTTTTGTCTAATACGTCTTTTTTGCTCGGCGTACATACAAATAACACCAATAGCAGCTTCACCTTCTTTTACTTGCTCTAGTAATGAATGAACAAAAGCCTCGTTTTCATCAACCTGTTTAAGCAAATCGACAATAGCATCAGCTTCAGCATCGTTGTAAATACTTCGACCAGACCCCGTTTGATGATGTGCTTTTTTATTTAAATTCGATGTATCAAGCCACGTTGCAACTGAACTCAATGCTTTGGGCACATCACGGTAAATATCAGGGATATTTCTCTCACCATTTTCTAACTCACCATCATAAAAACACTGAGAAACCAAAGTACCAATAGCAGGAGCCATACGATATTGTACAAGTAGTTTTGCACCTACTTGTTTTCCATAATCACTTTCAAACGCACGAGCAAAGTCACTTTCAATTAATTCATCAATATCATTCGATGATTGAATACCTAAATGTCTTGCTAACGCTTTTTTGTGAGGGTCGGTATAAAGCGGAGGTAATTGCTTATGATCGCCCACCAGTAACACTCGTTTACCTACTTGCATAGCTATAGCAAGTTCACTTGCTATAGAACGAGCCGCTTCATCAATAATGACCCAGTCATATTGATTACTTGCTATATCAATATTCCAGTTACCAATACCAACACAAGTACCTGCAACCAGTTGCTTTGAACGAGCCAAAAATTCATCTATATTGGCATTGCCAGATTGCATAAGTCGTATCATATCTTTCGACAGTTTCACTAGTCGTTGAACTGAGCTAGAGATATTTGGTTCAATAGCAAACTCATGGTTTAAATCTTTAATTAAGCCTTCACGAACCTCGCTCAAATTATCATGCCAATCTTTGTTGGTACGTATACTCTGTGGCAGTCTACTGTTAATTAATGACTTCCTTTCACCAATTTGTTTTTTAAGCTCTTTCTTCTGTTTAGCAACTAACTCTTCATCATCAAGCGCTATTAATGCATTTTGTTGCTCGATAATGTGTGAAAGGATTTGCTTATCTAAGGTTAAATAGGCTTCTAAATATTCAGCAGGAGCTTTTAATGACTTAGCTAGGTTCAACACTCGATATTTTAATTGAGTTTCGAATTGTTCTACTTTTTGACTAACAATATTGTCAGAATAAGCATCACGTAAAGAGTGAGAAATAGTTGATTCACTTCGACTAAAACGCACCACATCAAGATCCGTTTTTAAACGGCCACAGTGTTTGCGAATTCGTTCAGCAGCAGTATTTACAGCTTCATGTGACTGACTTACCAATAAAATTCGCTCAGTGCCTTGTTTTTCAATTAGGTAATGAACAAAAGCAGCAATAAACTCAGTTTTACCTGTACCAGGTGGTCCTTGCAGCATTGAAAGTGGGCCAAACCTTAGAAGTTTTTGAAAGGCTATTCGTTGCTTCTCATTAAGCTTAATAGCATTACCGTTATCATCTTTTCGGTCATAACGTTTAAAGTCTTCATCGGTGACAGTTAAATCATAGTCTGTAGGCGCTATGTCACAGTCAGGCTCAAAATAATCTGATAAGTTTTCAACAACTGAATCTTGTTCAAGAATACGAGTTAATGCGTTCTTTCGCTTATTAAAAGAAGACTTATCCGCTTTACTACGAAAGAAAATGATATCTTCTTCAGTTAATCGGTGAGCTCTATTCGAATAGCGAGATAACTGCACTCTATTCAATCCTGAGGCTGATAAATTAACTTCGCCAATAAAGTAGTCTTCTTCATCATTAACGATAATCGCTTCAACTTGATCTTTAGCGGTAAAACCATCAAGTGGATCTTTCTCAGCTTCATATGGCAGGATTAGAATGTCTTTATCATCCTTATGTGTTCTAGGCTCACCAATAAGCTCTACATATGGATGAGATTCAGTCTCTGTTTTAAGAATTGCCTTCCAAAGCTCTTTGGTCGATATCGGCTCAACACTGATCTCATCCTCAATAATATCGTTGGGTTGTTCTATTGAAAGCGGCGCTACTTTTCTCTGTTTTAACTGAAATTGTTTAACTGCATTTTCGAAACTATAAAACTGTCGAATACGTCTATTGAGCACTTCTAGATTACTTGCTCTACCTTGAGTAATACGAATAGCAAAAGGAAGTTCTAAAACAGCATTTTCGATATCTCTAGGAGAAATACTATCTCTTGTTTTAGGCGCTAAGCCATGTTCAAAAGTGAAACTTACTTGATCGAAGAAAAGCCTAAAGAAGCCACCTAATCCACAAAAGCTCATTACCAAACCAGAAGCTTTCTTATCACTTTCTTCTATCGAAACATATAACTTACCGTTATCAGGGTATATTGTTAGAGGATCAAAATTTTCTCTTGCTCCTCCTATTTCAATATCAATCGTTTCAACCGATGGTTGTGTTGTTTTTTCTGGATTTAAAACAGCATCTTTAAAACGAGTTAATTCCCTAAAGCCAAAATCAACGTCTTCAAGCTCATGAATAATAGCTTGGCTAACTGCTTCAAAGTTTGAGCTCTCAGTGCCCCAGTCAATTTCTAGTAACTCTGCACTTATCTTCATTACTGCATAGTTATCACGTTCAAAAGCTGAGCTATTATCGATATCAGCCGGACTATATTCGGTATTAAGCAGCTCTTCAGCATCATGATGAAAATCTAAAACATCAATAATAAAAACGTCACCATGCTTATTAACAATAACGTTCTCAGGTTTTAAGTCACCATGAGCAAAGCCTAATGAGTGCATATGCTCAATATGGGCTACTAAGCTTTTTACAATATCATTTCTGCGGTTACGCATTCGATAAGGATCTAAAGCTTCACCCTCAATCCATTCACTCACCAAATACAATGAGCTATCTCGTGCGGTAATGCCGTAATCAACAACGGTGGGGATAAAACTTAGATTAAGGCTTTGCAATTTTTCGACTCGTTCTAAAAACGATAACGTGCGAAGCCCGAGACCGGCATTTATGTCAGTAGGGTTAATATTATTCCAAACTTTCACTACACCGGTGTCGGCCTTATATACTTCTTTTGAATCGTTTGCAGAAATTTCTTCTACTTCAGGATGCAATTTGCTTATTTTGCTAGCCTTAACAAATCGTTCTAGCTCTTGCGTTGAAAAGCTAAAAGCGGCTTCTTTACTTGGTTCTTGTTCAACCAATACATCTAAAAACTCACCAGCATTAGCAAAGTCTTTACCGTTGAATGCTTTTAATAACGTGTCGCCATACCACGCATCAGATTGTGAAAGCTCCACCTCTAACGATTTTTCAAGCGCAGGTGTTAATCGTTTAGCTTCAAGAATTGACCACGCAATGATAGCAAGGCGAGAAACATCGTAATGATAGGGAGATAGCGAAGGTGTAGTTTGATTGTATACCGATAGTTCATCACGAATATCACCTACGGTTTCTTTCTTGCGAGCAAATGCCGAAATAAAGTTTGAAAGCGCAACACGCTGCCCAGTACTTAACCAAATACTGTGTTTACCGATATCTCGGTGAGCTAGTTGTAGTTGATGCAAATCTGCAAAGCGAGCTATTAACACTCTAACCAAGTTAACACGCTCATCAATGGCTAAGTTTTCACCATAGGTAGCGATAAAGTCATTAAGGCGCTCATGACCATGAGGAAGCTCAACAACCTCGTTGTACTGCGAGGTTATCTTCTCTTTAGTCGGTATTGTTAGTGAAGAAACACAATGCTCGTACAGCTCTCTATTTTCTCTTTTGATTTTTGTGAGTACTTCACGTTCACGAGAGGCAATTTTTATACGTCCATCAGGGGTTTTAGCATCATGATTTGAAAGTTTATCAAAATCCCAGCTGCGGATAATGGCACGATCATTTTTGTCGGCTTCACTTTGAGCAAGGTACTCTTTATAAACCTCATTCGGGTGATCAAAAATTTGCTCTTGCCCTAACCAGCCATCAACTGATAACGGTCTAGCTTCTACTTTTTTATCATTAAGCAGTAAGCTTTTTTCTAACAGTGGGATATCTTGCAGCAATACTTTTGCATCTGGGTGAGGAGTAAAGCGTTTATTAAACTGACCTTCGTTAGAACATAATTTACAAAAATCAGTTAACGTTAAGGTATGGGCTAAATCATTTTTTTGTAGCTTAGAAAAGTTACTATCACCGCTCATTACTACTAAAAAATGTACATGAGGAACTCGTCCTTCATTTTTAAACTTTCCTGCAAATGGTTTAAGCAAGTTTTTAAGTATAAATTCTTTCTTTCGAGTAAGCTCTACCGGGGATGTGCCCCTATCTTCATTTCCCCAAAACCATTTTCCACGATTTGAAGTAACAGGCTTACCATTCCAGTCTTTAAGTTCAATAATTAAAATATTACAGTGAGTTACTATCAGTAAATCTATTTCGCCTTGCTTATGCTTATTGATAAAGCGAAAACCTGCATAACCTTTCCAGCCCTCATTAAAAAGCTTCTTTAACGCTTGAAGCGCTTCAAACCCTTGCCCTTGATTTGAACTTTTGCCTTTATGCTTTTGCACATTAGGCGTACTTAATACATTTTCAATTTTTTTAATCGCATCGATTTCGTGGCGCTCAAGGCCACCGTCCCAATATTTGATATCCATATTTACTTCTTATTATTTAATTAACCTTTCAGGTTTATATATTTTGGTTATTAGTAGTCTCAGGCTAAGTTTTAAGTACTCAACAACTCTATAACTTCTGCTCTTAGTTATATAATAACCACTTAATGCGCTTTTTTTAGCGATAGCTTTTGAATTGCTTCAGCTATTGCTTTCTGTTCGTCTTCTTGTTCTTTTAAAAATTCTGTAGATGGCATATTCCATGCACCTGCGCTTTCACAGTCAAAGAAAACCACCTCTTCAACACCAATGTCAGTTAGTTGTTTTTCAACTCTACCCATGGATGTTTCATCAGCTTTATATACTGATACAGCAATTTTTTTAGCTTTACTTTTACTAATCTGTTGCAGTAAATGCTCATCTTGTTCTGCCATAGACCAACCATAAATAACAATATTTTGGCCTACGTCAGGAAGTACTTCATAAAATATTTTTTCTAAATAATCACAGCTTGAGATAGATTGTTCTTTTGATTCTTGCGTACCTTCACATACAAAAGCAGGAGCTAAATCTCTTCTTTCCCACTTATCTAATATACTTTCAAGTAAGTCACCATCAGCTCTAGCAGTGATTTTTTTAACACTTGAAAATTCGTGATGGTGTAAGACCAGATTTCCATGGGGGTAAAAGAATAAAGTAGCGCCTTTAGCTGCACCATATGGTTCAGCACGTTCTTGCCAGCCAGAGCAAAAGTAATCAGGTGTAAAACAATCTTTAAACCAAGGGCCTAATTCCCGATTACCTAGCATGGCAGCCCAATACACGATCAAATCATAATTAAGTGAAAGCACCTTACTAAATGGCTGCATGAACTTATAAATATGCACTAAGTGCTCTTCTGCTTCTTGGTAAGAAACATGAACATCGCGAACCGTTGCAATCAACGCCGTTCTTACCTGTTGGTATGACGCTTCAACTTTGCCATGCTCTATACCTAATGCAGTATTAACTAATTTTGCTTGCCATAATCTACGCAAAACCAACTCAAAATCATTAACCTCAAAGCTATCAAAGACATCTTGAACTGGTTTAGATATATGTTTTAATTCAACGGCAGCATCATATAACGAGTCATAACCAAAGCTAGTTGATACAGCCATGCTTGCGCCGTTGCCAACTATCAAGCTAGCTTGTGCAAAGTCATCCTTGATGTTTTCCCACAGCAAAACGTCACTCATTAAGCAGGAACCTCGGCATTTATAATTTCGGCTGGAAGCTGCAATTCACCTGAAATTAGTTTTGGTAAGAGCGTATCTCTAAGCTTTTCTAGCTGCTCGCTTTGTTCAATAGATGCGAGCCTTTTATTAAAGATTTGCTTCAAATGTTGCTCTACAAAATAATCCTGTAGTTCAGATGATTCAGGAAAAACCATCTGTATTTTTTGCAATTCTTTAAAGGTTATCTGTGGAAAAGTACCAGAACGGTGTTCTGCAACATGTTGTAATTCATTTACAACTTTATCTTGAGTTAAAATAAAATATGGCAGTAATGAGGAGATACCTTCTTTAGCTCTAAGTACCATTAATTTAGTTGATACAACGTACTCTTTTGCATCAAAATTAACAAAGGCAAATCTCTTATTTTTAGGCCTAATTTCACTATATAAAATGTCGCCTTTGGAGATTGATTTCTTAGCTTGGCCTGGTAGTCCCTCTGTGGGTGAAAAATCGTTGTGTAAGAACTTCCCGTTTTCTATATCACCTGTATTTAGAAAGATAACTTCATCCACTTCTTTTAACTTATAAGTGTCAGAAATAGTATCAACCATGTTGTGCAATGTGTTTGTCTGCCACCCTTTAGGTATCCAGCCGTTGATGCCGATTGATGGTTCATCGGTTTGTTCAAATTCGCTTGGGAAGAGTTGGCTGATGTCTTCGGGTAGTGGTTTAGCTTCAAGCTCACCTGTGGCGATTGATTGTTGCACTTGTTGACGTTGCTGTTGTCTAGAAAGTGCTTTTTTCTGTAAGGCTTCAGGAAAGTCGTTAACCGCCAAACCGCTAGAAAGGGCGTTGTCGAAAACTGGATCAAAATCAACAAACCAGCTTTTAAATAACGCTTGCGCAATTTGTTCTAGGGTTTGGTTAGTTTGGCGATTTAGTTCTATTTTATTGAAATAGTCAAAGACAATATCAACTATTTTATCTTGGATATGTCTCTCTGGTAATTCTACTTCAAATAACCCTAAAACTTTTGCATTAGCTCCTGCCTGCGCTGAACCACTTTTAGAACCAGATACGAAGCTGCACCATGTTTGCGTTCTCATTTGCAGCCAAACAAAATATGGATTCGCTAGTTCTGGATTAACTCTAAACCTAATTAAGTAAGAGGCAAAAACTGCATCATATTCTGAATCAAATATATAATTTTCACCAGTGCTATTGCCCGTTCGGGCAACAACGATATCACCTTTTCTTAATAGGTTCTTTTCCAAGTTTTTAGAATCAATCTTACAAAATGGTACATCTTCCCAATTGACCACTCCACCTTGTATATCGGTTATTCGTAAAAACTTAGGACCAACTTCTTCGCTATCTGCACTGGCAGTATAGCCGTAAGATATATCCGAGCATAATTCAGATAACTTTATACTATTCGACATAACCCAAGACCTCCAAGTTTTGGCGAATCGCTTTATCTAATTCTTCTGCCTGTTCCATTTGGCTATATAAGGTTTTACTTAACTCTTTCATTTTTACTTCGAACGGAATGCCATCGTCTTCAATTTCAGCAGCGCCAACATAACGACCTGGTGTTAATACAAAATCATTAACTTTAATGTCTTCAAGTGATGCTGACTTACTGTAACCAGCTACATCTTCATAACTTTCTAATTCGTTGCCATCGGCATCTGTCTTCTCGCCACGCCATGCATGATAAGTGCGAGTTATACCTGCAATATCATCCGTAGTTAATTCTTTATTGGTTCGGCTGATCATTGAGCCTATTTCACGGGCATCAATAAATAGCGTTTCACCTTGGCGGTTACGATAGCCTCTTTCAGAATCTTCTTTCTTATTCTTGGTGATAAACCATAAACACACTGGAATTTGTGTGGTGTAGAAAAGCTGCCCCGGTAAGGCGATCATACAATCCACTAAGTCTTGCTCGATTATCTTTTGTCGAATGGCACCTTCACCACCAGTATTTGAACTCATTGAACCATTCGCTAATACAAAACCTGCGGTGCCGTTTTCACTCAGCTTTGAGATCATGTGCATGATCCACGCATAGTTAGCATTTCCTGTTGGTGGTATATCAAAACCAGCCCAACGGCCATCGTCTACTAATTCGCTATCGCTACGCCATTGTTTTTGGTTAAACGGCGGGTTGGCCATAATAAAATCCGCTTTTAAATCAGGGTGTTGGTCCTTAAAAAAGCTGTCTCCAGCGACTTCACCTAAGTTACCTGAAATACCACGAACCGCGAGATTCATTTTGGCTAGTTTATAGGTAGTATTCGTGTACTCTTGGCCGTAAATAGCGATGTTTTTACGATTACCTTTATGGCTGTCTATAAACTTTAACGACTGCACAAACATACCGCCTGAGCCACAACACGGATCGTAAATTTTACCTTTAAATGGCTCTATCATTTCAGCAATTAACGCTACTACTGATTTTGGCGTATAGAATTCACCACCACCTTTACCTTCGCTTGAAGCAAACTTACCTAAGAAGTATTCGTAAACGCGACCAACTAAATCTTCTTCAGTCATTTCACATTCGCTAGCGGCTGTGTCGATGTTGTTAATAGTATCGATAAGTGACGCAAGCTTACTGGTAACAAGCCCTAAACGGCTAAAGTAGTTCTCTGGCAATGCGCCTTTTAATGAAGGGTTATTCTTTTCAACCGTATGCAATGCGGTATCAATTTTTACCGCAATGTCGTCTTGCTTCATGTTCTTTTTAATAAACGACCAACAAGCTTCCTCAGGCAAGTAGAACACGTTGTCTTGCATGTAGAATTCAACTTGGTCAACAAAGTCGCCCATGCCACCATCAATTAAGGCTTGGCGTTTGTCTTCAAATTTATCACTGATAAATTTTAAAAAGATAAGACTTAATACCACGTGTTTGTATTCAGACGACTCAACACTACCACGCAGTTTATTAGCGGTATCCCATAGGGTTTCTTCAAAATTGGTGTTTGCGGTATTACTCTTTTTGCTTTTAGCAGTTGCCATTAACTTTACCTTTGATTCTTTTTATACGGTGCTCTAAACATTTTAGTAACACCGAACATTTAATTTGTTATTAATTCATGTAGTTAGGTTTGATAAATATTTATTCGATATTAACTACACGTTAGGTTTTTCTTCTTCATCTTCCGCAATAATATTCAACACTTGCTCAAGGTATCTACCATGTTCTGTTGATGTTGCTGAGCGTAAATAAGGCGGAATAACTTCTAGAAATTCACTTTTAGAAATAGGTTTAAATTCACATAAAGCTGCGATCATAGCTGGCCTTAGCAATCTACTTGCTAACGGCACTTCATCGTTACTTGGAATAGCTTCTTCGGCAAACTTTTGAAGTTTTACCTCTAATGAATCATCTGAGTGGATAAACTTATCTAGCTCATGTAGTACTTGGACCTCATGCTCGACAACATTTTCAATTTCTTCAACTTCAGATTCTATTTCTACATTTTCAGGTACTTCAGTTTTTAGCTGATGTAATGCTTCAATAATTGGTTTTAATTGGGCCTGTGGGTTTTTGAACCAGTCGGTTGACCAAATTCGTTTAATATTCCAGCCTAACCCTTCTAATACTGATTGGCGCAATCTGTCTCTATCACGTGCAGATTTAGCCGAATGGTATGTTGCTCCATCACATTCTACGCCCATTAAATATCGCCCTGGCTGTCCTGGATCTTGTACCGCTAGGTCAATAAAGTAACCGGCAACCCCAACTTGTGGCACACAATTGAACCCTTCAAGTTTTAGGGCGTTCATCACTGAAATCTCAAAATCACTATCTGGCTGTTTACCAGTATGTTTTTGCTGTTGAAGCTTACCTGTTTGGGCAAAGCTTAAAAAGCTTTTCAGCGCTTGCACACCAGGGCTTGATGTTTCTGATGCGACAATGTGGCCTTCGGTCATCGAACTGAATACATGCATACGTTTTTTAGAACGCGTAAATAATACGTTTAAGCGTCTACCACCTGCTGCTGAATTAATTGGGCCAAAACGCTGTGGCATTTGTGCGGCACCAGCTTCTTGTGGACCGTAGGTGCATGAAATATAGATAACGTCTCTTTCATCACCTTGCACGTTTTCTAGGTTTTTCAAAAACAATGCTTCTTCAGTGTTTGCGTTATCTGCTAATGCATCTCTAAATTGCGGGTCATCTTTAGATAGTTCTTCCACACAACGCTCTATTTGCTCTCGCTGTTTTGAACTCATAGCAACCACACCTAACGATTCATGTGGGCGATGCAATAAATGGTTTCTCACTGCTTCGGCAATGACTTTAGCTTCTTCTATATTATGCTGATTTACAAAGCGACCACTTTTTACGTGGGTAAATTTAATACCAAATTCATCACTTTTACTTGATGGTGATGGGAATACCACTAAGTTACTGTCGTAAAACTCTTGGTTTGAAAAGGCAATTAAGCTTTCGTGACGCGAGCGATAATGCCAGCGTAACCTACGAGCATTGAACATAGGGAAAGAAACATCGAGGATGCTTTCTGATTGCTCTATCGCTGTGGTGTCTTCATCATCGTTATCAACGGCTTTATCAAAAAAGCTAGTGGGTGGTAACTGCTTTGGATCACCAACAACAACTAATTGTTTACCGCGAGCAATAGTACCTAAAGCATCTTGAGGTTTAATTTGTGATGCTTCATCCATTACTACTAAATCAAATTCTAATTGACCTGGTGCTAGATATTGAGCTACTGAGTGCGGCCCCATCATGAAACAAGGTTTTAAAGCCACTAAAGATTTACTAGCTCTTCTAACTAGTTGTCTTATAGGTGCGTGACGCGTTTTTTTGTTCACTTCATTATTAATAAGACCCATTTCTGTGTAAGAAGAAACCTTGCCGCTAGAAATACCAGAAACGGTGTTAGACACGCCAGTTTGTGCGACTTGATAAGCTATTTTCTCTTGTTGTAATGTTTTTAGCTTATTGTCGTATTCTCTAAATTGTTTACGAATTGCATTTTGGTCAGCCCCAGAAAAATAAGCTAACTCTTGGTTTTCATTTATGATTTCTCTGGCCAGAATATCAAATACTGAGTAAACATAGATTTGTTCAATATTTTCTAGATCTAAAGCACCGGTTTCGGTGTAACGTAATAAATTTTCTAATCCTTTATCTGACAAGGATGATCTTATTCTTATAAAGTCGACCCAAGTGCTTAACCAACGAGGTTGGCTAATCGCTTTGTTATTGCGTTCTTGCAAGAGCGTAAATTTACCCTTTGTGCCTTTAAACCAAGCGTTCTCATCCAAGTCAACTTTATGAGAAAATTCCTGTAATGTAAGTTGATAGCTATTAAACGCAATTGAAAGATTGTCTAAATTAGCCGTAATTAGCTGAAGTGCTTCACCGCTAACATTACTTAATAAGTATTCTTTTAAAGGCTCTGATTCGAGCAAATTAATTGCTCTACTTAGTTCTAATGTAGATTCTATTTTTATGAGTTGTGATCTTGAGTCATTTCTAATTGACAATTGAGTGCTTTCATCAAATAACTCCCTAGCAATATTATTCTCATCAAGTAAGTGTTCTGTGCTAAGTAAAGCTGAAACTTGCTCAATACACTTTGTTAACTGACTTATAGTAAAGTCTTTCTTGGATGAGGATTGTAAAGTTTTAATATCGCTTTCTAGTTCATCAACAAACGATGAAATTCCAACATCTGCTGACAAATCTGTATTTTTGTCGTTAAATAATGGATGCGAAAAAACACTTTCAAGTTGAGGAAACAATTGAGAAAACTGCTCAAATTCGGCAAGTGATTTTGATGCAGCTAAATGCTTTAACCCTTTAAATAATTCACTCTCGATAGAAAATAATGAATTAGCAAAAGACACTTTTTTACCAAAGCCTACACCATACGAGGCCCGAATATCTTTATACCAAGCTCTAAGGCTGATGAGTTCAGCTATTGGTGTATCAATCCCTTTAAACTCATGTTGTAGCAAAGTTTGGTAAGCAGACTCTTTGTTTAATTGATCTATCAACTCTCGATACGATGTTAAGCTAGCAATAAATGGTACTAACTTTTTAACTTTAGGCTTCAACCCTTTCGCATACATAAGCAGTTTAGATTTAGCTGCTCGCCACTCACTACTAAACCAACAGAAAATTCCTGCATTTTTCATAATGCTATCAATTTCTTTTAGTTCATTTGCTGTAGGTAAATTTTCTAGGTTAAAGTGTTGTTCTAAACTCTTGTGTAGAGGTTGAATTTTAGGAAGAAGCTCTTCTAAATTAGCTAGGTGCTGGTCTAAAAGTTCATTATCAAATAGATCATGTCTTCTAGATATTAGCGTTATATCGAGGGCGTTAATATGTTCAAAGTACTGCTTACATTCTAAAAAGCCATTATACGATGGGGATAATAAGTCAGATAAACTGTTATCTTGCTCCGTTAATGTTTTTAAATCATCTGAAAGCGAAAGACTTACGTCTCTTAATGTTTTAAGCAGCTGTAACTGTTGAAAAATATTAGTTAGCTTTAATTCGAGGCTCTTACACTCTTTTTGTAAATTTTGATTCGATTTTGTAAAGCGTTCTAGGCTTTCACCTTCGTTTAAAACGGTTAGTTCAAATAATTCTTTCAACGACTCTAACAACTTAGATGTCGCTTTATATTGCTTGATGTATTCAGTTAATTCATTTTCTTTCTGAGGCGTAATTAAGCTTAGAGCTTGTAGGTACTCAGTACCTTTTAATTTAGGTATCTTGTTACTGTCAGCTAATACTTGTTTCAATGAACTAATATCGCTGACTACATCATTATTAAGTTGTTCATTAAATGGGATAGCGGCTTGTTCTAATGCAGCAATAGTGCTATCCCAAGTAACCAATAGTTTGCATACGTCATCACAATCAAATAGCTGGATAGATTTATTGTAGACACCAAACCAAGGATGGTCTGATAACTCAGCCTCTGAACCAAATTGTTTTTTTACCTCATCAAAAACATCAGCATATTTTTTAAGTTCATCAGTGGTTCTTCTTGATGATATTTCATCGAAGCTTTGGCCATTAATGTGATCAGGCTTAATATCTTCTAGCGAAATATTTGCGAATTCTTCACGATATCGTGTTGCTGTAGAAAAGATTTGATGAATTGTTCTCCCGGTGTTTTTCCATGTACTGTTGATCAAATTAGCATAACGAGTTAATGCTTCTTTTTTCTCTTCATACATTTGGATATCAATATCAATTGATGACGGGTAACGATAATCATCTTGGTTGTTTATTCTCTTGGCTATATTTTCATATACTTGTTTTTTCTGTGTTTTATGACTGTGTAATTCTAGACAAAAATCACCTAAACCGGCTCTAGATAGTCTAGATTTTACAACTTGAAGTGCAGCCATTTTCTCAGCTACAAATAGTACTTTTTTGCCTTGAGAGATAGCCGCTGCTATTAAATTAGTTATAGTTTGAGATTTACCGGAGCCTGGCGGCCCTTCGATAACTAAGTCTTTTCCCTGAATAGCATCAACCAACGCACTGTGCTGTGAGCTATCTGCATCGTCTATTAATGGATATTGATTATGTACTTCATCAAGCTTATCTATTAGGTATTCTTCACCGAAACTTGTGTTACTTCCATTACCATTATCAATACCTTGTTTAGCAAAAAACTTTTGAAGAATTGAGTGATTTTGAATATTGCTCGCCCCTTGAGGCCAACGTGCAGGATCTAAATCCAAGTACATTAATAACTT